>JBEPVP010000183.1:0-7180 GCA_041690935.1 Rhodanobacter sp.
GGCTTTCCCACCCTGGCCTCCCCTGGGGGGCGGGCGGGCCCCCCCCCCCCCCGCCGGCCGTTTGGGGGCGCCCCCGCCCCCCCGGCTCTTGCCGGAGACGCGGGCGAAGAGGGGTGAGGAGCGAGTGTGGCTTCCACTCATCTCTCACGCCTCTCCGCTCACTTCTTCATGAAAGGCTTATTCGCCGGCGCCGTCTTTCGCAAACGCGCCTGGTGCTGAGCCGAAGTCACCGTCCGCTTGCGCCGCCATGTACGAGAACGCCGCATACACCGCCACGTTCTGCGCCAGTTCCTTCGGGTCGATCTTGTCCAGCGTGTCGTTGGGCGTGTGGTGCCAGTCGAAATAGTTCGTGCCGTCCTGGCCCAGCGACAGCGCGGCCATGCCCTTGCCATGCATTTGCGACAGGTCCGAGCCGCCGCCGCCGGGCTTGCTGGCGTCGTAGGCCACGCCAATCGGCGCCAGTACCTTGGCGATCTGGTCGATCGCGCCACGCGCCTGCGGCTTCACGCTGGCGCTCATGCGCCAGACCGGGCCGGCGCCGAAATCCGATTCGGTGCCGAGCTGGAATTTTGCCACCTCGTCCGCGTGCTTGTCGGCGTAGGCGCGACCACCCCACAGGCCCATTTCCTCGTTGGCAAACGCGATCACCCGGATCGTGCGGTCGGGCCGCCGCGGCAGGTCGTGGATCAGCTTGCCGGCTGCCATCGCGATGGCTACACCGGCGCCGTCATCGATCGCACCGGTGCCCGGATCCCATGAATCCAGGTGGCCACCGATCGCGACCACCTGGTCGGGATGCTTGCTGCCGGTGATCTCGCCGATCACGTTGGCGCCGATGTACTGGCCGACGATGCCGCAATCCAGATCCAGTTTCACGCTGACCGGCTTGCCGTAAGCCAGCACGCGTTCGAGCTGGTCAGCGTCGGGGTTGGACAGCGCCGCGGCGGGAATCGCCTTGGCCGGGTCGCGGAAACCGGTGACGCCGGTGTGCGCGATACGCTCATGCGCGTCGGTGCCCGCCGAGCGAAGCAGGTAGCCGGCGGCGCCCTTGGCGGCGGCGATCGGTGGGCCGGCGGTGCGCACGGCCGAACCCATGCCGTAGCCGTGGCCGTCCTTCGCGCGCTGCATGCGATAGCCGATGTAGACGATCTTGCCTTTCACACTGACCGGGTCGGCCGCCTTCAGCGCGTCCAGGCTGTCAAACTTCACTACCTGGGCGGTGAGCCCGCCCTTCGGCGTGCCCGGTGAGTAGCCCAGCGCGGTCAGCACCAGCGGTTGCGGGAACGGTGCCACGATCGCGCCGTGTTCGCTGCGTCGCACCCACAACGGGTAGCTCACCGCTTCGGTGTAGACCTTGTCGTAGCCGAGCGCCTTGAACTTCGCCACCGCCCAGTCGCGTGCGCGCTGGTCGGCATTGCTGCCGGCCATACGCGGGCCGACCTCGGTCGTCAGCGATGCAACGATGCGGTAGCCGGTGTCGTCGTGCATTGCCTTGTCGCGCAACTGTTCGGCCGTCTTTACGGCCGTAGCGGGAATCGTGGTGTTGGCAGCGCAGGCGATGCCACTGGCCAGCAGCAGGCTGGCGGCGAGCAGGGTGAGGGGAAGACGGCGCATCGGGAGACTCCGCGGAGGAAACCCCGATTATGGGGCTGCCGTCGGTTATCGCTTAGGCCAGAAGTCATGGTGCAGGAAAATGTAGTTGCAGGAGTGCGCCCTGTGCGTGATGCCCTGAGATTGATTGGCGCAAGAGCATCGCGCACAGGGTGCGCTCCTACCGGCGTTCGGTTACGGCCTGCTCTTCAGCAAATCGCGAATTTCCGAGAGCAGCACCACTTCGGCGGCGAGTGCGGCCGGAGCTTCTTCCCGCTGGTGGCTTAGCCGGTTGATCGCCTTGATCACCAGGAAGATCGCGAGCGCGATGATGATGAACTGGATCACCGTGTTGATGAACGCGCCGTACTGGATCGCCACCTCGGCGATCTTGTGTGTCGGAACGGTGTTGTCGGCCGGCCGCAGTACCCACTTCAGATTGCTGAAGTCGATGCCGCCGATGAGCCAGCCGATGGGAGGCATGACGATTTGGTCGACCAGCGAGGAGACGACCTTGCCGAACGCCCCGCCGATAACCACACCGACCGCCAGGTCGATGACATTGCCGCGCATCGCGAAAGCCTTGAATTCGCTGAGCATGCTCATGCTGCTACCCCTTCGATTGGGCCGGATGGCGGGCCGACTTTAGCGCGTCACCACTGCGGCGCACAGGGGGAGGGGCATGGCGCCTCCTGTGGCACTCAGACAACGCGGCCGTCCAGTTCGGCAATGCCTACCAGTTCGGCGTGAAAGCGATCGCCGCGCTGCAAGGCCGCCACCCCGGCCGGCGTGCCGGTGAAGATCAGGTCGCCGGCTTTCAGCTCGAACAGCTTCGACAACGCCGCGATGATCTGCGGCACGTCATGCACCATCTCGCCCAGCGTGGCCTGCTGGCGCAGCTCGCCGTTCACGTGCAACCGCAACACGCTGCTGGCATCCAGCGTCGCCGCGGAAGCCGAGCGCAATGCGGAGACCGGCGCGGAGTGATCGAACGCCTTGGCCACGTCCCACGGATGCCCCTTGGCCTTGGCCAGCGCCTGCAGGTCGCGGCGGGTCAGGTCCAGTCCCACGCCATAACCCCATACCAGCGCAGCGCATTGTTCCGGAGCGAGATCGCGCCCGCCGCCGCCCAGCGCCACCACCATCTCCACCTCGTGATGCAGATCGCTGGTAGCCTGCGGGTACGGCAGGTCCGCACCATCGCTGACCACCGCGTCGGCCGGCTTGCAGAAAAACATCGGCGCGGCCGGGTCCACGCTGGCACCCATCTCGCGGGCATGCTCGGCATAGTTGCGGCCGATGCAGAACACCCGCCGGATCGGGAAACGCTGATCGCTGCCGATGATCGGCAGACTCGGGAGCGCGGGAGGGGTGATGGCGTAAGTCATGCCGGCAAGCGTAGCAAATCCCGCGGTACAGTAGCCTCCTGGAAGGCCGGATGACACCTGTCACCGACGATGACTGATGCTGCACCCTGATCGCGATGCAACCGATCGTTCAATCTTGCCTACATCGAGCAACCGGCAGTGCCGGGCGGGGAACACAGTGGACAACGCTGAACTGTTGAAGGAACTGCGTATCGAGCGCCACCAGCGTGAGGATCACGACAGTGGCCCGCGCCGCTGGCCATGGATCGCGGGTGCCGTGGTTGTGTTGCTGGCGCTGCTCGGCGGTGCTGGCTGGATGCTGCTTGGTCATCGCGCGGTGGTGGTGCAGACCGCCACGGCGGTCACGCCCGCTTCCAACAGCGAGGCCGGATCGGTGCTGCAGGCCACCGGCTATGTCACCGCGCGGCGGCAGGCCACGGTGTCGGCGCAGATCACCGGCACGCTGACCGCGGTGCTGATCGAGGAGGGCGATCACGTCAAGCTGGGCCAGGTGCTGGCGCGGCTGGACGACAGCGGCTACAAGGCCAACCTGGCGGCGGCGCGCGCGCAGGCCGATGCCGCGCATGCGCTGCTGGCGCAGAACCGGGCGCAGTTGGCGCAGAGCGTTCACGATGCCGCACGGTTGCAGTCGCTGGTCGGCCGCGGGCTGGTGTCCAAACAGAGTGCCGAGCAGGCACAGACCCAGGTCAACAGCCTGCGCGCCCAGCTCGGCGCGCAGCAGCAGCAGGCCAGGTCGGCCGACGCCCAGGCCAACGTGGCGAAGGTGAACTTCGACTACACCGTGGTGCGCGCGCCATTCAGCGGCGTGGTCACCACCAAGGACGCGCAGGTCGGCGAGATCATCTCGCCGCTGTCCGCCGGCGGCGGCTTCACCCGCACCGGCGTGGGCACCATCGTCGACATGGATTCGCTGGAAGTGGACGTCGATGTCAACGAGGCGTATATCGGCCGGGTCAAGCCGGGCATGCCGGCCGAGGCGGTGCTGGATGCGTATCCGGACTGGACCATTCCCGCCCACGTCGTCGCCATCGTGCCCACCGCCGATCGCGGCAAGGCCACCATCAAGGTGCGCGTGGCGCTGGAGAAGAAGGACGCTCGCGTGGTACCCGACATGGGCGCGCGGGTGTCGTTTCTGGAAGAGAAATCGAAGACGACGGCGCAGCTGCCGCAAGGCGTGCTGGTGCCGGCGACGGCGATCGTGCAGCGCGACGGCCACAACGTGATATTCGTGCTCGACGGCAATCAGGTGCGCCAGCGCACGGTGAACCCCGCCACGCAATCCTATGGCGAACTGCGGCTGCTGCCGGCAGCGGTGAAACCGGGCGACAGCGTGGTGGTGTCGCCGCCGGCCGAGCTGAAAGATGGTTCGGACGTCCAGATGAAAAAACCGTAGCTCGTTTCATCCCCATGCAGGAGCCCGCTTGCGGGCGATGCCTTTCGAACCACCCAGGAGCATCGCCCGCCAGCGGGTTCCTACAAAACGCATACACACCGGAGTATTGCCATGGGCACGCTGATCGAGATCCAGAACCTCGCCAAGACCTACGAGCGCGGCAAGCAGAAAGTCGAAGTGCTGCACCACGTCAACCTGGATATCGCCGAAGGCGACTTCCTGGCGTTGATGGGACCGTCCGGCTCGGGCAAGACCACCTTGCTCAACCTGATCGGCGGGCTCGATGCGCCTAGCGCCGGCAGCATCAGCGTGGGCGGCCAGCGCATCGACCAGCTCGGCGGCGGCGCGCTGGCGAAGTGGCGTGCGTCGAACGTCGGCTTCATCTTCCAGTTCTACAACCTGATGCCGATGCTGTCGGCGCAGCGCAATGTGGAGCTGCCGCTGCTGCTGACGAAACTGTCGGCATCGCAGCGCAGGAAGAACGCATCGATCGCGTTGCAACTGGTGGGCCTGGCCGATCGTGCCAGCCACAAGCCAGGCGAACTCTCCGGCGGCCAGCAGCAGCGTGTGGCGATCGCCCGCGCTATCGTCTCCGATCCGACCCTGCTGGTCTGCGACGAACCCACCGGCGATCTCGATCGTCAGTCCGCCGAGGACGTGCTCGGCCTGCTGCAGCAACTCAACCGCGAGCACGGCAAGACCATCGTGATGGTCACGCACGATCCGAAGGCGGCCGAATACGCCAGCCATACGCTGCATCTGGACAAGGGCACCCTGGTCGAACAGGCGGTGGCGTGATGGGCAAGAGCGACCCCACCCCAACCCTTTCTGCGACCGAAGGAAGTCCCTTCAGGGGCGCGCAGGGGAGGGAGCACCGCGGCCTTGTTCCAGAGCGCCGCGGCCTTGCTCCTCCCCCTGCATGCAGGGGGAGGCTGGGAGGGGGTAAGGCTTTTGATCTTGCCGCGAAGAGCGACCCCACCCCAATCCTCCCCTGCGCGCAGGGGAGGGAGCACCGCGATCCGCCGAGGATTCCGTCATGAAATACCTCCACTTGATCTGGGCCGCGCTGTTCCGGCGCAAGACCCGCACGATACTCACGCTGGTGTCGATCATGGCCGCGTTCCTGCTGTTCGGCATGCTCGACGCGGTGCGTACCTCGTTCAACCAGGCCGGCAAGAGCGCCAACGGTGCCGAGCGCCTGCAGACCGGTTCGAAGCTGTCGTTCATCCAGCCGCTGCCGTCGTCGCTGGAGCTGCCGATCAGCAAGGTGGCCGGGGTCAAGGCGGTGGCTTACGCGAACTGGTTCGGCGGCGCCTATCAGGATCCGCACAACCAGATCTTCAGCTTCGCGGTGAGCCCGAACTACCTCGACCTGTTCCCGGAAATCGAGGTGAGCGCCGAGCAGCGCAAGGCCTACGCGGACACCCGCACCGGCGTGCTGGTCGGCGAGGCCCTGGCAAAAAAATACCACTGGAAGGTCGGCGACAAGCTGCCGCTGCAATCGACCATCTTCCCGACCCACGACGGTACCAAGAACTGGAGCTTCGACATCGTCGGCATCCTGCATCCGAAGGACAAGAGTGCCGGCGGCATGTTCAACCAGCTGATCCTGCTGCACTGGAAATATTTTGACGACAGCACGCCATACAACCGCGGCGCGGTGGGCTGGTACGTCAGTCGCGTCACCGACGTGAACCAGGCCGATCGCGTGGCCAAGACCATCGACGCGATCTCGGCGAACTCCGATCACGAGACGCGCACGCAGACCGAGCAGGCGGCCACGGCGAACTGGATCAAGCAACTGGCTGATATCGGGCTGATCGTCGGCTCGATCATGGGCGCGGTGTTCTTCACCCTGATGCTGCTGTCGGGCAACACCATGATGCAGGCGGTGCGCGAACGGACGTCCGAACTGGCCGTGCTCAAGACGATCGGTTTCTCCAGCCGCAGCGTGCTGTGCATGGTGCTGGCCGAGTCGGTGCTGTTGCTGGTGATCGGCGGGGTGCTGGGGCTAGGCATTGCCACCGTGCTGATTCCCGCGGTCGGCGCCAACAGCGGGCTGGCGCTGCCGCCGGTGGGCGCGGGCAACTGGGCGCTGGGCATTGGCCTGATGGTGTTGATCGGCCTGGTGGTCGGCGCCCTGCCGGCGCTGCGCGCCATGCGCCTGAATATCGTCGATGCATTGGCCGGACGCTGAGGATTACCCCATGAACAAATTCAAGAATTTCATGATCAGCCTGGGCCTGCTGGTGATCCTCGTGGTGGCGCTGGCGATCTGGGTCAAGCTGTCCTGGCCCATCGTGCTGGCCGCGGCCGTGCTGTTCGCGGTGTGGATGGCACTGACCCGCCAGGGTCGCCAGGCGGCCTCGGTGACGGCGGTAGGCGTGAGCACCTTGCGGCAGCGGATCGGATCCTCGTCGGTGATCGTGATCGGCATTGCCGGCGTGGTCGGTGTGCTGGTCGCGCTGCTGGCGATGGGCGAGGGCTACAGCGAAACCCTGCGCAAGACCGGCAGTACCGATACCGCGATCGTGATGCGCGGCGCGTCGGCTTCGGAAGTGATGTCGGTGCTCGAGCGCGAGAGCCTGGTGGTGATTCCGCAGACGCCCGGCATCGCCCGCGACGCGCAGGGCAAGCCGATCGCCTCGGCGGAGATGGTGGTCGCCGCCAATCTCCAGCTCAAGGGTGGCACCGCCGATGATGTCGGCAGCGTGCAGCTGCGCGGCATCGGCGACGAGGCGTGGACGGTGCGGCCCAACGTCAAGGTGGTCGCCGGACGCAAGTTCAAGCCCGGCATGCATGAGCTGAT
>JBEPVP010000184.1:0-7172 GCA_041690935.1 Rhodanobacter sp.
TGTGGGGCCTGTTCATCTTCGCCCCGTTTTTCGCCGCACACATCAAGCCGTGGCTGACCAGCAACCTCGGCAACAAACCCGACGACGGCAAGCTGTCGTGGGTGGCCGCACATGTGCCGTTCGTCGGCAAGCTGTTCGCCAGCGACTACCCGTTCGGCGCCAGCATCCTGGTCGCCGGCATCGTGCTGGCGATCATGATCATCCCGTTCATTTCGTCGGTGATGCGCGAGGTGTTCCAGACCGTGCCGACCCGGTTGAAGGAGTCGGCCTATGCGCTGGGCTCCAGCACCTGGGAGGTATCGTGGGACATCGTGCTGCCGTATACGCGCTCGGCGGTGATCGGCGGCATCTTCCTCGGCCTCGGTCGCGCGCTCGGCGAAACGATGGCGGTGACCTTCGTGCTGGGCAATGCGATGCAGCTGTCGGCGTCGCTGCTCGACCCGGGCACCTCGATCGCCTCGACCATCGCGAACCAGTTCAGCGAAGCGTCCGGCCTGCAGAAATCCTCGCTGATGGCGCTGGCGTTCCTGCTGTTCGTGGTCACCTTCATCGTGCTGCTGATCGCGCGGCTGATGCTGCGCCGGCTGGCCAGCAAGGAGGGCCGCTGATGACTTCGCCCTACCTGCGCCGCCGCATCACCAACGCGCTGGCGATGCTGCTGAGCACGCTGGCGACCCTGATCGGCCTGGCCTTCCTGGCCTGGATCCTGTGGGAAACCCTGCGCCAGGGCATCAGCGCGCTGGACCTGAAACTGTTCACCAAAATCACCGCCTATGGCGAGGACGGCGGCCTGGCCAACGCGATGGTCGGCAGCCTGATCATCAACTTCATCGGCATTGCGATCGCCACCCCGATCGGCGTGCTGGCCGGCACCTGGCTGGCCGAATACGCAAACCGCACCAAGCTGGGCGAATCGATCCGCTTCCTCAACGACATCCTGCTGTCGGCGCCGTCGATCGTGATGGGTCTGTTCGTCTACACCATCATCGTGCTGCCGAGCACCGCGCTCACCCACGGCTCGACCTCGTTCTCCGGTTTCGCCGGCGGCGTGGCGCTGGCGCTGATCGCGCTGCCGGTGATCGTGCGCACCACCGACGAGATGCTGCGACTGGTGCCGTCCACCTTGCGCGAAGCGGCATTGTCGCTGGGCGTGCCGCAATGGAAACTGACCTTGCAGATCCTGATCCGCGCCGCGCGTTCGGGCATCATCACTGGCGTGCTGCTGGCACTGGCACGCATCAGCGGCGAGACCGCGCCGCTGCTGTTCACCGCGTTCGGCAACAATTACATGGCGATCAACCCGATCGAGAAGATGTCCAGCCTGCCGCAAATCATCTACCAGTACGCCAACGACCCCGGCGACGCGATGCACGCGCTGGCCTGGGCCGGCGCGTTCGTGATCACCATGTTCGTGCTGCTGCTGAGCCTGGCTTCGCGCCTGATCCTTTCCCGCAACAAGGTGTCCCATGACTGATTCCGCCATCGCCACCCACCCGGCGCCGGCGGCAGCGGCGGCTGTCGCGCCCAAGCTCACCGTGCGCGACCTGCACTTCTACTACAACGGCTTCGAGGCGCTGAAAGGCATCAGCATGGACATCCCCGAGAAGCAGGTCACCGCGATCATCGGCCCGTCCGGCTGCGGCAAGTCGACCCTGCTGCGCGTCTTCAACCGCATCTATGCGATCTATCCCAAGCTTGAAGCGAAGGGATCGATCGAACTGGACGGCGAGAACATCCTCGATCCCGGTTATTCGATGAACCGCCTGCGCAGCAAGATCGGCATGGTGTTCCAGAAGCCGGTGCCGTTCCCGATGACGATTTACGAAAACGTCGCCTACGGCATCCGTCACCACGAAAAATTGTCGAAGTCGGACATGGAAGGCCGTGTCGAGCAGGCGCTGCGCAGCGCCGCGCTGTGGGACGAAGTGAAGGACAAGCTGAAGCACAACGCGCTCGGCCTCTCCGGCGGTCAGCAGCAGCGCCTGTGCATCGCCCGCGCGATCGCACTGAAGCCCGAGGTGCTGCTGCTGGACGAGCCGACCTCGGCGCTCGATCCGATCGCCACCAGCCGCATCGAGCAGTTGGTGGAAGAGTTGAAAAGCGAATTCACCATCGTCATCGTCACCCACAACATGCAGCAGGCGGCGCGTTGCTCCGACCAGACCGCCTTCATGTACCTGGGCGAGCTGATCGAGTTCGACCAGACCGAGAAGATTTTCACCAAGCCGGGCAAGAAACAGACCGAGGATTACATTACCGGCAGGTTTGGCTGATTGAAGCCCCTCTCCCTTTGGGAGAGGGGCTGGGGCGAGGGTTCGGTCGGAGCGTCAATGCCCCGCTCCGACCGAACCCTCATCCGCCCTTCGGGCACCTTCTCCCATAAGGAGAAGGGAACAACAAAAGGCAGACTCATGAACACCGACAAAGACCACATCATCAAGAGCTACGACGGCGAGCTGACCCGACTCACCGGAGAAATCGTGCGCATGGGCGAGCTGTCGGTGACCCAGCTGGAAGCGGCCCTCGACGTACTTGAACGACGCGACGAACGCGCCGCGCAGCACGTGGTCGGCAACGACGACGCGATCGATCAGCTCGAACAGGAGATCAGCCACGACGTGGTGCGCCTGCTGGCACTGCGCGCGCCGATGGCCGGCGACCTGCGCAACGTGTTCGCCGCCCTGCGCATCGCTGCCGATATCGAGCGCATCGGCGACTACGCCGCAAACATGGCCAAGCGCTCGATCGCGTTGTCGATGGTGGCGCCGGTCCACCCGGCCGCTGGCCTGGCCTATCTGGTCGAACTGGCGGCATCCGGCGTGCGCGAGGTACTGGCCGCCTATCGCGACCGCGATGCCGAGCGCGCCTACCAGGTGTGGAAGAACGACGTGGTGCTGGACGAGGCTTATACCGGCTACTTCCGTCAGCTGCTCACCTACATGATGGAAGACCCGCGCAACATCACGCCGTGCACGCACCTGTTGTTCATGGCCAAGAACATCGAGCGGATCGGCGACCACGCCACCAACATCGCAGAGAACGTGTGGTTCCAGGTCACCGGCGAACCGCTCAACAAGCAGCGCAGCAAGGGCGACCTGACCTCCAGCCCGGAGATGACCCGGCTCGGCGAATAGCGCCACCGCTGTTTTTTTGTAGGAGCCCGCTGGCGGGCGATGCGCTTCCCGGCTTGATGTGATGCAGAGCGTCGCCCGCCAGCGGGCTCCTACAAGCCACTCGCGTGCGAATCAGGCGCCCGTTCCTCGCGCCGCACGCGCAGCCCTCGAACGATGCCGTAGATGCTGATCAGCAGCCACGCCGCCTCCATCACGAAGGCCGACGTGTTGAAGCTGCCGAACACCAGCGACAGCAATACGCCGAGCGCGCCAAACACGTTCAGCAGCTGATAGGTCAGACCATTGCCGTGCAGCTTGTGCGCCTGCAGCAGCAGGAATGCCAGCAACACCAGCGCCACGCCGATGTAACCAGCCCAGTCGTGCCAAAAGATCGTGGTCATCGCTTGGCGCTCCGCTGGCGCAACGCCTCGAACAGCACCACGCCGGTGGCGACGGAGACGTTGAGGCTTTCCATCAGACCCGGCATCGGGATCTTCGCCACGAAATCGCATAGTTCGCGGGTGAGCCGGCGGATGCCCTCGCCCTCGCTGCCCAGCACGATCGCCACCGGACCGCGGAAGTCCACGCCGTAGACCGTGGTGTCGGTGTCGCCGGCCAGGCCGGTAATCCATACGCCGGCATCCTTCAGCTCGCGCAATGTCCGCGCCAGATTGGTCACCGCGATCAGCGGCACCCGATCGGCGCCGCCGGCCGAAGCGCGGCGCACGACAGGGGTCAGGCCGACCGCGCGATCCTTTGGCACGATCACCGCGGTGACCTTGGCCGCCGCCGCGCTGCGCAGGCAGGCACCGAGGTTGTGCGGATCGGTGACACCATCGAGTACCAGTACCAGCGTGTCGCTGCCGTCACGTTCCAGCAGGCCGGCCAGATCGTTCTCGTGCGCGACCGCGGCCGCTTCGTAACGCGCCACCACACCCTGGTGGCGCGCCTCACCCGCCAGCTTGTCCAGTTCATCGCGCGGACGATGCTGCACCGGGATATTCAGCTTCTTCGCACGCTCGGCCAGTTCCAGCACACGGGCATTGCGCTGGCCGTTCTCGACCAGCACTTCGCGCACACGCTCGGCATCATTGCTCAGCGCACCTTCGACGGGATTGATACCGACGATCCAACTCTCGCTCATGACTGGCCTTTCGGTTTCGGTTTCGATCGACGCCTGCTGCTCTTTTTCGGCGCATCCGTGGCAGTCGGTGCCGGTGCAGGTGCCGAACCACGCTTGGCGGAACCACTACCCGCTCCGTCCCTGCGCGGACGACGGCCCGACGACTGCTCGGCCTTGCCGACGCCGGAAGTGCGGCCCGGACGCTCTCCGCCGGCACGCTGGCGCGTTGGCGCCTGTCCGCGAGACGGCGAACCATCGCCCGCTTCCGCTTTGCGGGGTGCGGGTACCGGCGCGGCGACCTCGACGGGCTTGCGCCCAAACGCACGGCCGATCGCCTTGGCGGCCCGGCCGAACATGCCCGGCGCCTTGGCCGTTGCCGCGGGTTTCTTCGGCAACGAGTAACGCTCGCCACTGGCGGCGTAGTCATACGCCTTGCCGCTACCCGGGGGCGGCGTCGCCGGCGTGCGTGGCGAGACCAGCCGGAAATCGATCTTGCGATCCTCAAGGCTGGCGCGCAGCACCTGGATGCGCACGTGGTCGCCGAGACGGAACTGCGCACCGGTGCGCTCGCCCTTCAGCAATTTGCGGGTCGCGTCGAAGTGGTAGTAGTCGTTGGCGAGCTGGCTGATGTGCACCAGGCCGGACACCTTCGAGGCGTCCAGTTCCACAAACAGGCCGAACGAGGTGACGCCGGTAACGACGCCGTCGAACTCGCTGCCGATGTGCTTCTCCATCCACGCGCACTTGAAACGCTCGTCCACGTCGCGCTCCGCTTCCTCGGCACGCCGCTCGCGCTGCGAGCAGTGAATCGCCATCGCCGCCATCTCGGCAGGACTGTAGGTGTAGTCGACGGGCTTGCGGCCGGTCAGCGCGAAGCGGATCGCGCGATGCACCAGCAGGTCGGGATAGCGGCGGATCGGCGAGGTGAAGTGTGCGTAAGCCTGCAGCGCCAGGCCGAAGTGGCCGCGGTTGTCCGGTTGATACGCGGCCATGCTCTGCGAGCGCAGCAGCACGTTCTGGATCAGCTCGCGCTCGGGGCGGTCCTTGACCATGCGCAGGATTTCGGAGAAATCCGCTGGCGTCACTTCGTCCACCGGTGGCATGCGCAGTTTGAACTCGCGCAGGAACTGCTGCAGGTCCTCGTACTTCTCCGCCGGCGGCGGCTCGTGCGCACGGAACAGCGCGGGGATTTTCTTCTTCTCCAGGAACAGCGCCGCCTGCACGTTGGCGGCGATCATGCATTCCTCGATCAGCTTGTGCGCGTCGTTGCGCTCGGTCGCGCCCATTGACTCGACGCTGCCGGTCTGGTCGAGGCGGAACTTCACTTCCGGCGTCTCGAAGTCGATTGCGCCGCGGCGCTTGCGCTGCTCGGCCATCGCCTTGTACAGCGCGTGCAGGTTCTCCAGCTGCGGCAGCACGTCGGCCACTTCGTGACGCGCGTCCTTCTCGCGCAGGCCGACCGCCTCCCACACCTTGTCGTAGGTGAGCCGCGCATGCGACAGCATCACCGCGTCGTAGAACTTCGACTTGGTCACGTTGCCGTCCGCGTCGACCAGCATGTCGCAGACCATGCACATCCGCTCGACCTTCGGCATCAGCGAGCAGATGCCGTTGGACAATGTCTCCGGCAGCATCGGCACCACGAAACCGGGGAAATAGGTCGAGGTGCTGCGCTCGTAGGCCTCACGGTCCAGCGCATTGCCGACCTGCACGTAATGCGAGACATCGGCGATCGCCACGATCAGGCGCCAGCCACCGCCACGCTTCGGCTCCGCATAGACCGCGTCATCGAAGTCGCGCGCATCGGCACCGTCGATCGTCACCAGCGGCAGTTGGCGGATATCGGTGCGGCCTTCGCGCTCGGTCGCAGTCACCACGGATTCCACCTGCGCTGCATCGCGCAGTACTTCGGGCGGCCATTCGTGCGGCAGGTCGTGGCTGGCGATCGCCATCTCCACCACCAGTGACGGCTGCAGCCGCTCGCCCAACACCGCGCGGATCTCGCCCATCGGGCCGCGCTGCGAGGTCGGCGGGTCGGTGATCTCGACCACCACGATCTGGCCAGCCTTGGCGCCCTGCTCCTGGCCGGGCTTGATCATCACGTCCTGGTTCAGGCGGCGATCGTCCGGCGCCACCAGGGTCACGCCGTTGTCGATCACGACGCGTCCGACCAGCCGCGGCGAACGACGCTCCAGCACTTCGGCGATGGCGCCCTGCTTGCGACCGCGGCGATCGATACCGACCACGCTGGCCAGCACACGATCACCGTGCATCACCGCGCGCATCTGCTGCGGCGACAGGTACAGGTCTTCGCCACCCTCGTCTGGACGCAGGAAGCCGTAGCCCTCGGCATTGGCCAGCACGCGGCCGGCGATCAGGTCCAGCTTTTGGGTGGGCGCGTAGCCGCCGCGCCGGCCCAGCAGCAGCTGGCCGTCGCACACCATCGCCCCGAGGCGCTTGCGCAGCGCGTCGAGGTCGGCTTCGTCATGAATCTCCAGCGCCTCGGCGATGCGCGCCTCGGTCAGCAGTTCGCCGCGCTGTTCGAGCAGGGCGAGGATCGCCTCGCGGCTGGGAATCGGGCGCGCATAACGCTGCGCCTCGCGATCGGCATGGGGATCGTGCGCGGCGCCTGCGGCTGCCTGGTTGCGCTTGTCCGGTGCGGATGCGGCGCGCGGCGCCCGCGGGGCGGCGCGCTGCGCGGGACGCGAGCCCGGGGGTGTGCCGGACTGCGGGGGAGTTTTTCTGGTCACTCAATGTCCTTGTGATGGTTGCGCCGCGGAGAATGCCACGTCGCAGTGAATGGAAGTGAAAAGTGTTGACAAGCCGCGGGCAGATGCCTAAATTACGCGGCTCACGCAGCTCACTGAGCAACGTGACACCTGCCCGGGTGGCGGAATTGGTAGACGCACTAGCTTCAGGTGCTAGCGGGGGCAACT
>JBEPVP010000185.1:0-7035 GCA_041690935.1 Rhodanobacter sp.
GGCGTGCCCAGTCGGCGGCGCGCTGGTCCTCGAACAGGTTGGCCACGTGGAAACTCGCATTGGCGATGCCGTTGCGCGCGGCGTTCTGCGCAGCGCGTTCGACCAGGCCGTGCTCGCCTTCCACGCCGACCACTTCCGCCACCCGGCGGGCGATCGGCAGGGTGAAATTGCCGAGGCCGCAGAACAGATCCAGCACACGATCGGTCGGCTGCAAATCGAGCAGTTCCAGCGTGCGCGCCACCATGCGCTGGTTCATGTCGGCGTTGACCTGCACGAAGTCGAGCGGCTGGAATTCCAGTTCCACGTCGGCGATCGCCGCATCGCCGCTGGCAATGTGGAACGCCAGCCGTGGATTTTCCGGCCACAGCGGATGCACGCTGCTGTTGCCGCCGGGCTGCAAATAGATGGCCAGATCGTGCAACTGGCCGAACGCGGTCAGCGCGGCCAGATCGCGCTCGCTGAGCGGCTGCATGTGGCGGAATACCAGCGCCATCAGATCGTCACCGGCGGCGAATTCGATTTGCGGAATCGTGTCGATCGCATCCATGCCGCTGAGCAGATCGGCCAGCAGGCCGACCTTCGGGCCCAGCGCGGGATGCATGACTTCGCACTGCTGGATCTCGGCGACGAAGCGCGGGTTCTGCTCCTCGCGGAAACCCACCAGCACGCGCCCTTTCTTCATCACGTTGCGCACGGACAGCCGACCCTTGCGCCGATAACCCCACGGCTCGCCGCTGAGCGGCGGCAGCCACGTCTGCGGCGTGACCTTGCCGATGCGCTCGAAGTTCTCTGCCAGCACGCGCTGCTTGGCGGCGATCTGCGAGGGGGCGTCCAGGTGTTGCAGCGAGCAGCCGCTGCAGTCCGCGAAGTGCTGGCAGCGCGGCTCCACCCGATGCGGCGAACGGGTGATCAGCTCGACGACTTCGGCCTCGTCGAAATGCCGATGACGCTTGCGCAGGCGGGCCATGACCTGCTCGCCCAGCAGCGCGCCGCTGACGAATACCGTCTTGCCATCCACCCGCGCCACGCCGCGACCGTCATGGCTGAGGTCGGTGATGTGGGCTTCGAAAGGAATGGGCGAAACGGAGTTGGATCGGGACATGAGCGGTAGACGGATAAAGCCGCAATGGCTGGCCGCCGATTATCACAGATCGGCCGCGGCGACGCCCAAGGGCGCCGCCGGCAAGGTCATCGCCTACTTTTTCTGCCAGGCGCCGGCAGCGCTCTGGTAGTACCAGCCGGCGTGGGCCTTTTCGATCCAGCTCTTGGCGAAGGTCGCGCGGATCTGCGGCTCCCACTCCGGATGGTTGTTGGCATTGGCGATTTCGCGATACAGCGCGGCGCGGTCGCGATTTTCGTCGGCGACCGTGGCGTTCGCCTGGGCGCGCTGGCTCAAGGGCACCTTGGCGGCGTCGCGCATGGCAACCATGCCGTCATGGGTGAAGCCCACGGCTCCGCTGCCCAGCAGATCGCCCAGCGCGCCCTGGAAGCGCCCTTGCATGCGTCCACGGATCGCCTCGGTGGTGCTGGTCTGGATGCGGATGTTCGGCGTGTCGGCGGCATACGCGGCCGGAATCAGCAGATCGAGCAGCATCGCCGACGGGTGCTGGCCGTCGTTCTGCGGGGCCGGTTGCGATTCTTTCGTTGCGGGTTTCGCGGCGGGCGCGGTTTCGTCCAGCACGTTGCCGATGAACTGATCCGCCGCCTTCTGCGCTGCCGCCTCGGGGAAGTACACGTTGATGGTGACGCAGCCGACCAACGCCACGGCCAGCGAGGTCAGGATGACGTAGACGAGCTTGCGCATGACGGACTCCAGCGGTTGAAAAGGGGAAAGACGTGCGGCGGTATGCCGTCAACGGATCTGCGGAGCTGCTCCATTGATGGCGTCATGCACTCGTTGAAGCAGGGTGGGCCAGTCGACCTGGGTCTGGTGGCCGATTACCTGCAGTCGCGGCAAGCCGCTGCCTTCGACGATAGTGTAGCCGTCGTCGGTCGGCTCCAGACCACTCATCTGGCACACCGTGCCCTGCAGCGTGCAATTGAGGCCGATCTGTTTGTAGCCGAAGGTCTTGAACAGTTTCAGCACGGCGCCCTGCAGGCCCGCCGCAATCCCGCCGCCACCGACCGAAGTGAGATTGTTCACCGCGCGCTGGCTGATCCGCCCGCCGCTGCCAGCGAGCAGGCTCGCCTTGAACGCGACCGGATTCCAGTCGACCAGTCGCAGGTCATTCACCGTGCCATCCAGCCGTCCGGTGATGCTGCCGAAATCGAACACACTGGTGATCGCGGCCAGGTCGAGCTGTTTCAGCACGATATCGCCACTCAGTACCGGGTTGGGTCCGAACGGCTGCTGCAGGGACAGTTGGGTGATGTCGACGAAGCCGCCGAACAGGTTGGCCGACAGGCCGCCCTGCAACTCGAAGCGATCATCGACCCAGCGCAGCGACGGAATCGCGCCACCGAGGGTGCCGGGAAATGCCGGCCAGCCCATCGCCTGGCTGAAGGCGCTCATGTCGACCCCGGTCAGCACCAGCGAGGTCGCCAGTCGCTGGCCCTTGGCTGCCGCCGGGCGCCAGTCCAGCTGGCCGAGGCGCAATTGGCCCTTCAGCACCGGCATCACGAGCGGCTGCTGCAGGCTGAGCGTGCCGTCGCGACTCTGCCACTGCGATTGCGCCACGCCGCTGGGCACCCGATAGAACTGCAGCCCGCGCCAGCCCAGCGTGGTGGCAGGCTGTTCGCCCTGGATCGCCCAGTCCAGCCCGCCGTGCAGGTCGTCGATGGCCAGCCGTCCTTCCGCATCTGCCATGTCCAGACGATCGGTGGTGAACGCAAAGCCGTGCAGGCCGTCGGCGCGCAGATCCAGGCTGCCGCTGAGCTGCCCTGCGATGCGCACGTCACGCAGTCCCAACGTGCTCAGCCATGCTTCGCCGTAGCGTTGATAGGTCGCCGGGAAACTCGCGTGCAGATGATCCAGTTTCAGCGTCTTCAACTCGCCGCTGGCGTTGAACACCAGCGCGCCATCGAGTTGCAGCGCGTCGGCGTCGTTGAAGCGCAACCGGCTCACCTCGAACGCGCCGCCCTGCGCGCTGGCGCGCAGGGCAAGCTGCACCGGATGATCGGGCAGTTTGGCGTAGAGCGGGCCCAGCAACAGTTCGCCGCCGCGCAGGCTGGCGTCCAGATCCATCCGGGCCGGGCCGTTGGTAGTATCGAGGCTGAAGCTGCCGGTGCCGTTCAAGGCCTGCCCGGCCAGGGTGCCGGCGGGCGTGTCAAAACCCACCCCATCGAGGGTGAATCGCCCCGACGACTGGATGCCGGGATCACGCAAATCCAGTGCCAGTTCGGCATCCAGGCGTCCACTGGTGGGGCGGCCGGACCATACCGTGCCGAGCAACCCCTGCAGCCAGCCGGCGGGAAGATTGTCCAGCCGGATCTGCGCGTGGGTGGGCTGATCCAGCGGCAGCGCGGTGGTCGCGTGCGCCTTGCCCTGCAGGATGTCCACCAGCAAGGTGTTGGCCGACTCGCTGAGCAGGATGTTCACGTGCGCGTCGCTGAGCGCCCCGCCCGGCGCACCAGCCAGCCGCACGTCGCCATCGAGAACCCAGCGCTGGCGATCGTCCCGTTGCAGGTTGCCGTCGAGCGTCAGGCCCAGCCGGCGCCAGCCCATCGCCGGCACATCCGCCTGGCCCGCGCGCAACTGCAGGCGCAGCCCGCCGACGGCGTCCGTACCCAACTTGACGATTACCGTCTGCAGGCGCGCGCCGGGAACGCTGACCGACTTCGCCGTCAGCAACACATCCGCCCGCGCAGGCAAGGCCCAGCCGATCCCCAGCAGGAGGCAACAACACAGCAACAGATGGCTTGATGTCGGACGCATGTCGCGCCATTCTGCCAAATTAAGCTGAACGACAAGGATTTCGTCATGACCAGCCGCTTCGCCGACGCTCGTAGCGTTCCCGCCCAACCCTCCTGCGCCAGCGTGCTGGTGGCGGACGACGACCCCGGCAGCTGCCGCTTTCTCTGCGATGGACTGCGTTCGCTGGGTGCCCGCGTGGAAGCCTGCACGGATGGCCTGACGGCGCTGGAACGAGCCCGTGCGCTGCGCTTCGATCTGCTGCTGCTGGACTGCCGCATGCCCGGTGCGGGTGCGCTGAACATCCTCCTGCGGCTGCGTGACGACGGGCCGGCCTGCTCGGCCGACAGCGTGGCGGTGGCGACCACCGCCGAGCTGGAAACGGGTGAGCGCCAGCCGCTGCTGGACGCCGGCTTCAGCGAGATCCTGCTCAAACCCTGCGGCATGTCCGATCTGCAGCGCCTGCTGACGCTGGTGCAGCCGGATCGCCAGGATGCCTGCATGCTCGACGACCGCGCCGCGCTGGCCACCAGCGGCGACGCCACCACGATGCGCGCATTGCGACTGCTGCTGCGCGAGGAACTGGCCCTGCTCCAGCCGGAACTGGAATCGCTGAGTCGCGACCGTTCCGGCTTCAGCGAACGACTGCATCGCTTGCGCTCTTCCTGCGGTTTCTGCGGCGCCACCGCGCTGTCGGCGCAGACCGTGCTGCTGCAGCGGCAGCTGTCGCAACACGGCGCAACACCCGCCGCGCTGGCGCGCTTTCGCAAGGCGTTGCTGGCGACGTTGCAGGCGCTGGACAGCTAGCAAATACCGCAACAATTTCTGATCGTCATTCCGGCGAAAGTCGAAGAGCTCCACAACAGCGAAGCTGGCCAACCCGGTGCTTTCAAAGGGGCCGAGTCGCTGGGTCCCGGCGTTCGCCGGGATGACGAGCTGTTCGTACGTTCCCTTAGCTGGCCGCACTGTTGCCGGAGCTTCCTGGCCTGCGCGAGACGGCCATCGCCAGTACCCGCCAGGCGCGCAACTCGCCGCCGCCCAGATGAAAGCGGATGACCTCGCGCATCAAGTCGCGCAGGGATTTCAGGGCGCTGTTGTCGGGCATGCGGTCCTGCTCCAGCGCCAGCAGATCGCTGCCGCGCAGGGCCTGTGCGTGGCTCGCGGCGCAGCGCACCGCGCCCTGTTCGACCACGTAGCGGTAGGAGGCATCCGCCAGCAGTGGCTCGCCGGTATCCGAATCGTGCTGCAACTGCAGCCCGTAACCGAGCGCCTGCAGCAGATCGCGTTCGAACCGGCGCAGGCTCCAGGCCAGCGAGTCGCCCGCCGCCAGCCGCCCCAGTGTTTGCGCATAGGCATCGAACAGGCGTGGAAACGGATCCTGGCGACCGGTCAGGCGCACCACCAGCTCATTGAGATACAAACCGGCCAGGCCCGCGTCACCGGCCAGCCGCAGTGGCGCGCCGGGCATCTCGACCGCGGTCAGCGTGGCCATTTCGCCGCGCAGCAGCAGGTCCATCAGCAGCGGCTGGAACGGTTCCAGTTGCGCCCGGCGCAGGCGACTGCGTTCGCCGCGCACGCCGCGGGCGACCACGCCCAGACGGCCGTGCTCACAGGTCAGGCATTCCAGCAACAGCGATGTCTCGCGATAAGGCCGCGCGTGCAGGACGTAGGCGGGTTGCTGTTCGATGCGCATGGGTGGGGGGACGGGTTAGGGAATGGAAAATCGTCAGGATCAGAGCGGCGGCTTCTCGATTCCCCATTCCCGATTCTCTATTCCCAGCCTCAATCGGTATAACCGAACTTCCGCAGCATGTTCTCGTCGTCGACCCAGCCTTCGCGCACCTTCACCCACAGCTTCAGGAACACCTTGCGCTCGAACATGCGCTCCATGTGGCGACGCGCGCTGGTGCCGATCGCCTTGAGCTGGGCGCCACCGTTGCCGATCACGATCGCCTTCTGGCCGTCGCGTTCGACCCAGATGATCGCGTGGATCTCGGCGATACCGTCCGGGCGGTCGTTGAACTGCTCGATCTCCACCGTGGTGGCATACGGCAACTCCTGATCGAGCCGCAGCATCAGCTGTTCGCGCACCATCTCGGCGGCGAGGAAGCGCTCGCTGCGGTCGGTGACTTCGTCTTCGCCGTAGACCGGCGGCGCCACCGGCAGACGATTCAGGATCGCCTGCTCCAGTTCCTTCAGGCCCTGCTCCCTGAGCGCACTGACGTAGTGGATTTCGTCATAGGTGTGCTTGGCCACCAGCTCGGCCACGAACGGCAGCATCACCGTCTTGTCCTTGTTGAGGTCGACCTTGTTGATCACCAGCAGACGCGGCGACGACTGCTCGACCAGGGCGGCGTACAGCGCCTCGTCCTCGTCGGTGAACCGACCGGCCTCGATCACCTGCACTACCAGATCGACGTCACTGATGGCCGAACGCGCGGCCCGGTTCAGGCTGCGATTCATCGCCCGCTTGGCGCCGCGATGCAGGCCCGGGGTATCGACATACATGATCTGCCCGGCCTCGTTGGTATTGATGCCGAGGATGCGATGGCGCGTGGTTTGCGGCCGCGGGCTGATGATCGATAGCCGATAGCCGATCAGCGCGTTGAGCAGGGTCGACTTGCCCACGTTGGGGCGCCCGGCCAGCGCGACCGTTCCGCAGCGGAAATTCTCGTGCGGCAAGGTGCCGCCGGCGGGATCCAGTTCGTGTTTCATGACGTGAGGTGCTCGGCAAGTCGGAGGGCAAGTGTAGTGCTTCGCCGGAAACGGCATGCTGCCGCCCGGTGCGTGCACGTGGCGTGGCCGGGCTGCGGCCCGGTCACGCCCGCTGTCGCAGGGATGATTCGAGTGAAGGGCGGAGCCGGATCAGGGTTTGCGCTGGTATTCCAGCAACTGGTTCAACACGATCTCCGCCGCATCCTGCTCGGCGGCTCGGCGACTGCCGCCATGGGACTCGGCGGCGAACGCAAACGGCTCGCTGATCGTGCAGCTGACATCGAAGCTCTTGGCGTGGTCCTCGCCGTGGCTGGCGGTCAGCTCGTACTGCGGCAGCGGCCAGCCGCCGGCCTGCAGATGTTCCTGCAACCGCGTCTTGGCGTCCTTGGAAGATCGTCGCAACACGGCGATACGCTCACCGAACAGTCCACGCACAACATCACGGCAGGCATCGAAACCGGCATCGAGAT
>JBEPVP010000186.1:0-7029 GCA_041690935.1 Rhodanobacter sp.
GGCCGCGCCGGCTTGGGGTTCCCCCCCGGCCGGCCCCCCCCCGGGGGGGGGGCGGGCCCCCCCCGGGCCCCCCCCCCCGGCCCCGCGCCCGCGCGCGGGCTCCTACGGATGCTGATGATGACCGCCCTGCTGGCGTTTGCCGGCGCGATCCATGCGCAGGCGATCGAACCGATGCCGTTCGCCAGCCACGCGCAGGAACTGCGCTTCCAGCACCTCACGCGCGAACTGCGCTGCCCGATGTGCCAGAACGAGACGCTGGCCGATTCCAACGCGCCGATCGCGCGTGACCTGCGCAACCAGATTTTCCAGATGATGCAGCAGGGCAAGAGCGACGAGGCGATCAAGCAATACCTGGTCGCGCGCTATTCCGATTATGTGCTGTACGACCCGCCGCTGACGGCAGGCACCTGGCTGCTCTGGTTCGGCCCGCTGCTGATCCTGTTCGGCGGTGGCGGCGTGGTACTGATGGCGCTGCGCAAACGCGCACGCGGCGGCACGGCCGCTACGGAAACCATGGCCGACAGCGGGCCGCTCGACAATGGGGACGACTGGTGAATTCCGTTTTTTTTGTGGTCGCCGCGGCGATGATCGCCGTGGCGCTGGCCGCCTTGCTGCTGCCGCTGGTGCGTCAGGGCCGCCGCTCCGGCCGCCGCCGCGGGGTGTACGTGCTGACTCTGGCGATCGCCTTCGTGTTGCCACTGTCCGCCGCCGGCCTGTATCTGCTGGTGGGCACGCCGGTGGCGCTGCAAGGTGTGTCGGCCGAAGCCGTCCCGCCGCTCACCATGCAGCAGGCGCTGGCCGAACTTCATGCCCATCTCGCCCAGCAACCCGGTGACGTGCAGGGCTGGATGCTGCTGGCGCAGACCAGTGCCATGCAGCACGACGCGGCCACCGCCCGCGATGCCTACGATCACGTGCTGGCGCTGGACGCCAACAACGCCGAGGCGATGGTCGGCTGGGCGGAGAACGATTCGATCTCGCGCAGCGATCACCTTATCGAGGGCCGCGCGCTGGAGCTGCTCAAGCGTGCGGTGCAGATGCACCCGGACAGCCAGCGTGGCCTGTGGCTGCTCGGCATCAGCAATTTCCAGCGCGGCAACTACCGCGAGGCCGCCGCCACCTGGCGCCTGCTGCAGCCGCAACTGGAACCGGGCTCGACCGTGGCCAAGGCGGTCGCCGAACAGATCGGCGTGGCCGATGCGCGCGCCGGTGGTGCACCGGCCGGTGCCTCGAACCGCACCGCTGCCGCCGCGCCACAAGGCGCCGCCTTGCAGGTGCAGGTGGCGCTGGCGCCCGCGTTGAAGGGCAAGCTGGCACCCGGTGATGCGCTGTTCGTCTACGCGCGCGCCGAGAACGGACCACCGATGCCGTTGGCTGTCGCCAAACTCGATCCCGCCCAATTGCCCACCACGGTCACCCTCACCGATGCGATGGCGATGATGCCAGCGATGAAGCTGTCCTCGGTCACGCAGGTGTTCGTCGGCGCGCGGATCAGCCACAGCGGCCAGCCGATCGCCCAGCCCGGCGATCTGGAGGGCGATGCCGGCATCGTGGCGGTGGACAGCAAGACGCCGATCAAGATCAGCATCGACAAGGTGCATTGACGATGGGCGACGCGTGCCGTTACGACGCAAGGCATTACTTCTGCCTGCCCTCGCCGTTCGCGATGAAGCGCGGCGGCCAACTGCATGGCGCCCACGTCGCCTACGAGACCTGGGGCACGTTGAATGCCGCGCGCGACAACGCCGTGCTGGTGCTCACCGGCCTGTCGCCCAGCGCGCACATGACCGCGTGCGACGAAGATCCCACGCCAGGCTGGTGGCAAGACATGGCCGGCCCCGGCAAGGCGATCGACAGCTCGCGCTGGTTCGTGATCTGCGTGAACTCGCTGGGCAGCGACAAGGGCTCGACCTGTCCCGCCTCGATCGATCCGGCCACCGGCGAATCCTATCGGCTGACTTTCCCCGCGCTGGCTTTGGAAGACGTCGCCAACGCCGCGCACGCCGTCGTCAGCAGCCTCGGCATTGCGCAACTCGCCTGCCTGATCGGCTGCTCGATGGGCGGCATGAGCGCGCTGGCCTACATGCTGCTGCACCCCGGCAGCGTGCGCGCGCACGTCAGCGTGGACACCGCGCCGCAGGCGCAGCCGTTCGCGATCGCGATCCGCTCGCTGCAGCGCGAGGCGATCCGGCTCGATCCGCACTGGAATGAAGGCCGCTACGACGACGCGAGCTACCCCGACATCGGCATGAGCATCGCGCGCAAGCTCGGCGTGATCACCTATCGCTCGGCGATGGAATGGAACGGCCGCTTCGCCCGCATCCGGCTCGATCCGGAGCAACGCGAGGACGAGCCCTTCGGTCGCGAGTTCCAGGTCGAGTCGTATCTGGAAGGCCACGCGCAGCGCTTCGTGCGCAACTTCGATCCCAACAGTTATCTCTACCTGTCGCGCGCCAGCGACTGGTTCGACATCGCCGAATACGGCCATGGCAGCGTGCTCGAAGGGCTCCGTCGCATCCACGTCGCGCAGGCGATGGTGATCGGTGTCAGCACTGACATCCTGTTTCCGCTGCAGCAACAGGAACAGATCGCCGAAGGGCTGCAAGCGGCCGGCGCGCGAGTGGAATTCGTGGCGCTGGACTCGCCCCAAGGCCACGATGCCTTCCTGGTCGACATCGAGAACTACAGCCACGCCATCGGCGGTTTCCTGACGCGGCTGACGTCTCGCTGAGTAATTTCCCGGCGCGTCGTCATGCCTTGAAACTCCCACGCCCTCATCCATTCCCTGAAACCCACGTCGTCATCCCGGCGAAAGCCGGGACCCAGTTGCCTTTGCTGCATCCTCTGTCACTGGATCCCGGCTTTTTGCCGAGATGACAGCAAGGGGGCTTGGCAGCCGCGCGAGACTTAACCCCCGCGCTGGTAACATAGTCCGCATCACGCACCACCCGAGACCATCATGCTTACCCTGGATTTTCCCGGCAGCCGCACCCTGATCGACGCGATCGACGCCGCCGTGGCCAAACCAACCACCCCCGAACTCACCGACAGCCTGCGCAACAGTCTGTGCAAGCTGATCCGCGACAATGCCGTCACCCTGCCCGAGTGCGTGTTCGAAGCCAATGCCGAGCACTACGCGCGCCGCGAGTTGTATCGCAGCGACGAGCACGGCTACTGCGTGGTGGCGATGACCTGGGGGCCGGGCCAGGGCACACCCATCCACGACCACGACGGCATGTGGTGCGTCGAGGGCGTCTGGAAAGGCGCGCTGGAAATCGTGCAGTACGAACTGCTGGAACGCGACGCGCAGCGCTACTGCTTCCAGCCGGTCGGCTCGATCCAGGCCGGTACCGGTTCGGCCGGCAGCCTGATCCCGCCGCACGAGTACCACAGCATCCGCAACCCCAGCGACAGCGCCGTCACCGTCAGCCTGCACATCTATTCCGGCCCGATGATTCGCTGCGCCGTGTTCCAGCCGCTGCCGGAAGACCGCTGGTACGGCCGCGACGTGCGCCAGCTGGCTCTCGACCGCGTGCACTGAACCCGGCATAATGCAGCGCTCACATGCCGGTGTGGCGGAATGGTAGACGCGGCGGACTCAAAATCCGCTTGTGGTGACACAGTGGAGGTTCGAGTCCTCTCGCCGGTACCAAGTTGAAAACCCCGCCTTGCGCGGGGTTTTTCATGTCTGCCTACAGCTCGCGCACCACGCGAAAGCCCACGCGGCCGTTGCGCACGTCGCCGTTGGCGCCTTGTCGATACGCCGAGTTCACCTGCTCGGGCGAGCTGCCCCAGGAGCCGCCACGCACGACGCGGGCGCGGCAGCCAGGGTTGAGCCAGGCGCTGCCATCGTTCGGAGCACGCAGGTAGCTGTCGTGCCAGCAATCCTGCGCCCACTCGGACACGTTGCCATCCATGTCGTACAAGCCGAACGGATTGGCGGCGAAGCTCATCACCGGCGCCGGGCCCCAGTAGCCATCACGGTAATTGCGGAAGGAATGGCTCCAGCGCCGGCCGCTGTGCGAACGATCGCCCGAGCCGGTGACGTTTTCCACCGGGTGGGTGGGTGCGTCGTCGCCCCACCAGTAACGCGTGGTGGTGCCGCCGCGCAGCGCGTACTCGAACTCCGCCTCGCTGGGCAGCCGGTAGGGCTTGCCGGTGCGCTGGCTGAGCCAGTCGGCGTAGGCCTTGGCGTCGTCCCACGAGATGTTCACCACCGGCAGCTTGTCGTCGGCCTTGTGGCCGGCGTAGTCGTCCTGCCAGGTCGCGTCCGCATCGTCACGCAGCGCACCGCTGCGCTCGTTGTACACGCTGGAGCCACCGAGCTTGACCGAATCGGGCACATAGCCGCTGGCCCGTACAAACTCGCGGAATTCGCCCACCGTCACCGCACTGCGCGCCATCGCGAAGCCCTTGTCGAAGCTGACCTCGTGGCGCGGCATCTCGGCGTCGACGGGATCTTCCGCGTCGGCCGACATACCCATCTGGAAGATGCCGGTGGGAATCACCACCATCGTCGGCGTCTTGCCCGGCAGGTCGACGTAGCGGTCAGTGAAAACCTGGCCCGGCTTGTAGCTGGCGTAAAGCCGCGCATTGGTCAGCTGTTCGTCGAACGCCGCCAGCGCGGTCAGGTCGGGATCGATCCCCCGCGCCTGCGCCGCCAGCTTCCGCGCCAGCGCGATGTTGCCCGCATCCAGCGCCGAGCGTGCCTGCGCCAGCACGCCGTTCGCGCGCTGCTCACGCATGTCGTCGACGCGCTGGTGCACATCGCGCATCTGCTGCGAGCCAGGGCGGATGCTCTGCGCCTCGGCCAGCTCACGGTCGGCGCCGGCGAAATCGTTCTGCGCCACCGCCGCCAACGCACGATCGAGCACCGCGCGCTGCACCTGGAAGATGCCCTGCTCGGCCACTCCGTTCTGTGGATCGAGCTTCTGCACTTCGCGATACAGATCCAGCGCACTCTCGCCGTGTGGCTGATCCACCTTGCCCTGCCGCAGCAGAGCGGCGGCGTTGGCCAGCATCGGGCGCACCTTTGCCAGCACCTTCAGGCTCGCTTCCAGCTGGGCCACTTCCCCGTTGGCATTGGGCAGCGTGCGCAGCGCGCCGAGCAGGTCCTCGGCCGCGTCGACATCGCCCACCGCAATGTCCTGGTCGATCTCCGCCACCAGCCGTGCGCGCACGTCGAACAGGCCCTGCGTGGCGCTGCGGCTGTCCGGCTTGTCCTTCAGCGCCTGCGCAAACAGCGCGGCCGCGCTGTTTGCGTCGCCGACCAGTTGACCGGCATGCAAGGCCTTGGTCGCACGCGCCAGCAGTGCCTGCACCGCCGGCGGGTCCGCGCTCAGCTGTTTGGGCAGGTTCGCATTCTTGTTGCTGCGCGCGGCGATCACGGCGGCCGGCGCCAGCGTCAGCGGCGGTCCGGCGTTGAGCTCGCCGATCGCCGACGCCCGCTCTGGCTGCAGCCCGCTGCCGGGCGCCACCGCACCCATCGACATCGAACGGCGTGGTGCCTGGGTCGGATCGACATGAAACACGCGCGGAAAAAAGTGATACGTCAGCGCGAACCCCAGCACGATCACTCCAAGCGCCCCACCAAGAGCGCGCTGACGGCGCAGGGTTGCATTGCTCGGCATAGATGGGCGTCCTTGGTGCGGCCTGTTATCGTGCGCTGTCCACCATAGGCACAAACCGCCAACAGGGCAATCCACGCCCGACGTCTTTACAAGGAATACCGAATGTCGTTGCCCGAAATCGCCGCCGCCGACTGGATCGATCATCGCGACGCGCTGCAGGCGTGGCTCGCCGATGTCCCCGCCGACGCAGCGGTCGGCCTGGATACCGAGTTCATGCGCCGCAACACCTTCTATCCGCAACTGGCGCTGCTGCAGCTGGGCTGGAACGGTCGCTACGCCTTGATCGATCCGCTCGCGTTCGACATCGGCGATGCGCTGCAGCCGCTGCTCGGCGCCGGTCCGGCAATCACCATCATGCATAGCGCCAGCGAAGACCTGGAGACCCTGGCGCCGCTGCTGCCCAACGGCCCGTACATTTTGTTTGACACGCAGATCGCGGCCGCCTTCGCCGGCATGGGCCTGGGCATAAGCTATCGCACGCTGGTCACCGAGCTGACCGGAGTGGACCTGGACAAGGGCGAGACCCGCTCCGACTGGCTGCAGCGTCCGCTCACCGCCTCGCAATGCAGCTACGCCGCGCTCGACGTGGTGTACCTGAAAACCATCCACGAGCAATTGGTCGAGCGCCTGCAGCAACGCGATCGCAGCGCCTGGCACGCGCAGGATTGCGCGCGGTTGAAAAACCGCGCCAGCCATCGCGACGGCGATCCGCAGCCGCAACGCACGATGCGCGGCGCGGCCGAGTGGCCGGCGGCGCAACAAGCCCTGCTGCGCCGGCTGCTGCTGTGGCGCGATCGCAGCGCCCGCCGCCTCGACGTGCCGCGCCCCTGGCTGCTCGACGACACGCTGGCGCTGAGCCTGGCGCAACATCTGCCGCACAGCCTGGCCGATCTCGAACAGCGCAGCCGCGGTCAGCGCGCGCTGCGCTCGGCCCAGCGCAGCGAACTGTTCGATCTGCTCGGCCCCGCTGTCAGCGCCGAGGAAATCGCCAGCACCGCGCGCATCCCCGGCCACCCGCAAGGCGAGGCGAAGAAAGCGCTCGGCGAGATGAAACAGCTGATCGACGGCGTTGCCGGCGAACTCGACCTGCCGCCCGGCCTGCTCTGCCCGCGCAAGGTGCTGGAGGAATATGTGGTCACCGCCGAATGGCCCGAGTTCCTCGAAGGCTGGCGCCGCGATGTGCTGCACGACCGTCTCGCCACCCTGCTGCCCGGCTGAGCCCATCCCGGCTCAGGTCTTGGCGAACATCCCACACGCTGCTAACATTCGCCGCTCACGTGGGGCGGTAGCTCAGCTGGGAGAGCGCTACGTTCGCATCGTAGAGGTCGTGGGTTCGATCCCCATCCGCTCCACCACGTTTACGAAAAGCCCTCGGTCCCCGGGGGCTTTTTTGTTGTGC
>JBEPVP010000187.1:0-6952 GCA_041690935.1 Rhodanobacter sp.
TCATACGGTGGACGTGCTCGGCGACAATGGCCAGCCGCTGGCCAGCGGCACACTTATGCTGGCCGGCGTCGGCCTGCTGGTGCGCGACCATGATGGCAGCACTTCGTTGGTGCGCAACTTCGCTGCCGTGCATACCGCCGGTGGCGACTTCCCGACCGGCTCCAGCCTGAGCTTGCGGGTGGATGCGGCACATGCCGGTCCGACTCCTGCCGTACTCAGCTACCCCACCTCCGGCTTGGGCTGGCGCGCCGCGTACGTGGCGACGCTGCAACCGGGCACCACGTGTCGCATGCGGTTTGAAGCGCGCGCCAGCCTCGCCAACCGCAGCGGGCGCGATTGGCACGATGCGCAGGTGACCCTGATCGCCGGCGAGCCGAACATGGCCAAGGCCTCGACGCCGCGCCCGATGATGGCGATGGCGCGCGGCTTCAACGCCAAGGCCGAGAGCGCCGACATACCGCAACAGGACAGCCTCGGCGACTACCGCAGCTACACCCTGCCGGCGGCGGTCGAGCTGCCCGATGGCAGCGTCAGCCAGGTGCCACTGTATGCAAGCCGCACGCTGGATTGCGAGCACACCGCGCTGTACGAGAGCGGCAACAGCTTCCAGCCGCAGCAACCGCTGCTTCAGCGCGACTTCAACGTCGGCGGCGGCAGCGCCATCGTCAGCACGCTGAAGTTGAAGGCCTTCGACAGCCTGCCGGCCGGCTACCTGCGCGTGCTCACCGCCGACAGGAACGGCACGCCGCAGTTCATCGGCGAAGGCCGCATCGACGACACCCCGAAAGGCAGCGACGCGACGATCACGCTGGGCACGGCGTTCGACCTGCGCGCCGAACGCACGCGCACCCGCTTCAGCGTGGACAAGGCCGGCCGCACCATGGACGAGGCGTTCCGCATCGACCTCAGCAATGCCGGCGACAGCGCCCGCACGGTGACCGTGCGCGAGCACCCGAGTCGCTGGCGCGAATGGAAGCTGACATCCTCCAGCAGCACGCCCGGCCAGCAAACGACCGATACGCTGGAGTTCCGCATCGAGGTGCCGGCCAAGGGCAAGGCTGTGCTGAACTATGCCGTGCGCTACCGCTGGACCGCCGACGAACAGCCGCAATAAAACCCGACCGGAGTTCACCATGCTCAACCTGACCAACCACGATAACGGCATCCGCGAGATCCAGCTGGCCCGCCCGCCGGTCAATGCGCTGAACCTGGCACTGGTGCGTGAGCTGCGCGCTGCCGTCGACGACAGCGTGCGCGACGGCATGCGCGGCATCGTGCTGTCCGGCGCGCAGGGATTGTTCTCGGCCGGCGTCGATGTGCCGACCCTGCTGGGATGCGACCGCGCTGGCGTGCGCGAATACTGGCGCGAATTCTTCGCGCTGTGCGCCACGCTCGCGCGGGCACCGATTCCGCTGGTGGCGGCGATCACCGGGCACAGCCCGGCCGGCGGTGCGGTACTGGCGCTGTTCTGCGACTACCGCGTGATGGCCGAAGGCCCGTACCGCATCGGCCTCAACGAAGTGCAGGTGGGACTGATCGTGCCCGAGGCGATCCAGCTGGCGTTGCGCCGCGTGGTCGGCACCTACCGCGCCGAACGGTTGCTGGTTTCCGGCGCCATGATCGAGGCGACCGAGGCGCTGGCCTGCGGCTTCGTCGACGAACTCACCGGCGTCGACCAGGTCAGCACGCGTGCGCTGCACTGGCTGCGCGAACTGCTGGCGTTGCCGTCGCACGCGATGCTCGCGACCCGCACGCTGGCCCGTGCCGACATCGCCGCCGCGTATGCCGATCTCGACGCGCTGCCGCTGGACGATTTCGTCGAGGAGTTTTTCCATCCAGAGACGCAGGCGGTGCTGCAGGCACTCGTGGCAAGGCTCAAGAGCAAGGGCTGAGCCTCTCCATTCCCGCCGCCTCACGCCTGACGAAGCAGGCGCAGCTTGCAGTACCGCGCGGCCGGCCGCACAATTCTATGGCAAACTTTGCCATAGGAGCGCGCCATGGCCACCATGAACATCTCCCTGCCCGATGAGCTCAAGCAATTCATCGACGAGCAGGTCGCCGAACACGCCTACGGCTCCAGCAGCGAATACCTGCGCGAGCTGATCCGCAAGCAGCGCGACGTGGAAAAACTGCGTGCGATGCTGCTCGAAGGGGCGAACTCCGGGCCCGGTGAGCCGGTAACCGCCGACAGCTTCCGGACCATGCGTGAGGAACTGCGCGGGCGCCTGGCCGGGTGAGTCGCCTCACCTGGCGCAAGGTTGCACGACGCGATGTCGCCGACGCCGCCTACTGGTACGGCACCGAGGCCGGTTTGGCGGTGGGCGAGCGTTTCCTGGCAGCGGTCGAGGCCGCGCTTGCGCACGTCACACAGAATCCAGCCAGCGGTTCGCGTCGCTACGCCATGCCGCTGCAGCTGGAGGGCGTGCGCTTCTGGCCAGTCCAGGGATTTCCCTACCTGATCTTCTACATTGATCGTGACACCCACGTGGACGTCTTGCGCGTGCTGCATGCACAGCGCGACATTCCTGCGTGGCTGCAGGGAACGCCATGAGCGTATTCAACGAGGACTCGCGGGTGAAGATCCCGGCCCTGCTGCACCTCGCGCGGCTGGGTTACCGCTACCTGTCGCTGAAACAGGCGCATCGCGATACACGCAACAACATCTTTCCGGACATCCTCGAATCAGCGCTGCTGCGCATCAACCCCGAACTCCGCCAGCAAGATCTGCCGGGCCTGCGCGACGAGCTGCAACTCGATCTGCAGAACGAAGATCTCGGCAAGGCCTTCCACAAGCGCCTTGTCGCGCGCTCGGGCGTGCGCCTGATCGACTTCGACAACCCGGACAACAACAGCTACCACGCCGTCACCGAACTTCCCTTCGAAAACGGCGAGGACAACTTCCGTCCCGATATCACCTTGCTGGTCAACGGCCTTCCGCTGGCGATCATCGAGGTGAAGAAACCCATGAATGCCGGTGGCGTGCTCGAAGAGCGCCGGCGCATGGACCGCCGCCACGCGAACCGCAAGTTCCGCCATTTCTTCAACCTGATCCAGTTGCAGGTGTTCTCCAACAACATGGAGTACGACGAGGCGGCCATCGATCCCGTGCAGGGCGCGTTCTACGCCGCATCCACTTACGGCGAGGCGCACTTCAACTACTTCCGCGAGGAACGCGCCGCGGAACTGGCAGGCACCATCGAGCCGGTGCAGCAAGACATCGAGGATGCCATCCTCACCGACACCAACCTGGTCACCATCAAGGGCGCGCCGGAGTTCGAGCGCAACAAAGCCCCTGACACGCCGACCCATCGCCTGCTCACCTCGTTGTTCAGCCGCCAGCGGCTCGCCTTCATCCTGCACTACGCCTTCGCCTGGCTGGACGAGGAAGAAGGCATCCAGAAGCACGTCATGCGCTACCCGCAACTGTTCGCCACGCTGGCCATCGCCGAGCGTCTGGCGGCCGGCGTGCGCAAGGGCATCATCTGGCACACCCAGGGCAGCGGCAAAACCGCGCTGGCGTATTACAACGTCCGTTTCCTCACCGACTGGTTCCAGCAATGCGGGCAAGTGCCGCGTTTCTATTTCATCGTCGACCGGCTCGACCTGCTCAAGCAGGCCCGCGACGAATTCCGCCTGCGCGGTCTCACCGTGCACGTCATCGACAGCCGCGACGCGTTTGCGCGTGACATCAAGCAAAGCGGAGCCGCCCGCAACGATCGCGGCATGGCCGAAATCACCGTGGTCAACATCCAGAAGTTCAAGGACGACCCGGACGTCACCGCCGCACAGGACTACAACCTGGCCGTCCAGCGCGTGTATTTCCTCGACGAAGTGCACCGCAGCTACAACCCCAAGGGCAGCTTCCTGGCCAACCTGGAGCAGTCCGACCGCAACGCGATCAAGATCGGTCTCACCGGCACCCCGTTGATCGGCGAGCAACTGCAGTCCAAGGCACTGTTCGGCGATTACATCCACAAGTACTACTACAACGCCTCCATCGCCGATGGCTACACGCTCCGGCTGATTCGCGAGGAAATCGCCACCCGCTACAAGATGCAACTGGAACAGGCGCTGGCGGACATCGAAGTACAACAGGGTGGCATCGAGCGGAAGGCGCTCTACGCCCACAAGCGTTTCGTCGGCGCCATGCTGGACTACATCCTGCACGACTTCGTGCAATCCCGCTTTGCCTTCGGTGACGACAGCATCGGCGGCATGGTGATCTGCGACAGCGCCGAGCAGGCGCGCGAGCTGCATCGCCAGTTCAAGAACCTCGTGGCCGAACCGGCCGGCGCCCTTGTCGCAGAGCCGGCCAATGATGCCGAATACCGACAGGATCGCGTCGCCGAGGATGCCGCGCGTTACGGCAAGCAACCCCTCAGCGCCGCACTGATCCTGCACGACGAGGGCGACAAGCAGTCCCGCGAGAACCAGATCAAGGCCTACAAGAAGGGCAGGATCGACCTGCTGTTCGTCTACAACATGCTGCTCACCGGCTTCGACGCACCGCGGCTCAAGAAGCTCTACTTCGGCCGCGTCATCAAGAACCACAACCTGCTGCAGGCGCTCACCCGGGTCAACCGCCGCTACGGCAAGTTTCGCTACGGTTATGTGGTGGACTTCGCCGACATCCAGAGCGAATTCGACAAGGCCAACCGCGACTACTACGACGAGCTCACCGCCGAGCTGGGTGACGAGATCGAGCACTACAGCCAGCTGTTCAAGACCGAAGCCGAGATCCGTGCCGACGTCGAAGCCATCCGCGAGGCACTGTTCGCCTTCTCGCTGGACGACGCCGAACTGTTCTCGCAGCAGATCGGCCAACTACAGGACCGCCAGCAATTGCTTGCCATCGTCAGGGCACTGGCCAGCGCGCGCGAGCTGTACAACCTGATCCGCCTTGGCGGTCACGAGCAACTCGCCGGGCTGCTCGACTTCCGCAAGCTGCGCCAGCTGCACACCGAGGCACAGAACGCGCTATCCGCGCTCAACCTCAAGCATCAGCTGGAACACGCGCACGACACCTCCGGCCTGCTCAACCAGGCGCTGGAAGACGTGATCTTCAAGTTCGAAAAAATCGGCGAGGCCGAGCTCAAGCTGGCCGACGAGCTGAAGGACGTCCTGCGCCGCACCCGCGAAACCCTCGCCGCCACGCAAGACCCGCAAGACCCCGACTGGATCAGCCTGCGAAAAGAACTGGAACGCCTGTTCAAGGCAAAAAAACTCAGCGAAGTAAGCCAGCAGGAGATGCAGGCCAACATCACTGCATTGCGCGAGATCGAACACCGAGCCCGCGAACTCAACCAGGCCGACAGCAACGTCGCGTCCCGCTACGCTGGTGACGCCAAGCTGATGCGCGTGCACAAGCGCCTGCTGGAATCGCATCGTCTTGGCGACAGCCAGAGCCGCCTGCATGCCGCCCTCAACGCGGTGAAGCAGGCCACCGACCGCGCGGTGCTCGGCAATCGCCAGCTGCTGGGCACGCCGGACTATTTCGAAAAGCAGCTGATGCCGATCATCGTGCGCTCGTTTCGCGACGCCCAGCCACCCGGCCCGGATGCCGACACCCGTCGTCTGATCCAACAGTTGCTAGTTAACGAATACCTCAACGAATCACAGGGTCACCTGCCCTTCCAATGATGGCCTGATCAACTTTCCGCCGTCATTCCCGCGAAGGCGGGAATCCAGCGCTCCATCGCCACCATGGATGCAAAGACGCCGGATCCCGGATATCGCTTCGCGATTCCGGGATGACGAGCAAAGCCAGCACAACCTCAAGCGAATTGAAATGACTCCAGCAAGCGACAAGCAACCCAGTTACCAACAACAGACGCGCGACCTGATTGACGGCCTCAAGGCCGTATGCGCCAGCAATGGCCTGGGCAACGACGGCAACGAATACAAGATCATCGTGCAGACCTTTCTGTACAAGCTGCTGTGCGACAAGTTCGCGCACGAGATGAAACGCATCGAGCCGAAACTGGCCGACCCTAAGGATTGGATTACCGCCTGGCAGAAGCTGCCCAAGGCCAAGCGACAAGACCTGGAAGACGAACTCGGTGCCGATGTGCCGCGCCTCACCGCCGACCAACTCATCCCCAGTCTGTTCAACCGCCAGAGCGAACCCGGCTTCGCCAAGCTGTTCGACGACACCCTCATCGCCATCGCCTTGGCGAACAACGATATCTTTGCGGTGCAGACCGACGACGGCGAGAAGGTGCCGCTGTTCGACCGCTTGAGTGATTACGTCACCGGCAGTGTCGACAAGCGCGACGGCTTTGTGCGCGCGTTGTTCAACAAGCTGGTGGGCGTCAGCTTCGAGCACCTGTTCGAGCAGAAGTACGACTTCTACGCCGCCCTGTTCGAATACCTGATCAAGGACTACAACAAGGACAACGGCGGCAAGTACGCCGAGTACTACACGCCGCACGCGGTGGCCACGATCATGGCCGACATCCTGGTGCCTGCAAGCGAGCGCGGCACGGTAAAGAACGTCACCTGCTACGACCCGGCCTCGGGTTCCGGCACGCTGTTGATGGCGCTGGCCCACACCATCGGTGAGAACCACTGCAGCATCTTCTCGCAGGACATCTCGCAAAAATCCTCCAGCCTGCTGCGCCTGAACCTGGTACTCAACAAGCTGGTGCACTCCATTCCCCACATCACCCAGGGCAACACCATCCTGCACCCGGTGCATCGCGACCCCGATGCACCCAGCCGGCTGCGACAGTTCGACTACATCGTCTCCAATCCGCCGTTCAAGATGGACTTCTCGGATTTCCGCGACGACCTGGAATCCGACGTCAACACCAGCCGCTTCTTCGCCGGCATCCCCAAGGTGCCGGCCAAGGCCAAGGACAAGATGGCGATCTACCTCTTGTTCATCCAGCACATCATCGCCAGCCTCAAACCCGGCGGGAAAGCCGCCGTGGTCGTGCCCACCGGCTTCATC
>JBEPVP010000188.1:0-6916 GCA_041690935.1 Rhodanobacter sp.
AAGTCGTACAACTCCTCGCGCGTCTGCAAGGTGTCGATGATGTTCTTCTGGGTGCCTTCGCGGCGCACGGTTTTGTAGAAGTTGAGCGCGGCCTTGTTCATCGCGCGGTAGGCGCCGCAGCAGTACAGCGCGATGTCCACGCCGGCATCGCGTAATTCGTCGGTGGTGAAAAACGGGGTGGTACCGAACTCGGTGAGGTTGGCGAGGATCGGCACCTTCACCGCGGCCTTGAAACGGCGGTAGTCGTCCAGCGTCTTCATCGCCTCCGGGAAGATCATGTCGGCGCCGGCTTCGACATAGGCGCCGGCGCGCTCGATCGCCGAGGCGATGCCCTCCACTGCCGCTGCGTCGGTGCGCGCCATGATCACGAAAGCCGGATCGGTGCGCGCATCCACAGCCGCCTTGATGCGATCGACCATTTCGCCCTTCGGTACCACTTCCTTGCCCGGACGATGGCCGCAGCGCTTCTGGCCCACCTGATCCTCGATGTGCACCGCGGCCACGCCGACGTTGATGAAGGAGCGAATCGTGCGGGCGATGCTGAACGCACCGCCCCAGCCGGTATCGATATCGACCAGCAGCGGCAGCTGGGTGGCATCCACGATGCGGCGTGCGTCGGTGAGCACATCCTCCATCGTGCTGATGCCCAGGTCCGGCATGCCCAGCGAATTCGCAGCCACGCCGCCACCGGACAGATACAGCGCCTTGTAGCCGACGCGTTTGGCCATCAGGCCGGCGTAGGCGGTAATGGCGCCCATGACCTGCAGCGGCTGTTCGGCGGCGAGCTCCGCGCGGAAACGCGCGCCGGGGGATGCTGACTGTGTCATGACGCCTCCGTCAAAACGCTTATTTTAGCCTACGTCGGTTGTTGTCGGGATGAGACCTTTGGGCATCCTTGCCGTGGCCGTCCGGGTACCCTTGTTCGCGCCGATATCGTCACCGCCACCATGGTGTACGAAGCATGCCGGCGTGGCACCCGACCACCTGATTGGGCCAGATATCGGAGCTGCCAGCATGGCCACAAGGGCATCCGATGCGCGATCATGTCGACCCGGCAAGCCGTGAACGAGCCGGGCTGACAGCCATGCGCGTCACATCCAAGGTGATAGCCAAAAACTATCGAACCTATGCCAACAATCAATTAGATTAATGACCTGCTCCGTCCTATCCTTGGTTACACCTACTACCCACACGGAGAGTCAACGATGTCCCTGATCAATACCGAAATCAAACCGTTCAAGGCGCAGGCGCTCAAGAGCGGCAAGTTCATCGAAGTGTCCGATGCCGACCTCAAGGGCAAGTGGTCCGTGGTGTTTTTCTACCCGGCCGACTTCACCTTCGTCTGCCCGACAGAGCTCGAAGATCTGGCTGACAACTACGCCGAATTCCAGAAGCTGGGCGTCGAGATCTATTCGGTCTCCACCGACACCCATTTCGCGCACAAGGCGTGGCACGACACGTCCGACGCGGTGAAGAAGATCAACTACACAATGATCGGCGACCCGACCCATGCCATCTCGCGGAATTTCGATGTACTGATCGAAGCCGACGGCATCGCCGATCGCGGCACCTTCGTGATCGATCCGTCCGGCAAGATCCAGATCATCGAACTCAACGCCGGCGGTATCGGTCGTGACGCGTCCGAGCTGCTGCGCAAGGTCAAGGCAGCACAATACGTTGCCGCCCATCCGAACGAGGTCTGCCCGGCCAAGTGGAAGGAAGGCGAGAAGACCCTGGCGCCGTCGCTGGACCTGGTCGGCAAGATCTAGGCACCGCGCCATGCGCCACGGACCCGGAGTTCTTCTGGGTCCGCTCTACCGAAATGCAGCGTGAAGCGACGCCCGGGTCCGCCCGGGTGCTCGCCACGCACACCTTGAAGAAACCCATCACGGAGTCCGTCATGTTGGATGCCCATCTCAAAACACAGTTGAAGGCCTATCTGGAAAAGGTCACGCAGCCGATCGAGATCGTTGCGTCCCTCGACGACAGTGCCAAGTCCATCGAATTGAACGAGCTGCTCGAGGAAATCACCTCGCTGTCCGATCAGCTCAGCCTGGTGCGCCGCGACGACGATGAGCGCAAGCCCTCGTTTGCGATCAACCGCGTCGGCACCGACGTCGGCGTGCGCTTCGCCGGCATTCCGCTGGGCCATGAATTCACGTCACTCGTGCTCGCGCTGCTGCAGGTCGGCGGACATCCGTCCAAGGCCACTCAGGACGTGATCGAGCAGGTACAAAATCTCGAGGGCCCCGCTCCTGACGGCGTGTTTCGCTTCGAGACCTACTTCTCGCTGTCCTGCCAGAACTGCCCCGACGTGGTGCAGGCGCTGAACCTGATGAGCGTGCTCAACCCGAAGATCCAGCACGTCGCCATCGACGGTGCGCTGTACCAGGACGAGGTCGAGGCGCGCCAGGTAATGTCGGTGCCAACCGTGTTTCTCAACGGCGAAGTGTTCGACCAGGGCCGCATGAGCCTGGAACAGGTCGTCGCCAGGCTCGACAGCGGCGCCAGCGCCCGCGAGGCCGAGAAGATCAAGGCCAAGGATGCGTTCGACGTGCTCGTCATCGGCGGCGGCCCGGCCGGCGCGGCGGCCGCGATCTATGCCGCGCGCAAGGGCATCCGCACCGGCGTGGCGGCCGAGCGCTTCGGTGGCCAGGTGCTGGACACCATGGCGATCGAGAACTTCATCTCGGTGCCGTACACGGAAGGCCCGAAGATGGCCGCGACGCTGGAGCAGCACGTCATGAACTACGACGTCGACGTCATGAACCTGCAGCGTGCGGACAAGCTGATTCCGGCCAGCGACGCCACCAACGGGCTGGTCGAAGTGCAACTGGCCAACGGCACCACGCTGAAGTCGAGAACGGTGATCCTTTCCACCGGCGCGCGCTGGCGGCAGATGGGCGTGCCCGGCGAAGAGCAGTACCGCAACAAGGGTGTGGCCTATTGCCCGCATTGCGACGGCCCGCTGTTCAAGGGCAAGCGCGTGGCGGTGATCGGCGGCGGCAACTCCGGCGTCGAAGCGGCGATCGACCTGGCCGGCATCACCCGCCACGTCACCCTGATCGAGTTCGACAGCCAGCTGCGTGCCGATGAAGTCCTGCAGCGCAAACTGCGCAGCTTGGCGAACGTCGATATCCTCGTCAGCGCGCAGAGCACCGAGGTGCTGGGCGACGGCCAGAAAGTCAGCGGCCTGGTCTACAAGGATCGCGTCAGCGGCGACATGCACACGGTCGAACTGGAAGGCATCTTCGTGCAGATCGGCCTGCTGCCGAACACCGAATGGCTAAAGGGCACGCTGCAACTGTCACCACGCGGCGAGATCGTCATCGACCAGCGCGGCCAAACCTCGCTGCCCGGCGTGTTCGCCGCTGGCGATGCCACCACCGTGCCGTTCAAGCAGATCGTCATCGCGATGGGTGCCGGCTCTACCGCCGCCTTGAGTGCGTTCGATCATCTGATCCGCAGCCCGCTTCCGGTCGCGAAAACAGAAAAGGAAGCGGTTGCGGCCTGATGTTTGGCTTCGTAGGGCGGGCACTGCCCACCATGCTTTTCTGCGAGGAAGGCCCGAGAGCTGGCGGGCGTTGCCCGCCCTACGGGGCAGCTCAACTACCTTGATCGGGACCACGCTCCAGCGCCCGACGGATATCGTCCAGCGCCCCCGGATCGTCCAGTGTCGACAGATCGCCCGGATCACGCTGCTCCGCCAGCGCCTGCAGCGAGCGGCGCAGCAGCTTGCCGGAGCGCGTCTTCGGCAAGGCGTTGACCACATAGACGCGTGACGGTTTTGCCACGCCGCCGAGCCGGTCGACCACGCACTGCTGCATCGCCAGCGCGACCGCACCCGCCGCGTCCCCGGCATCCTGCTTGAGGGTGGCAAACACGATCGGCACCTGTCCTTTCAGTTCGTCGCGTACGCCCACCACCGCCGCCTCGGCCACCGCCGGATGGCTGGCTACCGCCTCTTCGATCTCGCGCGTGCCCAATCGGTGACCGGCCACGTTGATCACGTCATCAGTGCGACCGAGGATGAACGTGTAGCCGTCTGTATCGCGGATGGCCCAGTCCAGCGAGCTGTACAGCAGCTCCTTGAAGTGGCTGAAGTAGCTGTGCACATAACGGTCGTCGTCGCGCCACACGGTCGTGAGGCAACCCGGCGGCAGCGGCAGTTGAAACACCAGCACGCCCTTCACCCCGGCCGCGACTTCCTTGCCGGTGTCCTCGTTGATCACCTTCATCCGGTAACCGGGCGCTGGCAGGCCGGGCGAACCGAACTTCAGCGGCTTAAGCTCCAGCCCCGGCATCAAGGTGATCGCCGGCCAGCCGGTCTCGGTCTGCCAGTAGTTGTCGATCACCGGCACGCCGAGCGCGTCGGTGATCCATTGCGCCGTGGGTTCATCCAGCGGCTCGCCCGCCAGAAACAGCCACTTCAGTTTCGACAAGTCGTACTTCTTCAGCCAGCTTTCGTCCTGCTTCTTGAGCACCCGGATCGCGGTGGGCGAGGAGAACATCGTGTGCACGCCATAGCGCTCGCACAACTGCCACCAGATGCCGGGATCCGGCCGGGTCGGCATGCCCTCGTACAGCAGGGAGGTAGCGCCGCCGATCAATGGCCCATAGACGTTGTATGAGTGCCCCACCGCCCAGCCCACATCGGAAGTGGAGAACATCACCTGCCCCGGCGCGATGTCGAACACCGTGCGGATCGACAACGCCATCGCCACCGCGTAACCGCCTACGTCGCGCTGCACGCCCTTGGGCCTGCCGGTGGTGCCGGAGGTATACAACAGGTAGCTCGGCTCGTTCGATTCCAGCCAGGTCACCGGCACCTCGACACCCTCATGCGCCCGGCGCAATGCGGCATAGTCGAGATCGCGCCCGGCCACGCGGGTCATCTGCGGGTCGAGTCCACGATCGACGACCAGCACATGCGGTGGCGGCGCCGAGGACTCGTTCAGCGCCGCGTCCACCAGCGGCTTGTACGGAATCACCTTGCCGCCGCGCATGCCGGCGTCGGCGGCGATCAACAGCTTCGGCTGTGCGTCGTCGATGCGCAACGCCAGGTTGTGCGCGGCGAAGCCGCCGAACACTACCGAATGGATCGCGCCAATGCGTGCACAGGCCAGCATCGCAAACACCGCCTCGGCCATGTTCGGCAGATAGATCACCACGCGATCGCCCTTGCCCACATCCAGCGACTGCAGCACGGCGGCGAACGCATTCACTTCAGCGTACAGGTCGCGATAGGTGACCTCGCGGGTGACACCGGTCTCGCTGGAAATCGCCACCAGCGCCAGTTGATCGCCGCGCGCGGCGAGATGCCGATCCACCGCGTTGTAGCAGAGGTTGGTGGTGCCGCCGACGAACCAGCGACGGAACGGCGGGTTCGACTGATCGAGGATCTGCCGCGGCGGCGTGTCCCAGTGGATCAGCCGCGCCTGTTCGGCCCAGAAACGCTCCGGCTCGTCGATCGACTGCCGGTAGAAATCCTCGTAGCGCATGCTCGCTCCATCAGGCCGGGTGACGAACCAAGCGTAGACCAGACGAGCGGCGCACGGCATCCGACTTTCGGCGTATGCCACAACGAAAACGGGCCGGCGAAGGGCCGACCCGTCTGCAGTCACTGGATCCCGTGTCACCGGCCATCCATGGCCGGCACGGGATGAAGCCTTCCTGACTTCACTTCTTCGCGAACAGGTGCTCGACGCCGGCGCGCTCTTCACGCAGTTCCTTGTCGGTGGCGTCCATGCGAGCGCGCGAGAAATCGTTGACCGCCAGACCCTGCACGATCGTGTACTTGCCGTCCTTCACGGTCACCGGATAGCCGTAGATCACGCCCGGCGCGATGCCATACGAACCATCGGACGGAATGCCCATCGACACCCAGTCGCCCTCGGCCGTGTCCTGCGCCCAGTAGCGCATGTGGTCGATCGCGGCCGACGCGGCCGAGGCCGCCGACGAGGCACCGCGCGCCTTGATGATCGCCGCGCCGCGCTGCTGCACGGTGGGGATGAAGTCGTTCTCGTACCAGGCCTGATCGATCAACGACATCGCTGCCTTGCCGTTGACGGTGGCGTGGTGGATGTCCGGGTACTGGGTCGAGCTGTGATTGCCCCAGATCGTCATCTTCTTGATGTCGGTGGTGTGACTGCCCGTCTTCTCGGCCAGCTGGCTCAGCGCGCGGTTGTGGTCGAGGCGGACCATCGCGGTGAAGCACGTCGGGTCCAGATCCGGGGCGTTCTGTTGCGCGATCAGCGAGTTGGTATTGGCCGGATTGCCGACTACCAGCACCTTGACATTGCGCCTGGCGTGATCGTTCAGCGCCTTGCCCTGCGGACCGAAGATCGCGCCGTTCGCTTCCAGAAGATCCTTGCGCTCCATGCCCGGGCCGCGCGGGCGTGCGCCGACCAACAGCGCATAGTCGACGTCCTTGAACGCGACGTTCACATCGTCGGTGGCGACCACGCCGGCCAGCGTCGGGAACGCGCAATCGTTGAGTTCCATCACCACGCCGTGCAGCGATGGCAGCGCCGGGGTGATTTCCAGCAGGTGCAGGATCACCGGCTGATCCGGGCCCAGCATGTCGCCAGCGGCGATGCGGAACAGCAAGGCATAACCGATCTGGCCGGCGGCGCCGGTAACGGCAACTCGAACGGGGGCTTTCATCATTTGATCTCCGGTAATGGGGAATCGGGAATGGAGAATCGGAAGAGCGGAGCGGGCTCTGATTCCCCACTCCTCACCCCGATTCCCTGGGTTATTTCAGCTCTGCAAAAAATTCGGTGATGCGTGCCAGGCCCGGCTCCAGTTGCGCGGTCGGGCAGGTGTAGGAAATGCGCTGCGCGCGGGGCTCGCCGATCGCGGAGCCCGGCTCGCAGGATACGGCCTTGTATTTAATCAGAGCGGCGCAAAAATG
>JBEPVP010000189.1:0-6915 GCA_041690935.1 Rhodanobacter sp.
CTGCGGCAGGGCGCATCAAAGCATCAGACATGTTTAGTAACACAGTAGAATTAAGAATCACCTAAGGAAGTGCCGCTATGGTGTGCAGGCAGCATGGATCTCTTTTGGCCGTCCATCGTGAGTCCATGAGAATTGCGTTAAACCGGACCTCGACGATGTCGTTGACTTCGGGAAGGGGTCAGGAAAGGTGGCATGGCGTACGCTGCAGGGGTCTTCCAGGTGCCAACTTTCGATGAATGACGTCGCAGAAATGCCACACGCCGAGCAGCCAGCTATCCACGCCAGGACACGCCGTAGCGACGCATGGCGGCACCGGGCCATCACACTGGTTTTTGGTCGTCTTTTTTCCGCCGTGGGCAGGCAGCTGTGCGAGCCCGGCCAGTTGCCACCGCGCGGCATCCATCGCGTGCTGATCTGCCGGCCCAATCATCGGCTCGGCAATGCGGTATTGATCAGCCCCTTGCTCGCCGAAATCGAGGCGCTCTATCCGGGCGCCGAGATCGATCTGGTCAGCGGCGGCGAGGCGGCGCGGATGTTGTTCGCCAGCCGGTTCCAGGTGCGGCGCGTCTTCTGCCTGCCACGAAAGATCGCGCGACATGTATGGCAGACGATCGGGCTGCTGCGGCAACTGCGCAGCAACTCCTACGATCTGGCGATCGATGCCTGCAACGGTTCGCAGTCCGGCCGCTTGCTGCTCGGCATCGTCAACGCCCGTTTCAAGCTCGGTTTTCCGGACGTGCGCACGAATGGCGATTCGTTGTGGCACAACTTGTCCTGGCCGGATCACCTGGCCCATCGCAGCGTGTTTCTGCTGCGTACGGCGTATACCGGTGAAGTAGACCGGCCGTGCGAAGCGCTGAATCTGCGCCTGTCCGATGGTGAGCGGCAGGAAGCCGGCAGGGCGCTGGCGGCCGTGCTCGGCGGAGTGTCGCAACCCGCGGCCGGCCGCCGGATTGTCGGCATATTCGCCAACGCCACCGGCGCCAAGCGCTACGGCGAAACATGGTGGAAGGACTTCGTCGATGCGCTGCTGATTCTGCAGTCCGGCGTGCTGATCGTGGACGTGGTGGCGGAACACGGGCAGACGCAGCTTGGCGGAGACTTTCCCTCCTATTACACGCGCGACCTTCGCCGTATGGCCTCGGTGATCGCGAACATGGACGGCTTCATCAGCGCGGACTGTGGCGTGATGCATCTGGCCGTCGCCAGCGGTACGCCGACCCTCGGTCTGTTCTCGGTCACCAGTTCGTCAAAGTACGCACCCTATGGTCGAACCAACCGGGCCGTCGATACTCACGGCATGAGCCCCGCGGAGGTTGCCGCCATCGCTTCAGGCTGGCTCGCGCTGACGGTGCTGACCGACCACCAGAACCCGGCCGGCGCCTAGTCGGTACCGATCGCCTAGTCGGTACCGATCACCTTGCCGGTGCTGGCGTCGACCGCGAGCTTGACGCTGTTGCCCGCCGGATTGTGGGCCTTGGCTTTCCACATGCCATCGTCGAAGTCCACATCGTGCACATGGGTGTAGCCCTGCGATTCCAGCGACGCGCGCACATCCTGTTCGCTCAGTTTCGACACCTGTTCGTCGGGGTAGACCTGGCCGCTTTTTGCATCGATGCGCAGATCGACCTTGTCGCCGTTGGCGCTTTTCGCCTCGGCGCGCCACATGCCGTCCTTGAACTTCAGCTCGTGCACCTTGGTGTAACCCTGTGCGGTGAGCTTGCTGTGCACCTGCGGCTCGGTCATCGCCTGCTGTGCCATGGCGATGCCGGAGAGCGAGAGCGTGCCCAGCGCCAGCGCAAAAGTCAGTGTCGTGATCTTGTTCTTCATGAAACCTGCCTCGTTGCTTGCGGTAGGCCCGAGTCTTGGCTGGCGTGTGCCAACGTGCGGTGAATACGGGCGCCGGGGCTGAATCGCGGCTGACGTCGACACAGCGTAGGCATGTCTGGTGTTACATACGTCGAAGTTGAACCTTGCCGTTGCGGGGTTCATTCGCACGCCACCATCCATCGAGACCGCCATGACACGACTGTCGCGCTCCGGCCCGTTGCTGCTGATCACGGGCAGTGTGTTCGTTCTGCTCGGCCTGGCCCTTGCTATCGGCGGCGCGTACCTGCTGACGCTGGGCGGCTCGTTCTATTACCTGCTGGCGGGGCTTGGCGTTGCGGTCACCGGCGCGCTGTTGATCGTGCGACGGCGCGAGGCATTGTGGCTGTACGCGCTGGTGCTGTTCGGCACGACAGCGTGGGCGCTGGTCGAGGTGCGACTGAACTGGTGGCAGCTGCTGCCGCGGCTGGATGTGTGGTTCGCGCTGGCGCTGTGGCTGTGGCTGCCCTTCGTCAATCGCGGGCTGCGCGTGGTGCAGGATGGCCCCGCTGTGGGATTGCGCGGTGGACGCTGGACGCTTGGAAGCGCGCTGTTGATGGCGGCCGCAGTGGGTGCCGTCGCCTTGCTGCAACGCCCGTACGATCATTCCGGCGAGTTCGCGCAGGCGCGCATGCAGGCATCCGGTTCGTCGCCAGCGCCGTTCACCGCGAGCGGCGACTGGGCCGCCTACGGCCACTCCGGCTACGGCGACCGCCACGCGCCGGCGCGGCAGATCACGCCGCAGAACGTGCATCAGCTGCAACTGGCGTGGACGTTTCATACCGGCGACTTCAAGGGGCCGCACGATCCGCTGGAGTTCGCCAACGAGGTCACCCCGCTGAAGGCGAACGGCATGCTGTACATCTGCACGCCGCACGGCATCGTGATCGCGCTGGACCCCGATACCGGCAAGCAGCTCTGGCGCTACGATCCGAAGATCAACCGGCAGGCCAGCGACTACGCACATATGATCTGCCGCGGCGTCGCCTACCACGACTCCGGTGCGTATGTCGGGCTGGACGCGGCAGCGTGGCTGCCCGCGGCGAGCGCATCCAGTGCTGCCGTGCCGGGCACGCCGCCGCCCGTGCCGAAAGGCGCGGTGGCAATGTCGAGAATCCATTTCGACGAGTGTCCGCGGCGTATTTTCGCGCCCACCGCCGACGCCACCATCGTGGCGATCAATGCCGATACCGGCCAGCCGTGCGAAAGCTTCGGCGATCACGGCGTGATCGGGCTGTACGAAAACCAGCCGATGCAGCAGCGCGGCTTTCTCAATCCCACCTCGCCACCGGTGGCGACGCGGCATGTGCTGGTCGTCGGCGCCAGCGTCACCGACAACGCCTCCATCGACGAGCCCTCCGGCGCGATCCGCGGCTACGACATCGACACCGGCAAGCTGCTGTGGAACTGGGATGCGTCGAACCCGGCCAGCACTGTCCCGCTTGTGCCCGGCCAGACCTATGTACGCAATTCGCCGAACTCGTGGAGCGTGTCCAGCGTCGACGAGAAGCTCGGCCTGGTCTACATCCCGATGGGCAACCAGACGCCGGACATGTGGGGCGGGCAGCGTGATCCGCAGGGCGAACGTTTCAACAGTGCGATCGTGGCGCTGGACATCGCCACCGGCAAGCTGCGCTGGGTTTATCAGACCGTGCATCACGACCTGTGGGACATGGACATCGGCGGCCAGCCGGGTCTGGTCGTCCTGGCTGCGCCGCACGGCAAGTTGCCGGCGCTGATCGCCTCGACCAAGCGCGGCGACATCTATGTGCTCGATCGCCGCGACGGCAAACTGATCGTGCCCGCGCCGGAGCAGCCGGTGCCGCAAGGTGCGGGTGCGGGCGATCACACCTCGCCGACGCAGCCGTTCTCCGCGCTGTCGTTCAAGCCGCCGCGCTTGCGCGAGCGCGACATGTGGGGCACCAATCCGTTCGACCAGCTGATCTGCCGCATCACGTTCAGGCAGCTGCGCTACGAGGGCATCTTCACGCCGCCATCGGTGCGGGGCTCACTGGTGTATCCGGGCAATCTGGGCGTGTTCGACTGGGGCGGCATCGCGATCGATCCGGCTCGCCAACTGGCGATTCTCAATCCCGACTACATGGCCTTTGTGTCAACCCTGATCCCGCGCGACAAAGTCGATGCAAAAGTTGTCTCGCTCGGCGAGCAGGGCCTGCATCCGATGACCGGCACACCGTTTGCGGTCAAGCTGCATCCGCTGCTGTCGCCGCTGGGCATTCCGTGCCAGGCGCCGCCGTGGGGCTATGTCGCGGCGGTGGATCTGACCACCATGCAGCGCGTGTGGATGCACCGCAACGGCACCATCCAGGATCAGGCGCCATTCGGCATCCCGCTGCCGCTGGGCGTGCCCAGTCTCGGTGGGCCGATGACCACCGGCGGCGGTGTCGCCTTCCTCAGCAGCACGCTGGACTACTACCTGCGCGCGTATGACGTGCGCAACGGCCGGCAACTGTGGCAATCGCGCCTGCCGGCCGGTGGGCAAGCCACGCCGATGAGCTACGTCTCGGACCGGAGCGGTCGCCAGTACGTGGTGGTGATGGCCGGCGGGCACGGTTCGCTCGGCACGAAGTTGGGCGATTCGCTGGTGGCGTATGCGTTGCCGGTAGCGCCGGGCGGGGCGCCGGCGAAGCCGTGATCGCCGCACATCGGACAAACCAGCAAGGCGGAGATTGCCACTCCGGTCCTTGCGGATGTCCTACGACTTTCGTGGCCGCCGGGGCTTCGCCTGCGCCGCGACGATGAGCTGCTGCAGATAGGCAATGCCTTCTTCCTCGGGAAAAAAGGCAACGACATCGGCAACAGACAGATCGTGCCGCTTGCGCAACACCAGGAATTCCTCGCGCGCCATCGTCATGCGCTGCGCGGCAATTTCCTTTTTGCCAAGCTTCTTGCCCAGCGGCTTCGCCGGCTCCTGTTTTTCAACCTTGCGTTCGAGTCGTGCGAGTTCTTCCTGGAACTGGCGGAAGTCGTATTTCTGGGAGGTCATGGGACACGCGGTCTATCGATGGGTGGGGCGATTTTCGCACGTCGGCACGGGCACCGGGACGCTCGGTACGACGAACGGAACAGTCCTGACCGGATACAAGGTCGACCGCATCCATGCCAGGGTAGGTGCTCTGTGTCCGTATCGTCTTTTCCGGCATCAATGCCAAGCCGATCAATACGGAATTCATGTCTCAGCTCGCCGCAGATGCAACCTTTTGCGGCGCCACTGGCACTACCGTTTTTCAGTTTCGACTTTCGCGCACGTCATGGAACCGGCGAGGATGAGCTATCGGAATATCCAGGGACTGCGCGCGATTGCCGCCCTGATGGTTTTTGCTAGTCATCTGTTTTGGGACATCATTCCCATGCGAACGCATTGGGCAAAGCCCTATGCCGGGTCCATAGGTCAATCCGGCGTGGATATCTTTTTCGTGATATCGGGATTCATCATATACAACGTCGCCAGGCGATCGGCGGCGCAGCTGAACATCGTTGGTCGTGGCCGAGCCGTTTATGAGTTCGCCATGAAGCGGATCATCCGAATCTATCCGCTCTATTGGACTGTGCTCGGTGCGGCTGCACTGATCATGATGGCGGTTCCACCGGGATCGATGGCGAAGAAGCCGCTGCTCGAACTCCTCTTTCTGGTTGACAGTATTCCTAATTTTCGCGTCCAGGCGGCATGGACACTGACCTTCGAAGTCTATTTTTATGCGGTAACAGCGCTGAGCATCTTTCTTTTCCCGAAGAGGATCTTTGCGGGCTTGCTTGTCTGGTTTGTGCTTATTGGCTGCGCCGCAATGCTTGGGAAAGTTTTCGGTCTATCCATCCCTTTGAATTATGTCTTTGCTCCTATCTTGCTAGAGTTCCTTTTGGGCATCGCCGTTGGACTTCTTGTCGAGCGTGGCGAAACTCGCTTCCATGGCGCGGCTATTTGGATCGGCGTTGTCTGGATGCTGATCGGATCGTGGGATCTGCAAACCACGGGCGGCCAGGCGGCTCAATCGTATCTATGGCGCCTGGCATGCTGGGGATTGCCCGCGGCTCTCATCGTCTATGGAACCGTAACGCTTGAGACGCGGAATGCCTGGATCATGCCGAGAATTTTGCAATACCTTGGAAACGCATCGTATTCGATATATCTGTGGCACGCCGTAGTATTCATTGGCGTCGCCGCACTATTTGAACACCTCGGATGGGTAGGCGTAGTTAACCGATCCTTGCTTGCCGTATCGATGGGAATCATCGGATTGGGGGCCGGGCTGCTTAGCTACCACTTCCTCGAGAAGCCTTCGCTCAGGCTTCTTGGGAAATGCTTCATAGGAAAAACTGTCCCCTCCCATTCAATGCAACCTGAAAGTTCTCTGATCGCGCAAGCTCGCAGCCAACGGCGTCGCGTGGGTTGATAGAGAGGTCGACGCCTGGATTTCAGAGTGCGTCGCCGCCCGAGCGGCAACCGACCTTCAGACAATCGGCAACCGAACGGCATCCATATGCTATATGGCGCACAAATGAAAAGGGCCTGCATCGCTGCAAGCCCTTGAAATCACTGGTGGCCGGGGACGGAATCGAACCGCCGACACGGGGATTTTCAATCCCCTGCTCTACCAACTGAGCTACCCGGCCGGAAACCTGGAACCACGGGGCACTCGCGAGAGTTGCCGATGTCATGTGGAGCCGCGCATTAGACCGAATACGCGGCTTTTCGTCAAGACTCGGTGTCGGGTGGGGTGAAGCCGGCGGCGTTGGCGAAGTCGCCGCCGAACAGGAATTTCTCCATCTGTTCGCCGAGATACTTGCGCGACTTCGGGTCGAGCGGGTTGAGCCGGTATTCGTTGATCAGGGTGGTCTGGTGGGCCAGCCATTGTTGCCATGCGGGCTTGGAGATCTCGGCGTAGATGCGCTGGCCGAGCGGGCCGGGCCAGGGGGCGAAATCGAGGCCTTCGGCGTCGATGCCGAGCTTGCTGCAGTGGATGGTGCGGCTCATGGGTTTTCCTCGGATCTTGCGACTATTCGTAGGAGCCCGCTGGCGGGTGATGCGTT
>JBEPVP010000190.1:0-6885 GCA_041690935.1 Rhodanobacter sp.
CCAACGTCAAGGTGGTCGCCGGACGCAAGTTCAAGCCCGGCATGCATGAGCTGATGGTGGGGCAGGGCGCGCAGCGCGAGTTCGCCGACCTGGACGTCGGGCGGCAGATCAAGCTGGGCAACCAGAGCTGGACCGTGGTCGGCGCATTCGCCTCCGGTGATGCGCTGGATTCCGAGTTGTGGGCCGATGCGAACGTGGTCGCCGACGTCTATCGCCGTGGCGGCAGCCGCAACTCGATAACGGTGCAGCTCGCCAGCCCGCAGGATTTCGATGCGTTCAAGGCGAAGCTTGAGGCCGACCCGCGCTTGAAGGTCGATGTCAGTACCACGCTCGACTACTTCAGCAAGCAGTCCGAGGGCACCTCGAAGATGATCAGTGCCATCGGCATCACGGTGGGCGCGATCATGGCGATCGGTGCCATCTTCGGCGCGCTCAATTGCATGTTTGCCGCCGTCGCGGCGCGTGCCCGCGAGATAGCCACGCTGCGCGCGATCGGCTTTCGCGGCATGCCGGTGGTGGTGGCGATCATGCTGGAGACCATGTTGCTGGCCCTGCTCGGTGGTTTGCTGGGCGGCGCGCTGGCGTGGCTGATCTTCAACGGCTATACCGCATCGACGCTGGCGGCCGGCTCGGTCGGCAAGCTCAGTTTCGAGTTCAGCGTGACCCCGGCGTTGCTGTGGAGCGGTCTGAAGTGGGCGCTGGCGATCGGCTTCATCGGCGGCCTGTTTCCCGCCGTGCGCGCTGCACGATTGCCGGTGACTACGGCGCTGCGCGAGCTGTAGTTCAGGCGACGTACGACTTGTAGGAGCCTGCTGGCGGGCGATGCCTTGGATCAAGAGCATCGCCCGCCAGCGGGCTCCTACACAAGCAGGATTACGGCATCACCGGCGGCACGTAGGTCAGCGTCAGCCCCAGCAACCACAGCATGCCCAGCACCAGCGGCACATGTACCACCAGCTGCATGAAGGTGTAGCCGACCACGTCGCGTGCCCTCAGCCCCAGCACGCCGAGCAGCGGCAGCATCCAGAACGGATTGATCAGGTTCGGCAGCGCCTCGGCCGCGTTGTACACCTGCACCGCCCAGCCCAGATGCACGTGCAGGTCGTTCGCTGCCTGCATCACGTACGGCGCTTCGACCAGCCACTTGCCACCGCCGGACGGCACGAAGAAACCGAGCACCGCCGAGTACGCGCCCATCACCGCCGGGAAGCTGTCGGTGGTGGCGACATGCACGAACAGGTTCGACAGGCGGTGCGCCAGCGTGACCCCGCCGGCACCGGGCACCTGGGTCAGCAGCGCGGCGATCCCGCCGTACAGCGGAAACTGGATCAATACGCCCGCCGTGCTGGGTACCGCGCGATGCACCGCATCGAGAAAGCTGCGCGGCCGCCAGTGCAACAGGATGCCCAGCGTGAGGAACAGGAAATTGTAGGTGTTGAGGTTCGCGATCGCGCTGACCGCCGGCTTGCTGGCGAACTCGTGGCCGAGCCAGCCCAGCCCGAGCAGGCCGATCGCCAGCGACAGCAGCGGGCTGTATTCCAGCCACTCGCCCGGGCGCGTGCGTGGCGGCAGCGCCGGTGTCGAACTTTCAACGACGTCGAAATCCTGCGCCGTGCGCGCGTTCGCGTCCGACGGTGCGGTGCTCCAGCAGATCAGCAGCGACACCACGATCAGCACGCCGGTCAGCACGATCGACTGCCACAGGAAGATGGTCTGGCTGAAAGGCAGCACGCCGGTGATCGCCAGCAACGCCGGCGGCATGCTGGCCGGGTTCGCCTGCAGCTGCGCCGCCGACGAGGACAGTCCCATCGCCCAGATCGCGCCGAGGCCGAGATACGCCGCCGCGCCGGCCGCACGATAATCCATGCGCAGGTCACCGCGCCGCGCCAGCGCGCGCACCAGCAGTCCGCCGAACACCAGCGAGAAACCCCAACTGAGGAGCGACGCCAGCATGCTGACCAGCGCGATGTAGACGATCGCGCCGCGCCCCGTGCGTGGTGCGCGCGCCAGCACGTCGATAAAGCGCGCCACCACCGGCGCGGTGGCCAGCACGTAACCGCCAATCACCACGAACGCCATCTGCATGGTGAATGGGATCAGGCTCCAGAAACCGTCGCCGAATGCGTTGACCGCCGTCATGGGCGTGGCGCCGAAGCCCAGTGCCGCCAGTGTCACGATCACCACGCCCAGCGCGGCAAACACCCATGCATCGGGAAACCAGCGTTCCGACCATGCCGCACTGCGCAGTGCAGCGCGCGCCATCCATCCGTCCCGTGTTGCGCTCATGCTGCTCTCCGCCGGTGATCGCGACATCGTCGCGCCGGGGTGGCGGTACAGGCAAGCCGACCAAGGTCTAGGCCCCCGCTCCAATGAAGTTGAAGCCAACGCCGCGCCGCTCCAACGAAGTCGAAGCCAACGTCGCCGCAGGCGGCGTTTCGTTCGCCCCTCCCCCTGCTAGCAGGGGAGGTTGGTGACCGAAGGGAATCCTTTAGGTGAGGGGGTTCGCTGTTGACTTCTGGCCCGATCAAAGAGCGACCCCACCCCAACCCTCCCCTGCGTTGCAGGGGAGGGAGCCAAGCCAGTCAGTTCACGCGCCTCTGCTTCGCCAGCGTGATCACCGCCACGCCGAGCAGGATGATCGCCATGCCGGCGAGATCGTACGTGCCCACATGCTCGCCGGCCAGCAGCACACCGAACATCACCGCCACCGGCGGGTTGACGTAGGCGTAGCTGGTGGCCAGCGCCGGACGCGCATGCTTGAGCACATACAGGTACGCGCTGAATGCGACGATCGAGCCGAACACGGCCAGATAGACCACCGCCAGCGTGGCCCGCGTGGTCGGATGCGCGGGCAGGTGCTCGCCGCTGGCAAAACCGACCAGCAGCAGCGCGGCACTGGCACAGAGCATCTGCGCGGCGGTGTTCATCGGCCCCGGCGGCATTTCCCGGCGCCGGCTCCAGGCCGAGCCGAAGGCCCAGCACATCGCAGCCACCAGCAACGCCAACGCGCCCAGTCGCGAACCGGACAGGCTGCTGCCCAGGTTCAGCACAATCACGCCGGCAAAGCCGATCGCCAGACCGATGCTTTCGCGCCGGTTCGGCCACTGGCCATACATGCCGGAGAACAGCGCCGCGAACAGCGGCATGCTGGCCACCGCCACGGCGGCGATGCCCGAGCTCACCCGTTGTTCGGCGAAGCAGACCAGGCCGTTGCCGAAGCCGAGCAACAGCAAACCGGTGAGCGCGGCATTGCGCCATTGCAACGGCGTCGGCGAGGCCATCCCGCGCATGCGCAGGAAGCCGTACAGCACCACGCCGGCACACAGGAAACGCACGCCGGCAAGCAGAAACGGCGGATAGCTTTCCAGCGCGTAGCGGATGCCGAGATAGGTCGAACCCCAGATCACGTACAGCGCCAGCAGCGCCAGGGGAATCAGCAAACGGGGATCGCTCAGGCTGCGCGGCGATGCAGCCGCGGCACAGGCAGGGGTATCGGACATGGGGGTGGATCACCTTGGGGACGGCGCATTATCCGCGAGGCCGTCCGACTTGTCCCGCTGGGCGGGCCGACCGCGATCCAGCGATCAGTGCGGAACCGGCCGACCCTGCTGGACCACCACGAACTCGCCTTCCAGCACGGCCGGTTGATGCGCGGCGTTCGGCGCGCCGGAGTTGGCCGGTACGCCGCGGAGCTTCCACTGGCGCACGGCCAGCAACACGCCACCGCCGACGAGAAGCACGCCCGCGACCACCAGTCCGAATACCAGCAGCACGGCAATCAGTGCCAGGCCCAGTAGCAACGACAAGGCACGGGCCAGCGGGTGGCGGGGGCGACGCATGGAAGGCATGAAGAAGGACATGTTAAAAACTCGTGTGTTAAAATCAATGACTTACGCGACAACCATGGGGTCTTCCGACCCCCGAGGCAAGTGCCGATGGATACAGTCATCCCCGTCGAATTTCCACCCCAGCCGGTGCTGTGCCGGCTGGACGAGATCCCCGATGGCGGTGCCACCGCGGTCGACGCCACGCTGGCCGACGGCGAGGCCGATGCCGAACGGAGCAGCCTGATCCTGCTGCGCCGAGGCGGGCAGGTACACGGCTACCTCAACGTCTGTCCGCACGCCGGCCGCCGGCTCGACTATGCACCGGGCAAGTTCCTGCTCAGGAACGACACCCTGATCTGCGCCGTGCACGGCGCCACCTTCAACCAGGCCGATGGCCTGTGCATCGCCGGTCCGTGCCGCGGCGAGCATCTGCGCGAGGTCGCGGTGCAGGTGCGCGATGGCGCGATCCATCTGGCAAAAGGTGCTTGAGAGCCTGCATCGATTGCATACGGGTCGAGCGGTGAATACGGCGGCTAATGCGCGCAAGGTCAAGCGTGGAAGTGCCGGTCAACGAAACATCAGGTTGATCGCGATCAGGGTGACCACGAGCACCAGCGCGGTCAGCGGCAGGCCGACGCGCAGGAAGTCCTTGCCGCGGTAGCCGCCGGGGCCGGTGATCATCATCAGTGCCGGATGGCCGGAGCTGAGCAGGAAGGTGTTGGACGAAGACACCGCCACGATCAGTGCATACGCGGAAGGGTTGCCGCCGGTGGCCACCGCCACGCTGATCGCGATCGGCACCATCATCACGGTGGCGCCGACGTTGGACATCACCTGCGAGAACAGCAGGGTGAGGATGGCCAGGCACAGTTGCAGCAGATATGGCGAGGAGCTTCCGAGGTAGTGCAGGATCTGCTGGGCGATCCACGCGGCGGTGCCGGTGGAATCCATCGACCAGCCCAGTGGAATCAGACAGGCGATAACGAAGACGGTCTTCCAGTTGACCGCCTTGTACGCCTCGTCCATGTTCAGCACCCCGGTCAGCAGCATCGCGATCGCGCCGGCCATCATCGACACCGACAGATCGAGGTTGGTGAACAGCGCCAGGCCCTGCGCCATCGCGAAGAAACCCACGGCCTGCCAGATCTTGCCCGGGCGTTGTTCGTCCTTGGGGATGTCGGTGACGACCACCAGGTCCTTGTCTTCGGACGCCAGCGACAAGTCGCGCCAGTTGCTGTGCAGTACCACGGTGTCGCCAGCGCGCAGGCTGACCCCGCGCACGTCGTCGCGAAATACCTGGTCGCCGCGGGTCACCGCCAGCACCGAGATGCCAAAGCGTTTGCGCAGGCGCAACTCGCCCACGGTCTGCTTGATGAAACGCGAACTGGGCGGAATCACCACCTCGGAAATGCCGGCACGGGTCGGGTTGAACAGTTCGCTCAACTGGCGCATGCGCGTCGACAGCCGGCACAGCTGATTGTTGGCGAACTGGTTCAGCTGCTCGCGCGGGCCGAGCACGCCGAGCACCGAGCCGACCCAGATCACATGATCGGCCGGCGGTGCCATGCGTGCATCGTTGCCGCTCTTGATCGCCAGGATCAGCGGCGCGTCGTGCAGCTGCTCGACCTCGCCGATGCTCATGCCGACCAGCGGGCTTTCCGCGGTGACCGTGAGCTCGGCGGTCTCGCCGCCGATGCCATACGTCTCGGCGAAGTAGCTTTCGGTACGACCGGGCGTGACCTTCAGCCGTTCGTCCTCGTGGCCGGGCAGCAGCTTGCGTCCGAAAAAATAGAAATACGCCACGCCGACCAGCGCCAGCGCCAGACCGATCGGGGTCACGCTGAACAGACCGAACTTCGGAATCGTGTGCGCGCCCGGCGGCAGGTTCACGTTGGCGCTGGCGATCAGATCGTTCAGCACGATCAGCGAGGAGTTGGCGATCAGCGTGGTGTTGGTGGCGGTGAGGATGCAGAACGCCATCGGCAGCAGCAGCCGCGACAGCGGCACGCCGGTACGCGCGGACAGGCGGCTGCTGACCGGGATCATCAACGCGGCCAGTGCCTGGCTCGGGATCACCGCGCTGAACAGGCTGGCGACCAGATTGATCACCACGCCAAGCCGCGATTCGGCGCCGCGCGCCATGCGCATCACGAATTGCGCGGTGAGGTTGAGCACGCCGGCGCGATCGAGCCCCTCGCCCATGATCATGATCGCAATGATCGCGATCACCGCGTTGCCGGCGAAGCCGTTGAACACGCGCTCGGACGGGATCAGCCCGGTCAGCCCGATCACCACCACCACCAGCAGTGCCACCATGTCGGCGCGGATCCACTCCAGCACCAGCATCAGCATGGTGAAGCCCACCAGCCCGAGTACCAGGATCATTTCGGGGGTGAGCGAGAGCCCCACTAGCTGATGCCCCTGCAGGGCCGCTGGCAATCATGGATACGGCAGGGCAGTGGAAGCTTCACGCTGCGTCGATTCGTCCCTGGGTGGATGGGCGTGAGTATAAGCGGGCCGATGGGGCTGCTGGTGAACCGCAGGCCAAGAGCGGACCCCTCCCCAGCCCTCCCCTGCGTTGTAGGGGAGGGAGCAAATCCAGCGCGACAAGGAGCACGGCGGCGGCAAAGGAGTACCGGCCTTTGCTCCTCCCCCTGCTCGCAGGGGGAGGCCGGGAGGGGGTAAAGCTGTTCGCTCTCCCCCAGCGAAGGACTCGCCATGCACCTCAAATGGATCCGCGCCCGACAGCTCCGCAACGACAACACCGATGCCGAGCGCCGCCTGTGGTTCTTCTTGCGCCGTCGGCAATTGAGCGGCCACAAATTCCGGCGGCAATATCCGCTGGCCGGTTACATCGTGGATTTCGTCTGTGTGTCGGTGCGGCTGGTGATCGAACTGGATGGCGGGCAGCATCTCGATGCGCTCGGGTACGACCGGGCACGCACGGCGCTGCTGCAGCGTGAGGGCTATCGAGTGCTGCGCTTCTGGAACGACGACGTGTTGCTGCGCACGCAGGATGTGGTGGCGGAGATTTTCCGGATGCTGGAAGAGGGTGGGG
>JBEPVP010000191.1:0-6826 GCA_041690935.1 Rhodanobacter sp.
GTGGGGGTGAAGCCTTTGACTTGCGGCGAAGAGCGACCCCACCCCAACCCTCCCCTGCGTTGCAGGGGAGGGAGCAGGGCGTTTCAGGCGTACGGGTCGGCGATGCCGAGGCCGGCGAGGATGCGCGTTTCCAGTGCTTCCATCGCTTCGGCTTCGGCGTCTTCCAGGTGATCGTGGCCGAGCAGGTGCAGCACGCCGTGGATGGTCAGGTGGGCCCAGTGATCACGCGGCAATTTGTCCTGTTCTGTGGCCTCGCGCAACACTACCGGTGCGCAGATCGCCAGATCGCCGAGCAGCGGTAGGTTTGTGCCGGGTGGCAGCTCGGCAGGGAACGACAGCACGTTGGTGGAGTAGTCCTTGCCGCGATAGTCGCGGTTGAGCGCGCGACCCTCGTCGGTATCGACGATGCGGATCGCCAGTTCGGCCGGCTTGCGCCGCTTCGCGCCGCGCAGCGCCGCCTCGACCCAGCGACGGAAACTGGTCGCGGAGGGCAGGCCGGCGCGCGATACCGCATAGCCCACGTGGACTTGCCCCAACGTGACTTCCTTCTGCGGAAGAGTGGGGGAACGCCGACTCATTGGGCGTCCTCTTCCTTCTGCTCGAACGCCTCGTAGGCGCGCACGATCTTCGCCACCAGCGGGTGGCGCACCACGTCGCGTGAGGTGAAGAACGTGAAGCTGATGCCGCCGACGCCGCGCAACACTTCCACTGCCTGGCGCAAGCCCGAACGGGTATTGCGCGGCAGGTCGACCTGGGTGACGTCGCCGGTGATCACCGCCACCGTGCCGAAGCCGATCCGGGTGAGGAACATCTTCATCTGCTCGACGGTGGTGTTCTGCGCCTCGTCGAGGATCACGTACGAATCGTTGAGCGTGCGACCGCGCATGTAGGCGAGCGGCGCGATCTCGATCACGTTGCGCTCGATCAGCTTGGCCACCTTCTCGAAGCCGAGCATTTCGTACAGCGCGTCGTACAGCGGGCGCAGGTACGGATCGACCTTCTGCGACAGATCGCCGGGCAGGAAGCCCAGCTTCTCGCCGGCCTCGACCGCGGGGCGCACCAGCAGCAGACGCTGCACCCGGTTGGCCTCCAGTGCCTCCACGGCACTGGCCACCGCCAGATAGGTCTTGCCGGTGCCGGCCGGCCCCACGCCGAAGCTGATGTCGTGGCTGGCGATCGCGTGCAGGTAGCGCGCCTGGTTCGCGCCGCGACCCTTGATCACACCGCGCTTGACCCGGATCGTCACCTCCTGGGTGGCGTCGATGGCGTCGGCGCCGATCGCGTCGATGCCCGATTCGGCCAGATGCAGATTGATCTTGGCGCCGGTCAGCGCCTCGTCGTCGGTCACGGCGTAAAGCGCGCGCAGCACCTTCTCGGTGGCGCGCACCGCCACTTCCTCGCCGATCACCTGGAACACGCTGCCGCGATGATTGACCTCGACGCCGAGGCGCAGCTCGATCTGTCGCAGGTGCTCGTCGAACGACCCGCACAGATTGGCGAGGCGGGCGTTGTCTTCGGGGTCGAGCGCGAAGTCGCGTTGGTTGAGTTCGCTCATAGGGGCGCGAGAGTAGCGCGCCACCTGTGCAAGAGTCATCACGAGGGTTGCATCGGCGGGGGTTTTGCAGCGCGATTTCCGTCGCTTGCATATAATTAACTGTTGATTTAATTTATCCCCATGACGACCTCAGGCAAACCTGCAGCAGGCACGCGCGGCCGGCGCGCCGGTCGTCCCAGCGGTGACGACCACGATTTGCGCGCGCATCTGCTGGATGTCGCGATCGCGCAGTTCGCGCGGGCGGGAATCGCGGCGACATCGTTGCGGGCGATCGCCGCCGAGGCGGATGTCACGCCAGCGATGCTGCACTACTACTTCGGCGACAAGGCCCGGCTGACCCAGGCCTTGATCGATGAGCGCCTGCTGCCGGCGCTGGTGCCGCTGCGCACGCAACTAGAGCACGCCGTGGACGATCCCTTCGCGCTGATCGAAAGTTTCGTGCGCGGCATCGGCGCGGTGGTGGCGAGTCATCCATGGCTGCCGCCGCTGTGGGTGCGCGAAGTGCTGTGCGAAGGTGGCGCGCTGCGCGAGGTGCTGTTCAGCCAGGCCATCCCGAACCTGCCGCAGCTGCTGGCGCAACGCTTCGCCGCGGCGCAGGCGAATGGACGGCTGAACGCGGATCTTGATCCACGCCTGCTGGTCGTCTCGCTGGTCGGGCTGACCCTGTTTCCTGCCGCCGGTGCGCCGATCTGGCGGCGCGCGTTCGGGGCCGAGGGGCTGGGGCCGGAGGTCATGCTCAAACACACGCTGGCGCTGCTCGATCGTGGCGTGGGTGAAACCGGATCAGGAGAAACCGCATGAACGTCGTAGCCCGGATCCGTGGTCTGCCGTTAGCCGTCCTGTTCGCCGTCGCCGGCCTCGCCGCCTGCAGCACACCGCCTCCGCAAGCGCTGGGTACGCTCGAATACGATCGCATCACCTTGCCGGCACCCGCCGCCGAACGCATCGTGGCGATCGATGTGCGCGAGGGCGAGCAGGTCAGGGCCGGCCAGCCGCTGCTGCAACTCGATCCCACGCATACCCGCTCCGAACTCGCGGCTGCCGAGGCGCAGGCGCAGCAGCAACGCGGCGTGCTGGCCGAACTCGAGACCGGGCCGCGCCGCGAGGACATCGACAAGGCGCGCGCGAATCTGGCGGCGACGCAAGCGCAGGCGCGCGAGGGGCGTGCCTATTACAAGCGTCTGCTGCCGTTGAAGGACAAGAACTATGTGGCCGCGGCCGATCTCGATCGCGCCCGTGCGACGGCAGGCAACGCGGATGGCCAAGTGGCGGCGGCGCAAGCTGCGCTGGACGAATTACTGCATGGCACCCGCCCGGAACAGATCGCGCAGGCACAGTCGGCGGTTGCGGCGGCGGGGGCGCAGGCCAGCGCGCAGCAGGTGTTGCTGGGCAAGTTGAGCATCGTGGTGCCGCGCGCGGGTCGGGTCGACAGCCTGCCGTACAAGTTGGGCGACCAGGCGCCGGTTGGCGCGCCGGTGGCGATCCTGCTGGCCGGCGACGCGCCGTATGCGCGCATCTACGTGCCCGAGCCGCAGCGCGCCGGCGTGCACATCGGCGACGCGATCCAGGTGTTCGTGGCCGGCCGCGACCAGCCGTATGCCGGCAAGGTGCGGATGATCCGCAGCGAACCGGATTTCACCCCGTACTACGCGCTGATCGGCGATGACGCGGCGCGACTGAGTTATCTGGCCGAGGTCACGCTGGGTGCAGACGCGGCCGAACTTCCCGCCGGCCTGCCGGTGCGCGTCGAGTTCCGCGAGTCCGTAAAGTGACGACCGCCGCTGACAGCGTGGCGATCCGTGCGCGTGGCCTGACCAAGCGCTTCGGCAAGTTGGTCGCGGTGGATCATGTCGATCTCGAAGTGCCGGTCAAACGTGTGTACGGCTTCCTAGGCCCGAACGGCTCGGGCAAGTCGACCACGATCCGCATGCTGTGCGGCCTGCTGACGCCGAGCGACGGCGAGATCGAGGTGCTCGGCCTGAAGATTCCGGCGCAGGCCGACGAGCTGCGTCCACACATCGGCTACATGACGCAGAAGTTTTCGCTGTTCGAGGATCTCACGGTACGCGAGAACCTGGAGTTCCTCGCCGCGATCCAGGGCGTGCCGAAGGCAAAGACGAAGAGCCGCATCGACGAGCTGGTCGAGCAATACCATTTCGGCGATCGGCAGAAGCAGCTCGCCGGGACCATGAGCGGTGGCCAGAAGCAGCGCCTGGCGCTGGCCTGCGCGGTGATTCATGAGCCGGAGCTGCTGTTTCTGGACGAGCCGACCAGCGCGGTCGATCCGGAATCGCGCCGCGACTTCTGGGAGAAGTTGTTCGAGCTGGCCGACGTCGGCACCACCTTGCTGGTCTCCACCCACCTGATGGACGAGGCCGAGCGCTGTCATCGGCTGGCGATCCTCGATCACGGCGCGCTGGTCGCCGACGGCACGCCACATGAGCTGACCGCGCAACTGGAAGGGCGCACCTTCATCGTCGACACGGCCGATCCGCGCGCGGCCCAGCGCGCCCTGGTCGACGTGCCTGGCGTGCTCGGCGTGGCGCAGGTCGGCAACACCTTGCGCGTACTGACCGCCGACGCTACCGGCGACGCGACGCAACGCATGGACAAGGCGCTGGCTGCGGCCGGGTTGAAGGCCGAACTGGCGACGGCGCCGCCGAATCTCGAAGACGTGTTTGTCGCCGCCACGCGCAAGGGTGATGACCGCGAGGAGCGCGCCGCATGAATGGGCGCCGGCTGTGGGCGATCGTGATCAAGGAGTTGCGCCAGATGCGTCGCGATCGCGTCACGCTGGCGATGATCGTGGGTATTCCGGTGATCCAGCTGGTCCTGTTCGGCTACGCGATCAACACCAACTTGCGCGGACTCGACACCGGCATTGTCGACCAGGCCAACACCGCCGGTTCGCGTGCGCTGGTGCTGGACATGCTGGCCACCGAGGTGGTCGCTCCGGTGGCCCGCGCGGACACGCCGCAGGAACTGATGGCGATGATCCGGCGCGGCAAGATCAGCATCGGCATCGTGGTGCCGCCGGATTTCGAACGCCGCCGCATCGACGGTCGCGAGGTGGCGCAGGTGCTGGTCGATGGCAGCGACACGGCGGTGCAGGGCGCCGCCGCGCAACTGGCGCAGGTGCCGATCGACAGCGTCCGACGGGACACGCGTGCGCCGATGACCAGCACGCCAGTGGGTGGGCGGATCAGCGTGGTCAGTTTCTACAATCCGCAGCGACGCTCGGCGGTCAACATCGTGCCCGGCCTGATCGGCGTGATCCTGACCATGACGATGGTGTTGTTCACCGCCATCGCGATCGTGCGCGAACGCGAGCGCGGCAACATGGAATTGTTGATCGCCACGCCGCTGACCAGCGCCGAGCTGATGGTCGGCAAGGTATTGCCGTACGTGGTGATCGGCCTGGTGCAGACCAGCGTCGTGCTCGCGCTCGGCATGTTGTTGTTCGACGTGCCGATCCGCGGCAGCGTGCTCGACGTCTATCTGGCATCAGGCCTGCTGATCCTCGCCAACCTCACCCTGGGCCTGCTGATCTCGACGCGGGCGCAGTCGCAGTTCCAGGCGATGCAGATGATGATCTTCGTGTTCTTGCCGTCGATCCTGCTGTCCGGGTTCATGTTCCCGTTCGCCGGCATGCCGAGGCTGGTGCAGTGGATCGCCGAGGTGCTGCCGCTGACCCATTTCCTGCGCCTGATCCGCGGCGTGATGTTGCGCGGCGCGAGCCTTTGGGAGATGTGGATCGACGTGCTGGCGCTGGCGGTGTTCACGCTGCTGATGATGGCGCTGGCGATCCTGCGCTTCCGCAAGCGGCTGGACTAGCGCTTTGCCAGGAAAGGGAGCACACCTGTTTTTGTTCCTCCCCCTGCTTGAGGGGGAGGCTAGGAGGGGGTGGTTTTTGACCTTGCGGCGAAGAGCGACCCCACCCCAACCCTCCCCTGCGTCGCAGGGGAGGGAGCAAAGCGGTCAGGCGGCGGCTTCTTCGGCGAGCTTCACGCGCCCGCGCAGCGAGTTGCTCATCGCCTCGGTGATCTCCACGTCGACGAACTGGCCGATCAGGCGCGGATGGCCGGGGAAGTTGACGAAGCGCATGTTCTCGGTGCGGCCGGTGAGTTCGCTCGGGTCGCGCGTGCTGGGTTTTTCCACCAGCACGCGCTGCATGCTGCCGATCATCGACTGGCTGATGGCCTTCGCATTCGCGTTGATCGCGGCCTGCAACCGGCTCAGTCGCGCGTGCTTTTCCGCGGCCGGGGTGTCGTCGGCGAGACTCGCCGCCGGGGTACCGGGGCGCGAGGAGAAGATGAAGGAGAAGCTCTGGTCGAAGCCGATGTCGTCAATCAGCTGCATGGTCTTCTCGAAGTCCGCCCCGGTCTCGCCGGGGAAGCCCACGATGAAATCCGACGACACGCAGATGTCCGGCCGTACCGCGCGCAGCTTGCGGATCTTCTGCTTGAATTCGATGGCGGTGTAGCCGCGCTTCATCGCGCCGAGGATGCGGTCGGAGCCGGCTTGCACCGGCAGGTGCAGGTAGTTGGCCAACTGCGGCACGTTGGCATACGCCTCGATCAGCGAATCGGAAAACTCCAGCGGGTGCGAGGTGGTGAAGCGGATGCGGCCGATGCCGTCGATCTGCGCGATGGCGTGGATCAGCACGGCGAGGTCGGCGATGCCGCCGTCGTGGGTGGGGCCGCGATACGCGTTGACGTTCTGGCCGAGCAGGTTGACCTCGCGCACGCCTTGCGCGGCTAGCTTGGCGACCTCGACCAGCACGTCGTCGAATGGACGGCTGAGTTCCTCGCCGCGGGTGTACGGCACCACGCAGTAACTGCAGTACTTCGAGCAGCCTTCCATGATCGACACGAACGCAGTGGGACCTTCGGCACGCGGCTCGGGCAGGCAATCGAACTTCTCGATCTCGGGGAAGCTGATGTCGACCTGCGGCAGGCCGGTGGCGCGCTGCGCCTCGATCAATTGCGGCAGGCGGTGCAGGGTCTGTGGGCCGAATACAAGGTCGACATACGGCGCGCGCTTGACGATCGCCGCGCCTTCCTGCGAGGCCACGCAACCGCCGACGCCGATCAGCACCGGCCTGCCATCCTTCTTGTGCTGCTTCCAGCGGCCGAGCTGGCTGAACACCTTTTCCTGCGCCTTTTCGCGGATCGAGCAGGTGTTGATCAGGATCACGTCCGCCTCGGACTCGTCGAGGGTCAACTCCATGCCGTGCGACGCCTTCAGCACGTCGGCCATCTTGGCCGAGTC
>JBEPVP010000192.1:0-6803 GCA_041690935.1 Rhodanobacter sp.
AGCCCAGGCAGATGATCGAGCCACCGCCCAGCTGGCGCATGTCGGGAATCACCGCCTGGGTGGCGAAGATCTGGTGACGCAGGTTCACCGCCACGTTGCACTCGAAATCAGTCGCACCGATATCGACCAATGTATGGCGCGCGTCGTTGGCCGCGTTGTTGATCAATACGGCGATCGCTCCGACCCGCGCGCGAGCTTCGTTGATCGCTGCTTGCAGCGCGTCCAGATCGGTGAGATCGCAGTGCAGATAACGCGGTGCATGTGGCATGTCAGCGAGCGACGCGCATAGCGACGCGGCGCTGGCATCGTCCACGTCGAGAAAGGCCACCCGCGCACCTTGGCGAGCAAAGTGCTCGACGAAGGCTGCGCCGATACCGCTGGCGCCGCCGGTGATCAGCACGCTGCGGTCGACCAGGCTGGGATAGGTGGCGAACGAAGGCATCAACAGATTCCGGAGTCAGGGGAAGACACGACTGCCATGCTCACCATTCGGCGACGCTGCCGTCGTCGTGGCGCCACAGCGGATTGCGCCAGCGGTGACCGCTCTCGGCGCGCGCGGTGACATAGGCTTCGTTGATCTCAATGCCGAGGCCCGGGCCGCAAGGTATGGCGACGTAGCCGTTCTCGTAGGCGAATACGTTGGAGTCAACCACGTAGTCGAGCAGGTCGTTGCTGGCGTTGTAATGGATGCCCAGGCTCTGTTCCTGGATGAAGGCGTTGTGGCACACCGCATCGAGCTGGAGATTCGCCGCCAGCGCAATCGGACCGAGCGGGCAGTGCAACGCCAGCGCCACGTCGTAAGCCTCGGCCATCGCCGCGATCTTGCGTGTTTCGGTGATGCCGCCGGCATGCGAGGGATCGGGCTGGATGATGTCGACGCCACCCATCTGCAGCACGCGCTTGAAGTCATAGCGCGTATACAGGCGCTCGCCCAGCGCGATCGGTGCCGGGGCGATCCTGGCGAGCTCCGGAATCGCGTCCAGATGCTCGGACAGCACCGGTTCCTCGATGAACATCAGCTTGTAAGGAGCCAGTTCGCGCATCAGCACCTTGGCCATCGGCTTGTGCACGCGGCCGTGGAAATCGACGGCCACGCCGATGTGTGGACCGACCGCCTCGCGCACGGCCTGCACGTTCTCCAGCACGCGCTCGACCTTGTCGTAGCTGTCGACGAAGTGCATCTCCTCGGTGCCATTCATCTTGACCGCGCTGAAGCCACGTTCGACCGCCGCCTTGGCTGCCCTCGCCGTATCCGCCGGACGGTCGCCGCCGATCCACGAATACACGCGGATGCGCTCGCGCACCGGGCCACCGAGCAGCTCATGCACCGGCACACCGAGATGCTTGCCCTTGATGTCCCACAGGGCCTGGTCAACACCGGCGATGGCACTCATCAGGATCGGGCCGCCACGGTAGAAGCTGCCGCGGTACATCACGTTCCACAGATCCTCGATATGACGGGGATCCTTGCCGACCAGGTAATCGGAAAGTTCCTCGACAGCGGTGGCCACTGTATGCGCACGACCCTCCACCACCGGCTCGCCCCAGCCGCAGATGCCGGCATCGGTGTCGATGCGCAGGAACAGCCAGCGCGGTGGCACCAGGAAGGTAGTGAGTTTCGTGATCTTCATGCGCGGTATTCCTCGGACTTGGGAGAGACCGCCGCCCATGCCTGCGCGAAGGCATGGGCGCGACGGGCGACTTCATCGGCATCGAGACCGGGCGCATACAGCGCGGAGCCGATGCCAAATCCCTGCGCACCGGCGGCGACCCACGGCGCCATGTTGTCGGGTGCGATGCCGCCGACCGGCAGCACCGGTACTTCATTCGGCAAGACCGCGCGCCAGGCCTTGAGCCCCTCGGGCGACACCTGGTCGGCGGGGAACAGCTTCAGTCCATCGGCACCGGCTGCCAGCGCGGCAAAGGCCTCGGTGGGTGTGGCGACACCGGGGACGCAGATCAGGCCTGCCTGCTTGGCGGCACGGATCACGGTGGTGTCGGCGTGTGGCATCACGATCAAGCGGCCGCCGGCTGCGGCGACCTCACTCACCTGTGCCGGGGTCATCACGGTGCCCGCACCGACAAGATAGTTGTCGCCCAGGGACTGGGAGAGGCGACGGATGCTTTCCATCGGCTGCGGCGAATTAAGCGGCACTTCCAGCACGCGGAAGCCGGCGTCGGCGAGTGCATGGCCGATGGCCACGGCCTCGTCGGGACGGATGCCGCGCAGGATCGCGACGAGGGGCAGGTGGTCGAGCCAGGGGCTCAGCATGAAGAGGCTTCCTTGGGTGTCGTGGACGAACCGGCGTGGACGAGACCGGCATGGCATGCGATTTGCCATAGCCCATACGCGGCGGCGTCGATCAGGGGTTCGGCAAGTTCGATGTCAAAGTGGGAGGCGGCCAGGCGATAACGCGCGCACAGGGTGGCATCGCCGATCAGCTGGAGCGATGTTTCGAGGCCGAAACGATGCGTGGCCAGACTGGCGCGCAGTTCCTCGCCGATCAGCAAGCCCGAGAGGTACTCCGGTACAGAGGCCGGTGCCAGCGCGCCGTCGAGCATCAAGGCGCGTGCCGAGAACAGCCGGCTGAATGCGCCGGCGCTACCGCTGTCGCGTGCCGCGATGACGCCGCGCGCGAACGCATCAGGTTCCACCGCGGCGTCGCTTGAGCCGGAACCAAGGATCGAATGCTGCTGCAACAACGCAAACAGTTCGCCCGTCATCAGGGTGCAGAAGTCGATCACGGCGCCATCGCGCACGCTTACCCACTTGCTGTGTGTACCGGGAAGGAGCCAGGTGGACTGGGTGGCCAGTGCTGGCTGCAGTGCAAGGGCACCGATCAGCTGGGTTTCCTCGCCGCGCATCACGTCGGGTCCGTGTGGATTGCGCAGGCCGGGAACGATATGGACGTCCAAACCATCGTGCGCGCGCAGGCTGCGGATGGCGCTGCCAAGCTGCGGTGTGGCAGCGGGAAGATCCAGGTACGGGATTTCCAGCCAGCCGTTGCGGCTGCCGACCATGCCGCAGGCCAGCCGCGGCCAGCGAGGCCAGCCTGCGGTGATGTCGGTCAGTGCGGCATCGAAGCCGCCGTCGGGCAGGTGACGAATGCCCCACGGGCGCGTCCGCGCCTCGCGAATTTTGCCCGCGTCGTCGAGCCAGTAGGCGCGCAGGCTGGTCGTGCCCCAGTCGAGTGCGATCAGGCCGCTCATGGATTCAGGCTTCCCCATGGCACTGCGATGCGGATGCTATGCACATCATGGCGATGGCTCCTTCCAGATCAGCGTCTGCGCCGGGACCAGTGGCGTTTGCCCGTGCACGATCTTCGCTGTTGCCGGAAACACGGGCGAAAAGGGCTGCGGGTTGTAGTTCACCATAAAATAGAAGCCGCCGCGCCAGTCGATGAACACACCTTTGGGCAGGTCTTCGATCGCCACGCCCGCACGCTGGTAGACGCTGCGTACGATCTCGCGTTCCAGTTCACCATCATCGGTCGACACGCCGATCATGGTGACGGTACCCCGGCCCAGCGAGCGGGTGGTCGCAGCGGCCTTGCCTGCGTAGTAGTGATCGGCATACGTGGCGAGCACCTCGGTGCCCGGCCGGGGCGAGAGCATGTCGGCCCAACGGTGCCACTCGTGTGTCTTCCCGCCTGCGGTGACCTGCGCGCTGGCGCTCGGAGGCAGCATGTCGAAGCCGTCGACATCATTGCCGATCAGGTCGAGGATCGGCGCCGCCCACGGCCCTTCGTGAAAATGCCCTTCCGCGTTCTTCTGGCCGGTACGGCTGGTCAGGATCAGATGACCGCCCTGCTCGACATAGCGCCGCCATTTCTTCGCCAGCGCTTCGCTCACCATCTGATAGGCCGGTGCGATCAGGAACGGGTAGTGGCTGAAATCATCGTCTTCCGCGACGAAATCCATCGGCGCGCCGGTGCTCTTCACCGCCTGGGTGTACGTATTCCGGTAGGCCCAGCTATGCCACAGGCTGGTTTGCGGCTGGATCTCCAGATCCCAGAAAACGTCCTGGCTCCATAGGTAGCCGGTGCGTTGCGCTGCCATTCGCGCGGGTAACTTCGCTTTGGCATCGAGTTGCGCTTCCAGCGACTTGATAGCGTGCAAGGTGTCGACGAATTCACGCCCCGTGCGTGAGAGCACGACGCCATCGGTGCCGACGATACCTTCGTGGTACATCTCGCTACCGCGCAGCGGATGGCGGTAACGGTAGGTACTGAGCAGGGAGGCGCCAGATGCAAACGCATGCCACATCCACATGCTTACCGCACCGGGCATCGGCTGCGGGTTGATCTCGCCCCAGTTCACCTGGCCCGGCTGCAATTCCATTACGCCGAACGTGCCGTTGATGGAGCGGAAATACGCTGCGGCCTCCATCAGGTTGGCAGGTTTGCCGATGGCATAGCTGTCACCGCCAAGGACATTCGCGCCGGCGACCGGATACAGCGTGAAGGTCGGGAAATCCAGGCCGTGGCTGCGCTTGGGGTCGGTGGCTGTGCTGACGTTGGTGTAGTTCGTCGTCACCCATTGTCCGGGGCGTGCGTATTGCTTGATGATCGCCGCTTGGACATCGAGAAAGTGTGCCGTGGTATCCGCCTGGTAGCGGGCGAAGTCGAGTTGCGCATGTGGGCTCAGCTTGTCTTCGGCAGCAAGGGTGGCATTGGGGATGCGCACCTCATCGAAGTTCCGATAAAGGCTGCTCCAGAACGAACCGGCCCATACGGCATTCATCGCATCGATGGTGCCGTATTTATTCCGCAGCCATTGTTGGAATGCGGTGCGCGCGCTGGCGCTGTAATCGAGGAACGAGCCGGGCTCATTGTCCACCTGCCAGCCCCAGACGCGGCGATCGTGGCCGTAACGCTGCGCCATGGCGGTCACCACCCGCGTCACGAAGGCCTGGTATTTCGGATTGGCCAGCGATACTTCCGCGCGGATGCCGTGTTCGTGGCGCTGGCCGTGCTCATCCACCCGGTAGACCTCGGGGTAGCGTTCGTCCATCCAGCTGGGCGGAGCCGCCGACGGCGTGCCGAGGATGACGCGCAGCCCGGCCTTGTCGGCCAGGTCGATGGCGTGATCGAGCCATGCGAAATCGAAGTGGCCTTCTTCCGGCTCCAGATACGTCCAGCTGAATTCGGCCATATGCGTGAAGTCGAAACCGAGCTTGGCCATGCCGTTGAAGTCGCGTTGCCACTGGCTGCGCGGCCATTGCTCGGGGTAATAAAACACACCAAAGCTCATCGGCTCGCGCTGATGCAGCAATGCCGCACCCTGAGCGGGTGCGTGGTCTTGGCTGCCAGCATCGCTCGGGTTTGCGGAAACGGCGGTAATCGTCATGGCGGCGGCCATCACTGCCGCAAGCAAGGACCGGAACATGTGGATGCGCCTATGGCTGAATTCAAATGTCAAATTATACTACTATTAGAACTCCTGCAATATTTGTGCGCGATCACTTATGGATGTTCTGACCCCAGATGCGGCGTTGGTGCTGGCTGAACGGCACTGGCGCATCCATGGCGACGTTTGCTCGCTGCCATCCTATGCCGATCAGAATTTTCGTATTTGCAGCCATGGTGGCGAGTATGTGCTGAAGGTGGCGCATCCGTCATGGTCACGCATGGATCTGGACCTTGAGAATCAGGCCATGATGACGCTTGCCGAGCGCGAGCCGGCGTTGCAATGGCCGCAGGTGCAGCTTGCCGTGAACGGCGAGCACCTGCTGACTCTGCCGATTGCGGGGCGGCCGTGCCAGGTGCGCATGTTGAGTTTCGTGCCCGGCACGACGTACGCGGATGCCATCGGGGCTTTGTCGCCACCGCAGCGCATGGCGTTGCACGAGAGACTTGGTGGTGCCGTCGGACGCCTGACGCGCGGGCTGCGGGACTTTCACCATCCCGCCGCGGATCGTCAGCACGACTGGAACCTGATGAGGTTGCCGGCCTTGCAGGGCGAAGTAGCCCATATCGAGGATGCCGGGCTTCGCGCCATCGTACAGGCACACGTCGAGGCGTTCTGTGCCCAGTTGCCGTCATGGCAGGCGAAGCTGCCGATCACGGTGCTGCACAACGATGCCAACGATCTGAATGTGATCGTGGCAGATGACGGAACTGGCGGTCAGCGGGTCAGTGCGGTGATTGACTTCGGCGACATGTGCACCAGTTTCCGCCTAGCCGATCTGGCGATCGCCTGTACGTACGCCATGCAGCATGAAGCCGATCCGGTGGCATGCGCACGCACTATCGTTCGTGGTTATCTGACGCAATGCCCGTTGCTGCGTATCGAACTCGAGAAGCTGCATGCATTCATCCTCGCGCGCCTTTGCCATAGTGTCCTGATGGCGACTCGTGAGCATCGGGAGCACCCCGACAACCCGTTCATCCTTGTGTCACAGCAAGGCGTGCGCGCATTGTTGCGCGAGCTCGCTGACGTCGATCACGATGCCATCGTCGGCACCTTTCTGGAACCAAGCCATGATTGATACCACCGCCTCCCGCCCGACCGACGGCGCCGCACCGGGCGGCGTGCCGCAACGGAGCAATGCCGAGATTCTGCGCTTGCGCAAGCAGCTGCTGAATCCGACCCTGAGCGTGTCTTACAAGGAGCCGCTCAAGATTGTGCGCGGTGAAGGTGTCTGGCTGTACGACCAGCACGGTCAGGCTTACCTGGATATGGTCAACAACGACAAGCGCACACCGAACGAGAATTACGCGCGGGAGTTGTTGCAGCTGTTTTCGATCGGCGTCTACCAACTGAATGCCGACGGCACCAACAAGTTCGACGGTGCCGGCGAT
>JBEPVP010000193.1:0-6789 GCA_041690935.1 Rhodanobacter sp.
GTCCAGGCCCACGATCGCGGGCTGGCGCGGGGCGGGCACACGCTGCACTTTCCGTTCACTCGACGTCGCCACCGCGACCTGTTCGCCACGCATGACGCGCTCAGCGGTGGTATCGGCCTCGCGTTCGAGCGCGTCGTCTTCTGCGCCGAGCTGGAGTCCGCCGATTGAACTGCGCTGCGCCGATGAGGCACGGCCACCTTGCTGGATCACATGCGTCAGCTCGTGCGCCAGCAGCCGTTTGCCAGCGGTGATCGACGGCGCGTAGCGTCCTTCACCGAAAACGAGGTGTGCGCCCACGGTATAGGCCGCCGCGTGCAGCGCCTCCGTCGAGCGCACGGCGGCCTGATCGGCATGCACGCGCACGTGGCTGAAATCGTGTCCGAAGCCGGCCTCCATCGACCGACGCGCATGCGGTTCGAGCGGCACGCCAGCGGAACCAAGCACTTGCTGAACACTCGCAGGTATCGAGGCGATTGCCGGGCCATGCCCGGATTTGCGCTGCACACGCTTGTGCGCACAGCTTTCGCACTCGCCGCCCGCGGGAGTCTGTGTGCCGCACGCACACTTGCGTTGCAACCGCAGGCCGCTGACCGTCGATGGCACGGCCGTCTTCAACGCGACACTGGCACGGTGCTCGGTCATGCGCGCTCCGACACCCGGTGCCTGGACACGACCAACTTCTTCGCGGGGGATGCGGGCTTTTTCCTGCGCAGCGCGGCGAGGAAGGCATCCAGCTTGGCGGTGTCCAGCCCGCGTTTCTTCTTCGTCGTGTCGGGCGCGTCGATGATCGCGTAGGCCTCGTCACAGTACTTGGCGAGGAACTGCCAACTCATCTGCTGCTTGCGCCCCCAGGTGACGCAGACCGGGCCGCTTTTCGTGTAGCCTGGAACGTAGACGTAATGGCCGTTGTGCGGGTTCGGCTGGCCGGGCTTGCCGCCGACCACCGCCCACGGTTTTCCCGCGTAGAACTGGGTCAGCGCCGCGTCGGGCAGGCTGAAGCCAAGGCCGACGCCGAGATCCATGAACACCGCGCGCTTGACCTCGCTGCGCCTGGCCTGGTTGATCTGCGCGAACGCCTTGATCCGGTAACGGCGCTTCGCCGCCAGCCAGCCCTTGCTGCGCCATGTCTTGATGGAATCGAGCACGACCAGGCCGCTGTCGACCCCGCCACTCTCGCCAAAGTATTCGTGCAGCACGTCGGTGTCGCTGATCGCGATCAGCTTGTTCTGCTCGGCCTTCTCGAAGCGCAGGGTCTGGTGCGCGCGCCCGGCGATCACGCAGTCGCCGTACTGGTCGTTGCCGAACATGGGCGTGGGGATGCCGTGATGGTTCACATCAAAGTCGTACTCGGTCGGCAACACCGGTGGCGCCCTCAGCAGGACGGCGAACATCAGGTTGCGGTCATCACGTTTGGCCTTCTGTTTGCCGAAACGCACGATGCCGCCAGGACGGGGTTTGGGGATGCGTATCTTGGTGCTGCCTTTCATATCGTTACACCTCTACGGTTTGACCTTTGCCTTGCTGCTCACGGCATCGGATGGCGAATGCAGTGCATCGACACCGTCGGCGTATTCGAAATGCATGGAATCGACGCCGCCAGGCGTCCACTCCGAACCCTGGTCGAAGCCGTGCTTGGCCATCTCTTCCATGAAGTTCAAATCGAAACCCTGCGGCGGCGTTGGCGCGGGTTTGGGTGCAGCGGATTTCTTGGCGCCTGCTGGCGCGGATGCCGGCGCTGACGTGGGTGCGACTGGTGGTGGCGCGGGGTCGACGTTGAAAAAACCTTTCGAGAACAGTTGGACCAGCGACGGGTCGCGCACTTCCTTGTCGGCCTCTGCGTCTTTGTTGCCAATGCCGAAAACCAGACGGGCATCGAAGTCATCCAACGACAGCCCACGTTGCAGATCTTCCAGCTGGTGCAGCCACAACCGCTTTCCCGAGGCCCCTTTTGCCTCATCGAGCGCGGCATCCGCGTTACCTTTGTCGACACCCAGTGTGATGCGCCGATTCGCGCTCGCCTGCGTTGCCGCGATCGCTGCCGTCTTCGCCTCGTGCTCGGTGCGCAGTTTCTCTTCGAGGCGCGCACGACGGACCGGGTTGCGCTCGGCCTTCATTTGCGTGTCGGCACGATTGACCGCGCTCGTATGCTGGGTCAGCGACGCGCGAACTTTCTTCAGGTCGCGATCGGCCGATGCCACCGCAGCCTGCGCTACCGCCTTGGCCTTCTGCAGTCGGTCGAGCTTGGCCGCGTAGTCTTTCTCACTGTTGCTGACATACGGCGCCTTCTTCGTGCGCTTAAGGTCGGCGTCCGTCTTGTCAATCAGACCACTGAGGATGGTCCGTGTGCGCTCGATGAGCGATTGCCGCTGCAAGGTCACCTGCCTGATTTCGTTGAGCAGGCGGCCACGCTCGGTAGTGAGATCAGGCTTGAGCATGGCGCGGGCAACATCGACCTGGTCGACCTTCAGCGATTCACCCCGCTTCAGCTTGGCCCTGGCGGCCGCGAGTGCCTTCTGGAAATCGCGCTTGCGCAGCAAATAGGCTTTGTACTCGTCGCGCAACGCTTTCAGCTTCGCGAGGTTGGGGGCGCTGATCTCCTGCGTGATGAGTTCATTGCCGGCGACGTCCTTGGCACCTTCCGCGCGGAAGCGCGTGATGAAATCCTTACGCTCCTTGGTGTCCTCTGCCAGCTCGCCGCGGCCCATTTTTTTGATCGTGCCCCGGCGCGTGGCCCAGCCGCCGGTAGTGATGTTGAAGCTGGTCTGGCTCTGCTTGTATAGCGCCTGCACGGCAACCAGCCGCGCGTCAGTGAAGTGCGGATTACGTGCGGCGCGAAAATCGATCGCATAACCCACCGCGTGAACCATCTGTCCTGGCGTTTGCACGGCCGCTTTGATCTTGTCGCGCAGCGCGAAGCCGGTGCCGGAGGACGGCATGTTCTTCGCGCCGATCACGCTTTGTACGTCGCGCAGATGGCTGATGGCATCGGTGTGCAGATCGAGCCGGGTGCCGTCGGCGAACTTGAACACATCGATGCCCTTGAAGTGATCGATGGTGTTCGGGTGCGGCCCGAGATACAGCGACATGCGCGACAGGAATCGCCGCTGGTAGTCGATGTCCGCACCGAGTTCTTTCTGCACCACTTCCGGCAGGCCGGAGATTGCGCTAGTGACATCGGCGTCGTTCGGAAAGGTTTTGTCGGTGTCTTCGAGGGCCTCCGCTTCATTTTTGGGTACGCGCGTCGGTGCGGCTGGAGCGGGTGTTCCAGCATCGGCCGACGGCGCTCCCGCACTGCTGGGTGGGGCCGTTACGACGCCAGCGTCCGTGGGTGGGCTTATCGACGCATCGACACCCGCATCGGCCATCGGCTGTCGTTGCACGGCCATGCCGAAACCCGCGCCTTGCTGCAATACATGGGTCAGTTCATGCGCGAGCAGATGCTTGCCACCAGGCGTGTCTGGCATGAGACGGCCGGCGCCGAAAACAATATGCGGACCGACGGTATAGGCCTGCGCGCGAAGTTCATGCGCCGATTGAGCCGCCGCCGGATCGGCGTGCAGGCGCACTTGCGAGAAGTCATGGCCGAACTGTTGCTGCATGTCCTGCCTGAGCGCGGATGGCAGCGCTGTGCCGGCAGTGGCCAGCGTACGTTCGACGGACATGGGCAGCATGTGCATGGAACCATGCGAGGCCATCGCCGTGACATGCGGTGGCTGCGGCGGCCTGGTCGTCGCCACGGCTGCGTTGTCGAGCACGCGGTCGGCGATTCGGTCAGCCTCCGTTTCCAGTGGGTCGTTCGTCCTGCCGATGGCCAGCTTGCGCTGCAATGGTTGCCTTGCGTGCGCGCAGCGCTCGCACAACCCACCCGAGGTATGCGTGCCGCAGACGCATTTGCGCTGCAGCTGCGCCTGCTGCGTGGTGGCGGGCGCAACCGCTTTGGCGGCGAGGCTGGCGGCGTGAACGGTCATGGCAGTTTCCGTCCGCTCGCCGCATCGCCTACGCCAAGCCCCCGCTGCACCGCCGCTGCGATGCGCTGGCCCAGACGGTTGTGCGATGACCTGCCTGCGGGCAATGCCACCGACGGCAACGCAGTCACCGCGCCGATGCCACGCAAGGCATCGATGGCCCACGGCTGCGCCAGCCGCCGGGTCAGTTCATGCTCGATCGCCGCACGCACGGCCCCGCTGCGCTCATCGCCGAGCAGCGTCTCGTCCAGCACCAATCGCTCGATGTGCAGCACGATGCTCATGGCTTGCCTCCGGCGCTGGCGAGCCAGCGGAAGTCCGCTTCGTTGACCGGCTTGTCGAGCTTGCGGTATTCGCCGCGGGCGGCGTCGAGCAATAGCGGCATGCTGATCTGCACACCGGCTTTGGCCGCCATGAAGGCGGCGTTGAGGGCGATGCCCTGGATGCTGCCGCCGGTGAGCGCGAGCCGGGCCAGCCGCTCGAAATCCAGCGCGGTGGTGGCCGCCTGCGCGGGGAACACCGAGGCCCAGATCGCCTTGCGTTCGGCCACGCCGGGGAACGGGAAGTTGATGACGAAGCGCAGCCGGCGCAGGAACGCGCCGTCGAGCGCGCCCTTCATGTTGGTGGCCAGGATCGCCAGCCCGCGGAATGATTCCAGCCGCTGCAGCAGGTAGTTCACCTCGATGTTGGCGTAGCGGTCGTGGCTGTCCTTGACCTCGCTGCGCTTGCCGAACAGCGCGTCGGCCTCGTCGAAGAACAGGATCGCGCCGCCGTCCTCGGCCGCATCGAACAGCTTGCGCAGGTTCTTTTCGGTCTCGCCGATGTACTTGCTGACCACCGCCGACAGGTCGATGCGGTACAGCGACAGGCCCAGCTCCTGCGCCAGCACTTCCGCCGCCATGGTCTTGCCGGTGCCGCTCTCGCCGGTGAACAGTGCGCTGATCGACAGCCCGCGATTCATCCGCTGGCGGAAGCCCCAGTCGTCGTAGACGGTGCTGCGCTGGGCGACCTGGTCGGCGATCTGGCGCAGCAGGGTTTTCTCGCTGTCCGGCAGCTTGAGATCGTCCCAGGCGGCTTTCGGCTCGATCCGCTGCGCCAGCTGGTCCAGCGCCGGCCGCGTGTGCGCCAGCGCGCCCTGCCACAGCGTCTGCGCCAGCGCGGCAGGTTTGTCTTCCACCGCGGCCAGCGCGCTGTGCGCGATCTGCTCGATCCGGCCCAGGTTGAAATCGAAGTGGCCGGCCAGCTGCTGCGGTTGCGTGCCGGCGGTGTCGCCGAGCAGGCGCTGCCACAGCGCGCGCTGCTCGACCGCGCTGGGCCTGGCCACGTCGACGCTGAGCGCGTGGGTCGCCGCACTCGCCCACGCTTCGCGCGCATCGACGAAGGTGAGTCCGCCGGCACGGGCGAGAAAGCGTTTCACCAGGGTGGCGCTGGCGTCACCGCGCTCGACTTCGGCGGCGTCGAGATACAGCGCCAGCGGCAGCAGCCGGCTTTCGCGCTGCCACAGCCGGCTCAGGGTCTCCTGTTCGGCGATCGCCGCCGGCAGCAGATCGGCCGACAACCGGTACGCCTGCGCGCCGAACGCGGCGGCGATCGTCTGCGCAATCGCCTGCTTGCTGACGCTGTCGCTGCCGAGCAGTTGCACCACCGGCAACGACGCGCCCGCTGGTACATGGCGCAGGCCGGCCAGGACCTGGTCGGCAATCGCCTGCTGCGAGGGCGGCAGCGTCGCCGGCGCCAGCGGCGTGAGCATCGGCATCAGCCGGTCGTCGAGATAGTTCATGCCCTTGACGAAGTTGACCACGCGCTCGTCGGCACTCAGCGCGGCACCGATCAGCGGTTGCGCGCCGGGTTGATGGATGTCGAGCAGGCGCCAGTAGCGCAGCGGCCGCTCCGGCGACAGCGCGTCCCAGCTCGGCGCATCCAGCACGGCGAAGGCCAGCGCGAAAGTGGGATACGGCCGGGCCGGATCGTGCTGGGCCTGCGCGCACAGTGCGGGGAAACGCGTGTCCAGCTCCATGCCGATGCACAGCAACAGCAGGTCGCGCTCGAACGCGGACAGGCCGAGCCGGCTCGTGAGCACGCTCAGCGCCGGCGTGTGCTCCGTATCCCCGGTACTTGCGCTGGCTGGAGTTGCCGACGTGAGCGCGAGGCTGGTGTCGGCAGCCGGTACGACCGCCACGATCGGTTGCGCCGCGGGCTGATCGTCGACCGATTGATCTTCAACGCGCGGCTCCGCCGGCTGCGGCGCGCGCGGCGGCTGGTTGCCGAACATCCGCGCAAACCACGAATGCCGCGGTGCGCCCGGCGCGCTGACCGCCGGCGCGGACTCCATCAAGGCGGTGGCCGGCGCGGCCGGTGGCGGGGTGAGCGTGTCGCGCCGCTGCGCCGCGCGCTCCAGCCGCTCGCGCAGGCCCGCCAGCGCGGCGGCGAGATAGCGGTCGTTCGCTTCCAGCCAATGGGCGTAGTCGTTCATGTCACGACCACCTGCTGGTTCGCGGCGAACGCGGGCACGCTGCCGCTGAAATCGACCGGGATGCTGTCGGCGCCATCGACGCGCAGGCGCACCGTGTACGTGCCCGCCACGACGCTGGTCAGTTGGAACGTCAAGGCGGTCGGTTGCCGGGTATCGGCCGGATTGCTGATGCTGGCCGGCGCCAGCAGACGATCGCCGAACAGCAGCAACACGCGCTGGCCGTCGCGGATGCGCGGCGTGCAGCCCAGGTTCAAGGTGAAGTCGCCGGCCGCGGCGGCGCGCGAGCCCAGCGTGATCGTGGGTGCCAGCGCCCGCGGCAGTTCGTTGCTGAGCAGCGGCGGCCAGCCCGGC
>JBEPVP010000194.1:0-6765 GCA_041690935.1 Rhodanobacter sp.
CGTTCGGATCGCGCGGCCGCAGGGTCAGCGTCCACGCGCCCGCGGCGGCGCCGGTCTGGCTGACTTCGAATGCCTGTTGCAATCGGCCGGCGTCGCCGCTGAGCAGCGCCACGAAGCTGTCCAGCAAGACCTGCAGCTGTGGCGCGCGCTTCAGCGAAAAATGGCGCGAACGTTTGCCGGCGCGTTGCTGGGTCACCTCGCCATCGGCGATGGTGGCCGTCTCCTGCTGCGGATGATCCACGCGCCGCTGCAACTGGTCGCCACCGAGCCACGCCAACTCGCCGGACACCACCAGCGGCCGATCCAGCACCGTGAGGAAGCGCGCTTCGGCGAATGCGGTGTGCGCCGGCGCGGGCCGGCCCAACGCGGCAATCAGGGCTTGCGCGGATGACGACGACGCGGTCGGCGCGGCTTCAGACGCCGACGTGTTCGCCCACAGTGGCAGCAGGCTCAGCAGTAGCAGGAGGCGTGTCTTGCCAGAAATCATAGAAGTTGAACCAGTTGTAGGGAGCCACGTCGACGTAATGTGCCAGCCGTTGCGCGTACCGGGCGATCAACGCATCCAGTGCCGGGCCGCGGTTGTGGCGCGGGATCTCCACCCGATCGCTCAACGGCTCGAACACCAGCCGGTAGCGGTTGCCGCCCAGATACAGGCCGAAACACAGTACCACCGGCACCTGCAGCGCATGCGCCAGCAGCCACGGGCTGATCGGAAACGGTGCCGGCGAGCCGAGGAACTCGGTGCGCCGCAACACCTCATGACCACGCCCGCGATCGGCCAGCATCGCCACCACCGCGCCGCTCTGGCAGGCCTCGGCCATCGCTAGCGCAATCGAGGTGCCGTCCTGCGCCGCGTCGATCACGCAGGCGCCCACCTCCGGCGCCAGCGCTTCCAGCAGCTCGGTCATCGCCGGCGTCTTCTGCTTGTCCAGCACCACCCGCAACGGCATGTCCGGACGCCGCGCACCGATCGCGCGCAGCGCTTCGAAGCTGCCCTGATGCGATCCGAACAACAGCACGCCGCGACCCTGCGCGACGCGTTGTTCCAGCAGCTCCAGTCCGTGCGTCTCGATCTGGAATGGCTTCTCGCCCTGCGCCAGCAGGAAGATCCGGTCCAGGATCGTGGCGGCGAAACAGTGGATGTGCTTCAGCACCTGCCACGCCGTGGCCGGGCGGCCGAATGCGCGCTGCAGATACTGCCGCGAAGCCAGCCGCTCGGGCCCGCGACGCAGAAAGAAATACAGCGTGATCGGATACAGGCACAGCCGCGCCACCCGGCGCCCGCCGTACAGCGCGATCGCGCGGATCAGCCAGATCGCGAAGTGTCCGCCACCTTCGGGGCGGCTCTGCCAGTGTTCGTTCGTGCTCATGCCGCGGCCTCGACCACGCCGCGCGCCAGCAGGGTGCCGTCACGTTCGATCGCGAACCGTATCTTCGACCCGCCCGTCGCCGCATCGCTCAACCGCAGCGTGGCCGCTTCGTCCGGCAGCAGCGGCGCCATGAACTTGGCTTCCAGCACGCGCGCCAGCCGCTGTCCACGCCAGGCGCGCAGTGCGATGGCGACCTGTTCCAGCAGGATCACGCCCGGTACCAGCGGCTGGCCCGGAAAATGCCCCGGCAGCGCGGGATGCCGCGCCTCGACGCACAGCGTCTGCTCGAAACCGGCGCTCATGACACCACCGCGCCGTGGCCGCGCAGCAGCTGCGGCCAGTGCAAGACCAGCTGCAGCAACATGTCGTGCAGGCCGGGATGGCTGAGATGACGCAGCCGCCAGCGGCGATAGGCGTATTCGAGCAGGAACGCGGCGCCCAGCAGCAGGTAGCAACCCAGATGCAGCCAGGCCGCGGCCCAGCGCTCGGGCAGCTGCAGCGGCGAGGCCACGCCGAAGCGCGCCAGCAGGCCACTGTGCTCGGCACCCAGCAACAGCACCGCCAGCAGCAGCGCCTGCGCGGCCAGTAACACCGTCCAGAACCAGGTCAGCTGGCGGGCGTAGTCGGCCACGCCCGGCAGCTGCAACCGCTCGGCACCTTCAATGGCCACGATGAAGCGCGCCACCAGCGGCTCGGCGCTGCCCAGCGTGCGGCCGAACCAGCACGCCAGCAGGGCGTTGATCAGCACCGGCACGGCCTCCAGCAGCAAGCCGGCAAAGCCGTACAGCGACAGCAGCAGCAGCGCGGCCAACACACCCGACCAGAGCGCCCACGGCGCGACGCGGAAGGTGAGCAGGCGCGGCAGCATCACCACGGTCACCAGCAAGGCCAGCGCCAGCAGCGGGAAGATCTGCCGCTGCGTCACCGCGCCGGCAATCGCCAGCAGCGGATAGGCCAGCAGCAACGGCAGCGCATAGCGCCGGCTGCTGCTTTCCATCGGTGAAGAAACAGAGGTCATACCGGGTTCCGCGAGGGCTCCGTCGATGCGGCGAGCGTGCCACTGCGGGCGGAACGCGGCGTGACGAAAGCGGCGTCGGCGCGGGCCACCGCCGGCCTCAGCTGGCGGCGCGGTGCTGCTCGACATGCGCGGACAGTGTGCGCAGGCTGGTGAATATCTGCCGGTTGTCCGGATTGTCCGAGCGCAGTTGAAAACCGTAGCGCTTGGATACGGCCAGCGCGATCTCCAGCGCATCGATCGAGTCCAGTCCCAGCTCGCCGCCGAACAGCGGGGCATCGGGGTCGATCTGCTCGGGGGTCACGGTCTCGAGGTTCAGACATTCCACGATCAAGGTGGCCAATCCGTGCTGCGCCGATGTCTGTTCTGCCATGCTCGATTCCGTACTCAAGATTCATTGCCTCCCCCCGGTGGCAGTGGGCGCGGAGTGTAACATAGCGCCCTTGTCGTTCCCGGTTGCACTCAATGATTCAGGGATGTGAAACCCCCCAACTTGACCCGCTCGCGCGCCGCGCGCCGCAGGTGTCCTACCGCACGGCGGAGGTCGCCGCGATCCTCGACGAACCCGGCACATTGGCACTGTTCGGCTTTGCCGGAGGCGCCCCGCCCAGCGAGGATCCGCGCTACCTGCAGGTCGCGCTGGAAAGCTTCGATACACCGGCGCCTCTGGAACTGTGGCAGGTCGATGCGCCCGTCAGTCGTGGCAGCGGCGGCGCGCTGCGCTGGGCCGCGGGCGGCGGCTGGCTGTTCGCCGCGGTCGAGCTGGACGAGCGCGAACACGGCGGCCCCGAGAACGGCGCCGCGGTCGCCTATGCGACGTTGCGCGAGTTCGTCGGTCAGCGCGCCGAACGGCATGTGCTGCGGGTGTGGAACTACCTCGGCGCGATCAACCACGGTTCGGACGATGCCGAGCGCTACAAGCATTTCTGTGACGGCCGCGCGCAAGGCATGGGCGCTTTCTTCGCCGAGGGCTTTCCCGCCGCCACCGCCATCGGCCATCGCGGCCCCGCCTACCGGCTGCAGGTCTATCTGCTGGCTTGCGACCAGCCCGGTCAGCGGGTGGAAAACCCGCGCCAGGTCAGCGCCTGGCGCTACCCGCGACAGTACGGCCGCACGCCGCCCAGCTTCGCCCGCGCGATGAACCTGCCGGCGCGGGACGTGCTGGCGATCTCCGGCACTGCCGCGGTGGTCGGCCACGCCTCGGCGCATCAGGATGATCTGGACGCCCAGCTCGACGAAACCCTGACCAATCTCGAAGCCCTGCTGGCCAGCGCCGGCATGGCCGCCGGCTTCGACACCCACTCGCCGCTCAAGGTCTACGTGCGCCACAGCGCCGACGCGCCGCGAGTGCGGCAGTTTCTGCAGCAACGCCTGGTCGGCGTACCGGCGCTGCTGCTGCATGGCGACATCTGCCGCAGCGAGCTGCTGGTGGAAATCGACGGCTGGCGTTACGCCTAGGACGAAAAACGCGTGGAGAGGAACGAGAAACGAGTAAGGGTCGCGCCACTACCCGTTTCTCACTCCTCTTCCCTCATTTTTTGCTTCGCGGGCCGTTTCCAGCCGGGAAAGCTCTGCTGCCGGCCGCGCGCCACGGTAAGTTCGCCTTCCGGCGCGTCGTGGGTGATCACCGACCCGGCGCCGATGGTGGCCTGGGCGCCGATCGTCACCGGCGCCACCAGTGCGCTGTTGGAGCCGATGAAGGCGCCGTCGCCGATGCGAGTGATGAACTTGTTCACGCCGTCGTAGTTGCAGGTGATGGTGCCGGCGCCGACGATGACGCCGCGGCCGATCTCGCTGTCGCCGAGGTAGCTCAGATGGTTCGCCTTGCTGCCTTCGCCGAGGCGGGTTTTCTTGGTTTCCACGAAGTTGCCCACATGCACGCCGGCATCCAGTTCGGTGCCCGGGCGCAGCCGCGCGAACGGGCCGATCGTGCACGGCCCATGCGTGATCACGCCCTCCAGGTCGCAGTGCGAGTGCACCACGGTGCCACTGGCCAGCTGCACGTCCTTCAGGCGGGTGAATGCGCCGATATGCACGTCATCGCCGAGCATCACGCTGCCTTCGAGGATCACGTCGATATCCAGCTCCACATCACGTCCCGCCGCAACGCTGCCGCGCACATCGATGCGGCGGGGATCGGCCAGCCGCATGCCGTCGGCCAGCAGCGCATGCGCCGCGCGCCGGCGGTACGCCGCTTCCAGTTCGGTCAGCTGCAGCGGGTTATTCGCGCCGGCGGCCTCGACCGGGTCGGCGCACTCCACGCTCGACGCGCCGAGGTTTTCCTGCGCGGCCATACCGAAGATATCGGTGAGGTAGTACTCGCCCTGCGCGTTGTTGCGGTCGAGCCGGCCGATCCAGCCGCGCAGGGCTCGTGCGTCGACGACCAGGATGCCGGTGTTGACCAGGTTCACCGCACGCGCGCTGACGTCGGCGTCCTTCTCCTCGATCACCGCGCGCACGCGGCCGTTGCCGTCGCACAGCACGCGGCCGTACCCGTGCGGATCGGCGAGCCGGGTGGTGAGCAGGCTGAAGCCGCCATCCGCGGCGACCAGTCGCTGCAGCGTCTCGACCCGGGTCAGCGGCACATCGCCGTACAACACCAGAACACGCACATTTCCGGAAGGCACTCCGTCGGGCACGCCGGCGAGCGCCTGCTCCACCGCGTGGCCGGTGCCCAGCCGTTCGGCCTGCAGCACCCAGCGCAAGTCGGTCTGCGTGGCGAACGCGGCCTGCACCTGCGCGCCGCCATGGCCGTAGACGATATGGATGACGGACGGCTGCAACGCGCGCGCCGCATCGATCACATGCGCCAGCAGCGGTCGGCCGGCCAGCGGCATCAGCACCTTGGCCCGGTTCGATTTCATCCGCGTGCCGGCGCCGGCGGCGAGGATGATGACGTGGAGCGCTGCATTTTCCATCGGGTCGCCTAGCCGGTTGCTGGAGAAAAGGATAACAGCGCTCTGCGCCACGCATGTGGCGAATCCCGGACAGGAAAAAGCCGGCACACGGCCGGCTTTTCATCTGACGTGTCGCTGCGGGCGCGTTGTCCTCAATGCTTGAGGTTCTTGCGCAGGCGCTCCAGCGCCTGCAATTGGGTCATCGCCTCGACCAGCTTGGCCTGGGCCTCGGCAATCTCCATCGCGTCGGTGCGATTGGCCAGTGCATCTTCGGCTTCCTTCTTGGCGCGCTGCGCGGAAGCCTCGTCCAGGTCGGCGGCGCGCGCGGCGGTATCCGCCAGCACGGTGACGACCTGCGGCTGTACTTCCAGAATGCCCCCGGAAACCCAGAACTGCTGCCGTTCGCCATTGGCCAGCAGCACGTCGACGTGGCCCGGCTTGAGGCGGGTGATCAGCGGCGCGTGGCGCGGCGTGATGCCAAGCTCGCCCAGCTCGCCGGTGGCCACGACCATCGTCGCGTCGCCGGAGAAGATCTCGGCTTCGGCACTGACGATGTCGACGCGAATGGTATGGGTCATGGTTCTCTCTCGCTACGCTCGTTCGACGGGAATGGGAAATGGGGAATAGGGAATGGTCAGGAGCGGAGGGAACCGGCGCCATGGCTTTCCCGATTCTCCAATCTCCATTCCCGATTCCCGAAAGCCGCCTTACGCGGCTTTCTTCGCGCCCATCTCTTCGGCTTTCTTGATCGCCTCGTCGATGCCGCCGACCATGTAGAACGCCTGCTCCGGCAGATGGTCGACGTCGCCGTCGACGATCATCTTGAAGCCGCGGATGGTTTCCTTCAGAGGCACGTACTTGCCCGGCGAGCCGGTGAAGACTTCGGCGACGTGGAACGGCTGCGAGAAGAAGCGCTCGATCTTGCGCGCGCGCGACACCGCCTGCTTGTCCTCTTCGGACAGCTCGTCCATGCCGAGGATCGCGATGATGTCCTTCAGCTCCTTGTAGCGCTGCAGCGTGCCCTGCACGCGACGGGCCACGTCGTAGTGCTCCTGGCCGATCACCAGCGGATCGAGCTGGCGGCTGGTGGAATCGAGCGGATCCACCGCCGGGTAGATGCCCAGCGAAGCGATCGCGCGGCTCAGCGTGACGGTCGCATCCAGATGCGCGAAGGTGGTCGCCGGCGACGGATCGGTAAGGTCATCGGCGGGCACGTAGACGGCCTGGATCGAGGTGATCGAGCCGGTCTTGGTGGAGGTGATGCGCTCCTGCAGCACGCCCATTTCCTCGGCCAGCGTGGGCTGGTAACCCACCGCCGACGGCATGCGGCCGAGCAGTGCGGACACTTCGGTACCGGCCAGCGTGTAGCGGTAGATGTTGTCCACGAAGAACAGGATGTCGCGGCCCTTGCCGGTGGCCGGGTCGATGTCGTCGCGGAAGTACTCGGCCATGGTCAGGCCGGTCAGCGCGACGCGCAGGCGGT
>JBEPVP010000195.1:0-6759 GCA_041690935.1 Rhodanobacter sp.
GGCGATATCCGCGACAGCGTTGAACTGCGCCTTCAAATGCCCGAGCAGGGCCAGGCGGTTGGCCCGTACGACCGGATCATCGGCGTTCACCAGGACGCTGTCGAAGAACGCATCCACTGGCGCCTGCAGTTGCGACAGGCGGGTCAGTACGGCGGCATAGTCGCCTGCACCGAGCGCGTCGGCGGTTTCCCGCTGCGCTGAGGCCAGCGCCTCGGCCAGTTCGCGCTCCGCGTCCGCTTCGAAATGCGCCGGATCGACGATGCGGCTGATGGCCGGCGCTCCCGCCTCTTCAGCCTGCTTGCGCAGGATGTTGGCGACCCGCTTGTTGGCGGCGGCCAGGCTGACCGCTTCCGGCCGACGGCCGAACTCCGCCACTGCGCGCAGACGCCGATCGAAGTCGGCCAGACTGGCCGGCTGCACCGCCAGCACCGCCTCGAACTGCGCGTTGTCGAAGCCCTGTTCGGCGTAGTAGCCGCGCAGGCGATCGAGCACGAAGTCGTACAGTTCGTCGAGCAGGATCGCTCGCCGCTGGCCCGCGTTCAGGGCCGGCGGCTTGCCGTCCTTGCCGGGCTTGAGACCCGTTGCCAGCGCGCTGTCCGGCAACAGCTCCAGCGCCTCCACCAAGCTGCCACGCAGGTCCAGTTCCATGCGCCCTTCGATCAGCGTGCGCGCCAGACCCAGCGCGGCGCGGCGCAGTGCGAACGGATCCTTGTTGCCACCGGGTTTCATGCCGACGGCGAAGATGCCAGCCAAGGTATCCAGACGTTCGGCCACGGCCAACACCCGGCCCAGCGGATCGGGCGCGATCGCATCGCCACCGAAGCGCGGCTGGTAGTGGCTATCCAGCGCCTCGGCCACGTCGGTCGGCTCGCCATGACCACGGGCGTAGTAGCGTCCCATCACGCCTTGCAGCTCGGGAAATTCGCCGACCATGCGGGTGAGCAGGTCGCACTTGCTCAGGCTGGCGGCGCGGGTCGCTGCCGCGGCGTCGACACCGACTCGATTGGCGATGATGCGCGCCAGCTCGGCCACGCGCACGCTCTTGTCCCACAGGCTGCCCAGCGCCTGCTGGTAGGTGACGCTCTTGAGTTGTTCCTGATAGCTGGCCAGTGGCGTCTTCAGGTCTTCGTCCCAGAAGAACTTGGCGTCGGCGAAACGTGGTCGGATCACCCGCTCGTAACCCTTGCGGATCTCGGCCGGATTCTTGCTCGCGATGTTCGCGATGCCGATGAAATGTTCGGTCAACTTGCCGTCGGCGTCGAACACCGGCACGAACTTCTGGTTCGCCACCATGGTGGTTACCAGTGCCTCCGGTGGCACACTGAGAAACTCACGCTCGAAGGTGCAGGCAATCGCCTCCGGCCATTCGGTGAGGTTGGCCAGTTCGTCGAGCAGCGTGTCGTCCAACTGCGGCACTCCGCCGGTCTGTTTGGCAGCCTCACTGATCTGGTCGCGGATACGCTGGCGCCGCTCTTGCGGATCGGCCAACACGTTGCTGGCGCGCATCGCGTCCAGCCAGCCGTCCGCATCGGCCACATGCACCGGTTGCGGATGCATGAAGCGATGGCCGCGCGACTTGCGACCGCTTTTCAAGCCCAGCACTTCACCGTCGATGATCTCGGCACCATGCAGGATGACGAGCCAGTGCACCGGACGCACGAAACTGTAGTCATGATCGGCCCAGCGCATGGGCCGGGGAATCGGCAGTGCCTTGAGCGCCTCGTCGATGATTTCCGGCAGCAGTGACGCCACCGACTGCCCGGGCTTGACGGCACGCCAGACGAACCACGCGCCCTTGTCGTTCTGAAGCTTTTCCAGCTGCTCGACCGGCACGCCGCAGGATTGCGCAAAGCCGAGCAGCGCCTTCGATGGCTGACCATCGGCATCGAGTGCGGCATTCAGCGCCGGGCCGCGGCGTTCGATCGCCTGTTCGGGCTGGGTCGCGGCCACGCCGGGAATGTGCACGGCGAGGCGTCGCGGCGAGGCAAACGCCTGGGCCAGATCGAGCTCGGCGACGATGCCACGCCTGGCCAGGCCATCGCAGACGCCGCGCAGAAAGGCCCCGGAAAGTTCGTCCAGTGCCTTCGGCGGAAGTTCTTCGGTACCCAGTTCGATCAACAGCGGCTTGTGCTCAACCATGAGCCGGCTCCTTTACTTGCTTCAGACCCGGGAAGCCCAGTTTCTCGCGCTGCGCCACATAGGTTTCGGCCACGCTGCGCGACAGCGTGCGCACGCGCAGGATGTAGCGCTGGCGCTCGGTGACGCCGATCGCGCGGCGCGCATCGAGCAGGTTGAAGGTATGGCTGGCCTTGGTCACCTGTTCGTACGCCGGCAGCGGCAGATTCGCCGCGAGCAACTGGTTGGCGGTCGCCTCGCACACGTCGAACCAGCGCAGCAGCTCCGGCACGTTGGCGTGTTCGAAGTTGTAGGTGCTCTGCTCGATCTCGTTCTGCAGGAACACGTCGCCGTAGGTGACGATTCCACGCGGACCGTCAGTCCAGATCAGATCAAAAACGTTATCTACATTTTGCAGGTACATCGCCAGCCGTTCCAGGCCGTAGGTGATCTCGCCGGTAACCGGGCGGCACTCGAGTCCACCGGCTTGCTGGAAGTAGGTGAACTGGGTCACTTCCATACCGTTCAACCAGACTTCCCAGCCGAGGCCCCAGGCGCCGAGGGTCGGCGATTCCCAGTTGTCCTCGACGAAGCGCAGGTCGTGCACCAGCGGATCGACGCCAAGCTCCTTCAGCGAACCGATGTACAGATCGAGAATGTTTTCGGGGTTCGGCTTCATCACCACCTGATACTGGTAGTAGTGCTGCAGGCGATTGGGATTCTCCCCATAGCGACCGTCGGTGGGTCGACGCGAAGGCTGCACGTAGGCCGCCGCCCAAGGCTCGGGACCGAGTGCACGCAGGAAGGTGGCGGGGTGGAACGTGCCCGCGCCGACCTCGGTATCGAGCGGCTGCAGCAGCACGCAACCCTGCGCCGCCCAGTAGCGGTTGAGGGTCTGGATCACATCCTGGAAGGTGCGCGCGGACATGGCTTTCCGTGACCTTTGGTAAAGCGCGTTAGTATAGCTGCAGCTTGCTTTCCCACCGGGTTCCGCCCGGCAAAAGCTCCCAGGGAGACACCTCCGGATGGCCGCATCACCCCAAATCGCGTCCTTGCTCGGTCGTCGTGGCCGACTGGAACTGGATGACCTGCTGGCGGCGCTGGTGGTCGACGGATATCTGTTGGCCGAAGATGCCAAGCAGGTCCGCATGGGTGCACGGGCCGGTCGCAGCACGGTGGAGTTGAACCCGCTGGTACTGATCGCCAACGCCAAGCTGGCAAACCAGCAGGGCACGGGGCGTCCACTGAGTCTGGAGAGCCTGACCGAATGGCTCGCCAGTCACGCCGGGCTGCCGTACCTGAAAATCGATCCGATGAAGATCAATGTCGCCTCGGTGACCCAGGTGGTCAGCCATGCCTACGCCAAGCGCCACCGGATCCTGCCGATCGCGGTCGCGCCGGGCGAGGTGACGTTCGCCACGAGTGAGCCGTTTGACGCGGGCTGGGCGCCCGATCTGGCGCAGATGCTGCGGCGCGACATCAAGCGTGTGGTGGCCAGCCCGCTCGACATCAACCGCTACCTGCAGGAATTCTATGGTGTCCAGCGCTCGATCCAGTTGGCGCAGGATGCCAAGACCGGCAACGACAGTTCATCGGCCATCCTCAACTTCGAACAGTTGGTAGAACTGGGCAAGAGCGGTGAGGTCGGTGCCGACGACCGCCATGTGGTGCACATCGTCGACTGGCTGCTGCAGTACGCGTTCGAGCAGCGCGCCTCGGACATCCATCTGGAGCCGCGTCGCGATACCGGGCATATCCGTTTTCGCATCGACGGCATCATGCAGAAGGTGTTCGAACTTCCGGCACCGGTGATGACGGCGGTGACCGCGCGCATCAAGATCCTCGCGCGCATGGACGTGGCCGAGAAGCGCCGGCCGCAGGACGGCCGCATCAAGACACGCTCCGCTTCGGGGCGCGAGGTGGAGCTGCGCATCTCGAACATGCCCACCGCATTCGGCGAAAAGGTGGTGATGCGCATCTTCGACCCGGACCTGGTGGTCAAGGATTTCGCGCAGCTCGGCTTCTCTCCCGGCGAGGGCGCCAACTGGCGCAGCATGGTCGAGCGGCCGCACGGCATCGTGCTGGTCACCGGCCCGACCGGCTCCGGCAAGACCACCACGCTGTATTCCACGCTGAAGCATCTGGCCACGCCGGAGCTCAACGTCTGCACAGTGGAAGACCCGATCGAAATGGTCTCGCCGGAATTCAACCAGATGCAGGTGCATGCGGCGATCGACCTGGATTTTGCCGCCGGCGTGCGCACGCTACTGCGACAGGACCCGGACATCATTATGGTTGGCGAAATCCGCGACCTGGAGACCGCGCAGATGGCGGTGCAGGCTTCGCTCACCGGCCATCTGGTGTTGTCCACCCTGCATACCAACGACGCACCCAGCGCGGTCACCCGTCTGCTCGATCTGGGCGTGCCGCACTACCTGATCCAGTCGACCCTGACCGGCGTGGTTGCTCAACGACTGGTGCGCACCCTGTGTCCGCACTGCAAGCAGGCCACGACGCAGGACCCGCAGGCCTGGACGGTGCTCACGCATGGCTGGGTAATTCCGGTACCGCCCCGGGTGTTCGCACCGGTGGGCTGCCTGGAATGCCGCAATACCGGTTTCCTCGGTCGTACCGGCATCTACGAGATGATGAAGTTGTCACCACGGCTGCGCGGGCTGATTTCGGCCCAGCTCGACCTGAGCGGTTTTGGTCAGGCGGCACTGGCCGAAGGCATGCGCCCGTTGCGCATCTCGGCGGCCGGCCAGGTATCTGCCGGTCTTACCACCGTGCAGGAGATCCTCACTGTACTTCCGCCGATCGATGCCTTCGACAATGCCCAGCCGTAAAGACGGCCAAACCACTCACGACAAACTCCCTGCATGAAGCCCGTATTGATCATCCGAACCGGCCGTGCGCCGGACCCGATCCGCGCACGTCATGGCGACTTTCCCCATTGGTTCCGGCTTGGCGCGGGACTGCATCCGCGACAGCTGCGGATCGTTGACGTGGCCGCGGGTGAGGTGCTGCCGGCACCGCACGAGGTGGCCGGGGCCATGATCACCGGATCCGCAGCGATGGTGACCGAGCGCGCCGCATGGAGCGAGCGCACGGCCGGCTGGATTCGTGACGCGATGGACGTTGAACTGCCCCTGTTCGGCGTCTGCTACGGCCATCAATTGATGGCGCACGCGCTGGGCGGGCGCGTCGACTATCTGCCCGGTGGGCGCGAAATTGGCACCCAGTCGATCGAACTGACAACGGACCTCGCGCACGAGCCGTTCACTCTGCCTGCCAGCTTCCGGGCGCACACCACGCACGAACAAGGCGTACTCGAGCCTCCGCTCGGCACTGCGGTACTGGCCCGTTCGGCGCGCGATCCACACCAGTTGCTGCGCTATGGACCCCATGCCGTCAGCACGCAGTTCCACCCGGAGTTCAATGCCGAGGTGATGCGCGCCTATATCAAGCGCAAACATGCCGACATGCGCGGCGAGGGTGGCGACCCGCAGCAAGTCTTCAACTCGGTTTCCGCCACCCCGATTGCCCGCCGATTGCTACGCCAGTTTTCTCGCCAGCACGGCTGGAGTGCGATTGCCGGGTGAGGTTTGATTCAGCCGCGCAGACGACGGGCAATCGATTCGCGTGAAAACAGCGCAAACATCAAGCCGAATACAAAGCCGCCGATATGCGCCCACCACACGTAAGCGCCATAGCTCGGCCCAACGTAGCTGAACAGCAATTGCAGCAGCACCCAGATCCCGATCAACAGGAACGCGGGAACCCGCACGAACTCCAGGTACAGTCCCAGCGGCAACACCAGGCCAAGCCTGGCGCGCGGAAACAGCGCCACGTAGGTGCCCACCACAGCGGACACCGCTCCGCTGCAACCGATGATGGGCAGGCGCACACCCGCGAGTGACAGCGCTCCGATCAGGTTGGCCACGATCCCGCCGACTAGGAACAGCAACAAGAAGCGCAACGAACCCAGCGCTCGCTCACCCGGCAGCCCGAAGATCACCAGAAAGAGCAGGTTGCTGAGCAAATGCAGCCATGTCACGTGGATGAACAGCGCGGTGAAAAGGCGCAGCAGCGCTGGATCGGTAAGCTGTGGCAACAAGGCCTCATGCGGATCAAAGATGTTTGCCGGTACCGTTCCCCATTCCAGCAGGAAAGAAATCCGCTCGGCTGGCGGTGTCAGCGCCAGGCCCACGAAACACAGCACGCAAAGAGTGACGATCAGCAAAGTTGCCCAATGCCAGCGCGGACGGCGGCGCGTTTCAACGTGAATGAACAAGTGTCGGTCCCTCAGATGCCGGCTGGATCGCAGCGCGCTCTGCATCATAGGTGAGGACCGTATGCACGCGTTGATGTGTTGCTACATGCGGCGCCTTCGCTGGGTTCCGATGTGGTTTCGCGCGAATGGCGAGAATGCTCAGACGTTGGCAACGGTAGCCCGTTCGATCGTAAACGTGCGGGTACGATACTTTGTGTTGGCCATAACGTTGGCGCAAGTCATGACCAGCCATCTGCGCCGGCCCCTGCAACGGCGGCCAAAGAAAAACCCCCACCGTTGCCGGTGAGGGTTGATCAGGATAAAGCCCCTGGCGGTGACCTACTCTTGCATGGCAAAAGCCACACTACCAT
>JBEPVP010000196.1:0-6682 GCA_041690935.1 Rhodanobacter sp.
AGATGTGTATAAGGACAGAACGAGATCATCGAGAACATCCTGCAGCTGTCGCGGCGCGAGCGCTCGCGCCCGGAAACGCTGGATCTGGGTCACTGGGCGCAGGCGTTCGTGGAGGAATACAGCCAGGGCAACGATCTGGGCGCGGACTCGTTGCGGGTGATTGCCAGCAGCGGCACCCCGGTGGCGGCGGTGGCCGATCCGCAGCAGCTGCAGCAGGTGGTGTGGAACCTGGTGCAGAACGCGCTGCGCTATGGCCGCATGCCGGGCGAGCCGGCGCGGGTGATGGTGGTGACGCGGCAGGGCGAGCACGGCGTGCCGATCCTGGAGGTAATCGACCGCGGCCCCGGCATCGCGCCGAAGGTGGCCGCGCAGATTTTCGAGCCGTTCTACACCACCCACGAATACGGCACCGGGCTGGGTCTCTACCTGGCCCGGCAGATGAGCGACGCTAACCAGGCCGCGCTGGAATACGTGCGCGTGGCCGGCGGCGGCAGCTGTTTCCGGCTGGTGCTGACCCCGCCGGCGCGCAACCCGGCCGACCCCGCGGAAACCACCCAGACCGCCGACACGCGCTGAGCGCCGGGCTTGGTCAGCGCTACATGATCAGGTCGAACGCACGATCAGGCTGACCGGCAGGCATTCCGAACGGGCCGGCTCGCCCTCGATCAGCGCCAGCACCTTGCGCGCCAGCAGCATGCCGCCTTCCTGCCAGTCCTGCCGCACCGAGCTCAGCGGCGGCAGGAAGCTGGCGCCGAGCGGCATGTCGTCGTAGCCGACCACCGAGACGTCGGCCGGCACCGAACGGCCCAGGTCCAGCGTGGCGCGGATTGCCCCCATCGCCAGCAGGTCGTTGCAGGCGAAGATCGCGTCGAAGCCGACCTTGCGCTCGTGCAGGGAGCGCACCGCGTCCATGCCCGAGTCCACGGTGAACTCGTCGCGCCGGATCAACAGCGGCTTGATCCCGTGCACCGCCAGCGCATCGACGAAGCCGTTCAATCGTTCGAAGATTTCCGGGTGGCTGGGATTGCCGATGAACACCGGTCGGCGCCGGCCCAGCGCAATGAAGTGGCGCGCCACCGCGGTACCGCCGAGCCGATTGTCGCTACCCACCACCACATGCACATCGCTTTCCGAACGGGCACCCCATACCACCATCGGCAGCTGCAGCTTGTCGAACCGACGCACCGCGTCCTGGTGCACACCCTGGCCGAGCAGGATCAGGCCGTCGGCCGCCTGCACCGCAGCCGCGCTGGCGCCCTGCCGGGTGGTCAGCAACACGCTATAGCCGGCGGCAGTCAGCTCCTGCGAGATGCCGCCCAGCAGCACCAGCGGGTACGGATCGAACATCGTGCGATCGGTGGACGGCTTCATCTCCACGATCACCGCGACCGTATGGCTGCGGCGCAGACGCAGGTTGCGCGCGCTGATGTTGAGCTTGTAGCCGTGCTCACGCGCCAAGGCGTTGATCCGCTCGCGGGTCTGCGGATTGACCAGCGGGCTGGCGCCAAGCGCCCGCGACACCGTGATCTTGGATACCCCGGCCAGCTGCGCCAGGTCGGCCATGGTCAGCCCGCCCGATGCGTTCCTGCGCATGCCTGTCTTGCTCAACGATCTGACCCCTGTTGGACCTGCCGCTCCGCTGTCGCGACGCCGCCGGATGACCGCGCCGGCCAGGATCGGCGCCCGCAGTGTGTCGGCTTTCGCCCTACCGACGCAACCGCGCGGCACGCCGCCGCGGCATTCCGTCGAAACCCGCGCCGAGGCTTCCTGCGAAGCTTGAACATGCCCGTCCCCCAGTCCCTCGAAAGCCGACCCTAATGGATCCACAACGAAATGTTATCGATATCTTGATACCGATACCATTTGATGCCAAGCTCGCCGCCAGTTGCAACCTCGGGGCCCGAATTGGCGGCCTGGTGTGCGGGGAATGGGGCGTATCGTGGATTCAGCGGTCGCGGTCAATACAGACACACCGACGGTCACCGTGCAGGCGGCGATCGATCCATGGCTGTTGACCCGCCACGGTACCGACCCGGCCGGTTTCGCCCAGGACGAAAGCCTGTTCGCCCTCGCCAACGGCACGCTCGGCGTGCGCGGCAACCTGGAGGAGAGCGACAGCGCCAGCCAGGCCACCTTGCTGTCCGCGGTGTGGGAACGCACCCCGATCGACTACCACGAGCGCTTCCCCGGTTTCGCCAGCCACACCGATACGCGCATCCCGGTGGCCGATGGCGCGCGCATCCACCTGCGTCTGGGCGATACGCCCGTGCAACTCGACCAGGGCGAATGGCTGCAGTTCCAGCGCGCGCTCGACCTGCGCAGCGGCTGTTACCGCCGGTGCCTGCGCTGGCGCTCGCCGGAAGGCGCCACGCTGCAGATCGAGGCCGAGCGCATCGTCAGCTTCGCCGATGCCGGGCTGCTGGCGATCCGCTACCGCGTGCAGTCGGTCGACTACCACGGCCCGATCACACTGGAATCCTCGATCAGCACCGCCCGCGAGGCGACCGCCCAGGGCTTCGACCCGCGCATCGGCAGCCGCATCGACGGCGGCCTCGGCACCTATGCCGCCGAGGCGGGGGAAACCCTCGCCTGGGTCGGGCAGCGCACCACCCACAGCGGCATCCGGCTGGTCTGCGCGCAGCGCCATCAGCACGCCGATGAACTGACGCTGCGCTACGCGAACCTGGCACCGCACGGGGTTACCCAGGTCTACGAAGGCATGCTCGCGCCGGGTCAGGCGGTGACCCTGGACAAGTACGTCGCCTACGCCTTCACCGCGCCGTTCGACGCCGAGCCGGCGGACAGTCTGCCCGCGCAGGCGGCCGCCGCTTTGACCGCAGCGATCGGGCAGGGTTATCCGGCGCTGCTGGCGCGGCAGACCCGGACGCTGGCCACGCTGTGGGCGCAGGCGGATCTCGCCATCGATGGCGATCCGGCCACCGAGCAGGCGCTGCGCTTCAACCTGTTCCATGTGTTCCAGTCGAGCAGCCGCGACAGCCACGGCACCACCGCGGCCAAGGGCCTCACAGGCGAAGGCTACGAGGGCCACTACTTCTGGGATGCCGAGGTGTTCATGGCGCCGGTGTTGGCCACCCTGGCGCCGGAAATCGTGCGCGCGATGCTGACCTACCGCTACCGCACGCTGGACAACGCGCGCCGGCATGCGCGTGAGCTCAACCACATGCGCGGTGCGCTGTACGCGTGGCGCACGATCAGCGGCGACGAATGCTCGTCGTATTTCCCCAGCGGCTCGGCGCAGTACCACATCAACGCAGCAGTGGCGTGGGCGATACGGCTGTACGTCGACGCCAGCGGCGACGACGCGTTCATGCTGGCGCACGGCGCCGAGATGCTGTTCGAGACCGCGCGCGTGTGGCTCGATGTCGGCCATTTCAGCGCGCGTCACGCCGGCGCGTTCTGCATCCACGAGGTGACCGGCCCGGACGAATACTCCGCCCTGGTCGACAACAACCATTACACCAACCGGATGGCGCAGCGGCACCTGCGCGATGCGGCGGCGGTCGCCGACTGGATGGCGCTGAGCCATCCGCAGGACCACGCAGGGCTGGCCGCGCGCATCGGCCTGCACGAGGACGAGCCGGCGCAGTGGCGGCGCGCCGCAAAGGCAATGTACCTGCCGGTCGACGCCGCGCTCGACATCTTTCCGCAAGACGACACCTTCCTCGACAAGCCGCGGCTGCCGTCCGCACTCGCCGGCGTGCCGGGCAAGCGCCCGCTGCTGCTGCGCATGCATCCGCTGAGCATCTACCGCCACCAGGTGTGCAAGCAGGCCGACACGCTGCTCGCCCTGATGCTTGCCGGCGAGCCGGTCGACGTCGCCGCCAAGCGCCGCAACTTCGACTATTACGAGAGCATCACCGTCCACGACTCCACCCTGTCGGCCTCCACCTTCGCGGTGATCGCGGCCGAGGTGGGCTACGCCGACAAGGCGCATCGCTATTTCCTGGATACCTTGCGGGTCGACCTGGATGATCTGCACGGCAACGCGGCGCATGGCCTGCACATGGCGGCGATGGCCGGCAGCTGGCTGGCGTTGAGCTGGGGCTACGGCGGCCTGCGCGTGCACGACGGCCTGCCCGCGCTGGCGCCGCGGCTGCCGGCGGCATGGAACAGCTACCGCTTCGGCCTGCGCTGGCGCGACACCCATCTGCGCGTGGAAGTCGATCGCGCCGGCGTGCAATACACCCTCACCGAGGGCAGCGCGCTGACCTTCCTGCATGACGGCCTGCCGCAACGCCTGCACGCGGGCCAGCCCTTGCGCCTGCCGTGCATGGGCTTCGTCGACGCCGCACCGGCGGCGGCGCTGAAGGCGGTGATCTTCGACCTCGACGGCGTGATCGCCGATACCGCCGTGGTGCATCACGCCGCCTGGAAAAGACTGGCCGACGAGATCGGTGTGGCGTTCGACGACGCCACCGGCGAGCGCATGAAGGGCGTCGATCGGCGCGGCTCGCTGGATATCCTGCTGCAAGCTGCCACGCGCCGCTACACGGAAACCGAGAAGCAGGCGCTGGCCGCGCGCAAGAACGATTACTACCGCGAACAGATCGAACACTTCGGGCCACAGGATCTGCTGCCCGGCGCGCGCGCGGCGATCGAATCGGTGCGCCGTGCCGGACTCCGCACCGCGCTGGCCTCGGCCAGTCGCAACGCGGCGCTGCTGCTGCAGCGGCTCGGCATCGCCGAACTGTTCGACGTCGTCGTCGACGCCAACCGGATCAGTCGCTCCAAGCCCGACCCGGAGATCTTCCTCGCGGCGGCCCACGCCCTCGGCGTGGCGCCGCACGAGTGCATGGGCGTCGAAGACGCTGCGGCTGGCATCGCCAGCATTCACGCCGCGGGGATGGCGGCGGTGGGAATTGGCAATGCGCAGGCATTGGCCAAGGCAGACCTGGTGTTACCAAGCATCGCGGCATTCGACATCGACACGTTTACAGCAACCCGAACGGCGAACCGGCGTGGACCTGGCGGTAGACAGGCCGCGTTAAAAACTCAAACTGATGGGGAGGACGTGAAATGGGCAATAACAAGCAAATGACCCGGTTGGTACTGTCGGCGGCGATCGCAGGCATCCTGATGTCCGCGACGGCCATGGCCCAGGACAGCACACAGGACACCTCGACGACGAACGCGCCAGCGCCCGCCCGGAAGACCGCGCAACAACGCGCGGCCGATGCCAAGAACGCCACTACCTTGCAACAGGTCGTGGTGACTGGTTCGGCCACCGGCGTGAAGAAGATCGACGCCAGCTACACGCTGACCACTGCCACGGCCGAGCAGATCAAGCTGGCCAACCCCAAGAGCACGGCGGACCTGCTGAAGATCGCGCCCGGCCTGTGGCCGGAATCGACCGGCGGCCAGACCGGCGCGAACATCGAAATCGCCGGCTTCCCGGGTGGCGGCGACGCGCCGTTCAACACGGTGCAGTTGATGGGTTCGCCGCTGTACGGCATGCCCACCCTGTCGTTCTTCGAGCAGACCTCGATCTTCCGTCTCGACGACACGATCGAGCGCGTGGAGATCATCCAGGGCGGCCCGTCGGTGGTGTTCGCCGACGGCCAGATCGGCGCCTCCGAGAACTTCATCCTCAAGCAGGGCAGCGAGACGCCCTCGGGCAGCATCGGCGTCACCTACGGCTCGGAAAACCTGAAGCGCGTCGACGGCTTCTACGGCTTCCCGATCGCGCCGAACTGGTATGGCAGCGTGGGCGGCTTCTATCGCGACTCCAAAGGCGTGCGCGATCCGCAGTTTCCGGCCGACAAGGGTGGCCAGTTCACCGCCACGCTGACCCACGATTCGGAAAGCGGCACGATGATGTTCTATGCGCGCGCATTGAACGACAAGAACCAGTTCATCACGCCGATCCCGCTGATCCAGAACGGCACCGACAACTTCAGCGCCTACCCGGGCTTTGACCCGCTGACGTCCACCTACAACAGCAAATATATCCAGCATGTATTCCTGGCCGGCTATCCGGGTGGCGGCAGCAATGCTGATCTTGCCAACGGCCGCGGCGCGAAGGTGAACTTCTTCGGCGGCAACTTCGATTACGACCTCGGCGGCTGGACGCTCAGCGACAAGTTCCTCATCGATGGCGGCGACGTCGATACCAACGCGCTGTTCTCCGGTTCCAATCCGGCCTCGCTGAACGACGAGCTGTACAACACCCCGACCGGCCAGGGCGGCCTGGGCCTTCCCGCCGGTTCGGCCACGGCAACCTACGCCGGTCCGGGTGGCGGTGGCGCGGTCGATCCGAACCAGAGCGTGATCCATCAGGGCTGGTGGTACATCCACAAGCATCTGAAGAACATCAACAACGACTTCCGCCTCAGCAAGGAGATCTTCGAAGGCAACACGCTGACCGCCGGCGTCTACGTGGCGCACTACACCATGGACGACAAGTGGGCGCTGGGCAACCAGATGCTGATGACCAACACGCACAACGCGCGTCCGATCGCGGTGAGCTACGTCGACGCCAACGGTCAGACCAACCAGGAGACGGACAGTCAGGGTTTCCTCGACAACGGCGGCTTCAACATCGCCCAGCACGGCGTGGCCACCAACAAGGCGTTCTACCTGTCCGACTCCTGGCACATCGGCAAGTGGTTGTTCGACGCCTCGGCCCGTCTGGAAAACCAGGACGCCTCGAACCTGTCTCTTA
>JBEPVP010000197.1:0-6708 GCA_041690935.1 Rhodanobacter sp.
GATGCCGATTCGTCGATCGTCGCGCCCTGATCCTGGTCAACCGGGCCGTGGTTGGCGCGTGCCTGCCATCGCCGGCGCATCGAGACCTTCGCGTGCGCCGGCGCTCTCCACTTCACGGCGCGGAGCGATTTCAAAGTGCCGTGAATGGGAACCGAATTCAGGCCGATGCATGCCGCAGTTCATCGTTCCGTGTGGCGCCTGCTGTTGCCGACGTGAACCGCTGATGCAGACTGCGCCCGGTGCAAACTGTGCATTCAGCCGGTCATGGCCGGATCAACGGCCCGGTGAAGACGGTTTGACTCATTTCGTCTTTGTTTCGCGGCGCCACCCGGACACTTGCCCACCTGTCGCAACCGGCGCATAAAGCAACCGCTGCATGCCTATTGACGTTGGTAGCTGTGCTCGGGGAGGCCGATCATGGATCAGGCAAGGCAAACGCGAGCACCGCGGCACAGTGTCCCCGCGCACGAACAAGCTGCCCTGGCGCGGCGGCGCCAGCTCAACCGCATCGGTCCGGAAAATCCTTCGATCGGCCTGGCCCTTTCCGGCGGCGGCATTCGCAGCGCCACTTTTTGTCTCGGCCTGCTGCGGGCGCTGGCCAAGAACGGCGTGCTGCATCGCTTCGACTATTTGTCGACGGTATCAGGCGGCGGCTATGCCGGCGCCGCGTTTGGACGGCTGTTCAGTCCCAGGGTCACGCCGGCCGAGGTCGAGCGCGGACTGGCCGACGATGGCTCGATCTTTCTGTGGTGGCTGCGCAGCAATGGACGCTACCTCGTTCCGGCCGGCATGCGCGATGTGCTGCAGACATGGGCCGGTCAACTGCGCGGCTTCATCGCGACCCAGTTCGAGGTCACCATGCTGATCGCGCTGCTGGCGAGCGTGATCGTGCTGCCCCATCTGCTGGGCTATCGCTGGGATACGTCGTCGGCGCCGATGCTGGCGAGCACGCTGTGGTGGCTGGCGATGCCGATCGCCGGCTGGCTGGCCATCGTAATGGCGTTTGCCTACTGGTGGTCGCGCGATCCGGAGGACGGCTCGGCGTGGGGCGACTTCACCATCTGCGTCTGCACGTCGGTGATGGCCGTCTATCTGCTCAGCCCGATCTGGACCACCACTGTGGCCGGGCACGGCAAGGCCACCATGGCGGTGCTCGGCGGCATCCTGCTGGCCGTACCGGTGGCCAGGCTTTGGCTGCTGGTGCGGGCCACGCATCCGGCACAGGACCGGGTTCACTACACGATCGGACTCAGCACGGCGTTGAAATACCTGCTGCTGCTGTTCGTGCTGGGCGCGGCCGATCTGGTCAGCTGGTTTCTGGCAGATCAATTCGGACCGGGTACGCCGCACGGTTCGGTGCTGACCAGCGCCGGACTCGCCGCGCTGCTGGTCGCCGGCGCGCGATTCGCCTTGCCGCTGTTGCAACCGCGCAGCGGCAAGACCAGTCTGGCGCGGCTGCCGCTGACGCTGCTGGCCAATCTGTGCGGCTTGATCCTGCTCGCGTTGTTGGCCCTGTTCTGGCTCAGCGCATTGCAGTACTTCGTGTTTGTGGCGCGGCTTTCGGCGCTGAACACGTGGATGCACTGGCTGACCGCGCTGGTGCCGGCCATCACGCATACGCCGGCCGCTGACACCTGGCTGCGCTGGCTGACCGTGGCCATTCCCAGCGCGGCCTACATCGGCCTGACCGGCAGCAATCTGCAGCTGATCAATCGCTCGTCGCTGCATGCGTTCTACCGCTCACGGATCGCCCGCACCTATGTCTCGGTCGGCAACAGCCATGACGCCAGCAAAGAACACGCCACGGTGCGCTTTCCGGTCTCGCCGCTGAAGTCGAAGAGTCCCGGCAATGCCGACAAGGTGAAAAAACTCACCGAGTTGCTGGAGGGCGACGACACCGATCTGCCCGGCTACACCCCGCACGAATATGGCGGCCCAATCCACCTGATCAACTGCTGCATCAACCAGACGATCGACGACCGCACCGATGCCTACAACGCCGACCGCAAGGGCGTGTACCTGACCGTCAGCTCACTGGGGCTCGAAACCGGCACCAAGTTTGCGCAGTACCAGGCGCACGAACCCAATCCGCTGGCCAACAGCACGCTGGCGGAATGGATCGCGGTTTCCGGCGCCGCCGCCGGCTCGGGCATGGGCTCGATGACCCGCACCGGCATCTCGACGCTGTTTTTCCTGAGCGGCCTGCGCCTGGGTTACTGGTGGCGCAACCGGCTCAACGCGAAGGCTTTCTGGTGGACGCACCTGGGCAAGTCGCGCGCGGCGCTGCAGGAAATGCTGGCCCGTTTTCCGGGGCTGCACAGCCCGGTGTGGTATCTGTCCGACGGTGGCCACTTCGACAACAGCGGCGTCTACAGCCTGCTGAAACGCGAGCTGCAGCTGATCGTGCTGGCCGACTGCGGCTCGGATCCGAACTACGTGTTCGCCGACCTGGAAAACCTGATCCGCAAGGCGCGCATAGACTTCGATACGACGATCGATTTCATCGATCCGGCCAGCCTGCCGATCGGCATCGGCGCCTCGCTGTGCGATCGCTTCGGCACGCCGGACAGCATCATGCCCGGCCCGGGCAACCAGCACCTGCTGCTAGCGCGTATCAGCTATGCCAGCGGCGCGACCGGCAGCCTGCTGGTACTCAAGCCGCGCCTGTATGGCGAGCTGCCGCTGGATGTCGCCGGCTATGCCGACCGGCATCGCGATTTTCCGCAGCAGAGTACGGCCGAGCAGTTCTTCGACGAAGCGCAGTGGGAAAGCTACTGCCAGCTGGGCGAGGTGCTCGGACTGACGATCGACGCGTCGTTGCTGGAGATGCTGCCGGCGCTGGCGGCCAGGGGCGTGGTCACGCGCACGAACGCGGTGTCCGACGACGAACAGAAAACCACGCTGACGCGACGCCAGCGGGTCGGCGCCACCATCGGCGCCTCGCTCAGCCTGGGCGCGCTGGCCACCGTCGCGCTGACCAGCTGGCAAGCATGGGACGCCCACCAGACGGAAATGCGGACCGGCGAACAGACCGTCGATACCCAGCAGCGCGCCGCCGACAGCGTGCAGACCGACCTCGAGGCGGGCGTGGCGTATGACGGGCCGATGCACGCCAGGGTGTATGCGTTGATGCAGCGGTTCGACGATGCGCGCGGCTCCGCCGGCATGACCAGGACCATGAACCAGTTGGCCGAAACGCTGAATCGGGCGTGCGGCCGGCTCGCCCCGGCCAACCCGCTGGTCGAGCGCTGTCTGACGGACTATGCCGCGTTGCGCGCGGCCGTGACGGAACTCTCGATCTGGCAGAAGTCGATGCAGGACTACCAGAACGCGATGCCGCATCCGACACTTCCCATGCTCGGCGCGCCCGGACCCACCGAATACGGAGCGATCGGGGCTGCGCCGATGGAATCGGCCCCCATGGAGTCCGGCGCGCCGGAGCCGGTCAGCCACGCCGATATGGCGGAAATGCCCGCTCCACCGCCGCCGGCCGAAGGCCCGCCGGCAGTCGAGAATTATGCCGCCGCCGCACCGGAAGCTGCAGCCGCCGCAGCAGCACCGGCGCCATCGACGCCGGCAGCAGAGGCCATTCCCACTACCACGATGGTCGAACCGGGCACCGCCGAGGCCGCCCAGGCCTGCAGCGGCGCCGCGGCGGCGCAGCCGCAGCAACTGGTCGTCTACACCCAGATCTACAGCGAAGACCAGCGCGCCATGGCGACCGCCCTGCTACGCCATCTCGGCACGTTTGGCGTGGCCATACCCGGCATCGAGAACGTCGCCGCGACCGCCAACCGCGCCGGTCGCAACGCCCCCGCGGCATGGCACACGCCGGTGTTTCTCTACAGCACCTACGGCGAGCAAGCCCCCGCCTGCGCGCGCGCGCTGGCACGCTGGCTGGCGACCCAGCCGGGTTTCCAGCATGCGCTACCCAAGGCCCTGCCGCTGCCCATCCGCCTGCACGGCGATTCGAACGTGATCGAATTCTGGCTGCCCGCCTCCGCGAATCAGCCGCCGCCTTGAAGACGGTCAGGTGAGGGCTAAAGCTCTTGACCTGGTCAAGACATGACCAAGAGCCACCCCTCCCCAACCCTCCCCTGCTGCGCAGGGGAGGGAGCAAAGCCGGCGGCTTGTCTCTTGCGGGGTCCACCACTCACTGTGTGTCGGCGGCTGGCTGAGTTTCGGCGCGAATCGGGGAAACCTTTTCTTCGCATGGACGACACGGGGCACTGACGACGATGGGCGGTGACAACAGAACCCGGAGCGCCGCGCGTGAACGATGAGGTCGCCTATCCCCGCTTCGCCAGCCGCGGGCGCACGTTCGTTTACGTGCTGCCCTGTCGCGACGAGGACATCCTCAAGGTGGGCTTCTCGCGCGATCCGCTGCAGCGCATGCGCAGCTTGCACGCGCGCTTCTTCGAGTTTTTCGATCTCGATCGTGCGCTGTTGATCGAATGCGAGCACCTGCGCGACGCCCGCCGCATCGAGCGCTTGTTCATCACCACCTTTGCCGAGCATCGCGCGCCCGCGCCGCTGGTGGTGCCGCTTGCCGCGGCCGGACACACCGAGTGGTATCGCGGCATTCACCCGAGGGTGACCGCGCTGGCGCGCAGCGGAGTGCCGCCGCGGCGCTCACGTTGCACGCACCGCTGCGCACCTGGCTGCGCCAGCATTTCGTCGCGTGGGGCGACCGCCTGTACGACGGATCGACGCGGATGCTGGAGATGATCGAGTACGAGCGCTTCAACGTGCCGGCGCCGCAACGGACCGCTCGCGCCGACAAGGCGTTGGCGCAGGTGCTCGATGCCTACATGGCGCTGGGTGTGGACGTGCAGCCGCTGGTGCCGCGTTCGGTATGGCGCTGGTACCAGAGCCGGAATTCTCTGGACTTTCGTTGAACATCACGTGCGACGAAGGTAACTTTCCCCGCGCCCTGACGAAGAACCTGGATATCGACACGTCCCGTTTTCCGTCCTGCCACGCCTGTCGGCTGGAGCCCGCACCATGATCACCCGCCTGTCTTTGAAACTCATGCTCGGCGCCCTGGTGCTGCTTGCCTTCGCTGGAACCGGGTATGCGCAGGATCGGCCAACTCCCGCGCCGGCGCAGCTGGTGGTGGTCGAGCTGTTCCAGAGCCAGGGTTGCTCGTCGTGCCCGCCGGCGGAGGCCAACCTCAACGCGATCGCGGGACAGCCGGACATCCTCGCGCTGTCCTTCGGCGTCACCTACTGGGATGGCCTGGGCTGGAAGGACACCTTCGCCTCCAGTGCCTACACCGACCGGCAGTGGGCGTATGCGCGGCAGCGCGGGCGCAGCAACGTGTGGACGCCGCAGGTCTATGTGGACGGCCAGGCCGATCTGGTCGGTGCCGATCGCGCGGAACTCGACCAGGCCATCGCCAGGGCCGGCATGCGCGGGCCGCCGCTCTCCTGGCAACCGGACACGCTGACGGTCGGCGCCGGCAAGCCCACCGCCGCGAGCGATGTGTGGCTGGTGCGTTACGACCCGCGCACGCTCGACGTCGCCATCGGCGGCGGTGAAAACGGCGGCCGCACGCTGCCGCATCGCAACGTGGTGCGCGAGCTGATCCACCTGGGCAAGTGGGATGGCAGCACGCGCGTGTTCCCCCTGCCCGCCGCGTCGATGCCGGGACTCTCGACCGCGGCCCTGGTCCAGGGCGAGGCGGGTGGGGCCATGCTCAGCGCGGCGAAGCAACCCGCTTCGCGCTGACCGACGCTGCGCGGCACCGAACAGACGCGGCGCCGGCATCGAGCGTGCACGCATCGCAGGCCCGAGCCAGCGGTGCACAAAACGCGCACGGCTTCGCGAAGCATTGACGTGACCGGTAGCAGCCTGACGCGCACGCCCACACGCGCATGCCGCGCCCCACGCCGATGGACAGACGCCATGATCCAGCTCAACCCGCCGCTGCCGATGAACACGCCCAAGGGCGAGGGCTTCGCCCACGTCCTGATTGATTACGGCCCGGAATCGGACCTGTACTGGACCGTCTTCATCACTGAGACCGGCGAGATCTGGACCTTCGCCAACCGCCAGGTCCGCGCCAGCAAGAACATCACCCTGGGCCGCACGAATCCCGCCAAGCCGCAGGACGCGGCGCGCGGTCTGGTGCCGATGCGGCCGGTGGGCTAGTGCGGGCGCGCGGCGATCGAGCCGCCGATATCGGCATGCGGCCAGTCGATCCACGTTCGCTCGCGCAGCCGCTATCGCGTGGCCACGGTGCCGACATTCACTGATCGCTGGAACGGATCAGCGCCAGCCCGGCGGGGGTGAGTTGCAGTGACGCCGGGGCGACTTCGCTGGCGTCCATCTGCAGGACCAGCCCCGCCGCGATCAACCGCTCCGCGCAGGCGTCGTCCAGCAGGGCGGCCTGACCCTGCGCCACCCGGGTCAGGTTCTCGTAGTCGTGCGGGCTGAGCGTGGTTGACGTGGACATGGCTGCCTTTCCTGGTTCGCTGCTCCGATGGTGCCTGCAATCGCGCGCCGTGGCGATGCCCGGCACCGGTCCGCCGACACCGTGGTGGCCCGGCTTTCCTACAGTTGCATGGCCATCTTCGACGACAGCCAGTCGGACACGCGCTGCCGCCACGGCCGTTCGCGCCATTGCGTCAGGGTCAGCTCGTGCGAGCGGGCAAGGTCGTGCTCGATCACGTCGGTCATGTGCGCGGCAAACGCGTGGTCGTAGAT
>JBEPVP010000198.1:0-6667 GCA_041690935.1 Rhodanobacter sp.
CCATGCAAACCATCGACTTTGAACTGGAAGGCGACTACGTCGAGCTCAACATGCTGTTGAAACTGACCGGGCTGTGCGACAGCGGCGGTGCCGGCAAGGCCATCGTCGCCACCGGCGCAGTCAAGGTCGATGGCGTGATCGAGCTGCGCAAGACCTGCAAGATCCACGCAGGCCAGGTCGTCACCATCGACGACGCGGAAATCCACGTGCTGCCCGATTCGCGCTGAAGAGAACAGTTATGGCGGCAGGCTGTCCAGCCGTGGATCGAGACCGGCGTAGTCCGGCAAACGCAGCAGAAATTCCCGCTCCAGCACGCGCCGTATCTCCTTACCGTCGCGCAAGGTATGCCGCTCGGGCTCGCGATCCATCCGGCGCACGGTGAATTCGTGGTTGAGCAGGCTCAGGCGTCGGTCGGCGGTGGTGCGGGCCGCGATGAGATTGCTCACGAAGCGCGACGCCGGGTGCGTGGATACATAGTGGTTGGCCACCACGTAATCGACCGGCTGGCTGGGCCGCAGGTCAAAGCGGTATAGCGACCGCCATTGCCCGTGCATCAACGCCTGCATGCGCCAGTCGCCATCCACCATCACCAGCCGGAAAAGTTCGTGACCGGTGTCCTGTTCGATGTCGGCCTGCAGGCGCAGTGCGCCGGTAAGCACCTGGCCGCCAAAGCCGACATCGGCCAGCCAGCTCGCGCCGTCCAGTTCGACACGAAGCAGCATGTGCGTTTGCGCGGTCACCGCATCCTCCGGCTGCCCCCACAGCACGCGGGCGATCAATCCCGACACGTCGAAACCGATCGTGCGCAACACCCCGGCGAACAGCAGGTTCTGCTCGAAGCAGTAACCACCGCGACCGTCGTGCACCATCTTCTGCTGCAGCGCCGCCAGATCCAGCTCGACCGGCCGGCCGAGCAGCGGATTGAGGTTCTCGAACGGGATGCTGGCCACATGAGCGGCGACGAGTGCGCGCAGGGTCGGCAGATCCGGCGCGACAGCGGCGGTGCACCCGACGCGATGGAGATAGGCATTCAGGTCGATGGACGGGCTCATGCGCACGACTCGGGGAAGTCCGGGCTCACGATATCACCGTACCGGCAGCGCCTGAACCGCCGCGGGAAACGGGGCGATCCGCATTCATGGCGCAGGTAACCGCAGCGGTGCACGCAGCGAAGAAACGGTATCCGAGGCCCGACGCATGTCCCGACACCGGGCGTCACTGAACGGACGCTCCTTGCATCTGCACTCAACGCTTCAACGTAACTCCACGGGCCAGAGCTCGATCCGATTCATCATTACCAGCCAGCGAGGCACACCATGATTCGTCGTACCGCCCTCCATGTCATTCCCCTTGCCGCCGCGTTGATGCTGGCCGGGTTGAGCGCGTGCCAGCCGGCGTCCGCCGCCAGCGAGGTGGCCGCACCCGCGCCCAAAGTGGACGTCGCAAAAACCACGGCCCAGGGCGACCAGATCGCCGTGTTGGCGGGCGGTTGCTTCTGGGGTGTCGAGTCGACCTTCGAGCACGTCAAGGGCGTGCACAAGGTGACCGCCGGCTATTCCGGCGGCGCAGCCGACACGGCCCACTACGATGTGGTCAGTGACGGCCATACCGGTCATGCGGAATCGGTGAAGATCCAGTTCGATCCGAAGCAGGTCAGCTACGGCCAGCTGCTGCAGGTGTTCTTCTCGGTGCCGACCGATCCGACCGAACTCAACCGGCAAGGTCCGGACAGCGGCACGCAGTATCGCTCGGTGATCTTCTACGGCAACGATCAGCAGAAAAAGATCGCCACCGACTACATCGCGCAACTGACCGCGGCCAAATCCTTTCCGGCGCCGATCGTGACCCAGGTGGTGCCGCTGAAAACGTTCTATCCGGCCGAGGCGTACCACCAGAATTACGCCCACCTGCATCCGGACAATCCGTACATCGCCTACAACGACGCGCCGATGGTCGTGCGTCTGCAGAAGATGTTTCCGGCGCTGTACCAGCCGGAGCGGGAAATCGTGCAGGTGCAGCTGCACTGAGCCGCGGTCAGCGCTGGTTGCCCAGCGTTGACTTGCATGAGGCGGCACGACCCCCATCTCGGGACTCCCGCGCCCGTGGCGCTGCCGCCCCATTCAAGTGTCGCCTCACGCCCCCACACCGCCCGCCGAATCGACCGAGCTCACGCGCAGTTTCCTGGGTGTGTTCCGCTACAGCGGGCGCGCGCTGGAGCTGGTGTGGAGCACCAGCCATGCGCTGACGATCGCGCTCGGGCTGTTGACCCTGGCCGCCGGCTTGCTGCCGGCCGGCGTGGCGTATATCGGCGCGCATATCGTCGATGCGGTGGTGGGTGCGGGCAAGTCGTGGACGGCCAGCGGTCAGGCGTCGTTGCGGCTCGTGTTCGAATGGGTAGCGCTGGAAGGCGTGCTGGTGGCGGCGCTGGCCGGCGCGCAGCGCGGGCTGTCGATGTGCCAGTCGCTGCTGCGCGCGCAGCTGGGCCAACGCGTCAACGTGATGATCCTGGAGAAAGCGCTGACCCTGGAGCTGGCGCATTTCGAGGATTCCGAGTTCTACGACAAGCTCACCCGCGCGCGGCGCGAGGCATCGAGCCGGCCGCTGTCGCTGGTCACGCGCACGTTCGGGCTGGGCCAGAACGCGATCTCGCTGGTCAGCTACGGCACCTTGCTGTTCCAGTTCTCGCCGTGGGCGGTGGCGGTGCTGCTGCTGGCCGGGCTGCCCTCGTTCTTCGCCGAGACGAAATTCTCCGGCGATGCGTTCCGGCTGTTCCGCTGGCGCTCGCCGGAAACGCGCATGCAGCTGTATCTGGAAACGGTGCTCGCGCGCGAAGACCACGCCAAGGAAGTGAAACTGTTCGGCCTCGGCCCGCTGCTGCTGGGTCGCTATCGCGACATCTTCGACAAGCTCTACAGCGACGACCGCGACCTCACCGTCCGGCGCGAGAGCTGGGGTTTCGGGCTGGGCCTGCTCGGCACCATCACGCTGTACGGTGCGTATGCGTGGATCGCCGCGACCACGGTGGTCGGCCGCATCACGCTGGGCCAGATGACGATGTACCTGATGCTGTTCCGCCAGGGCCAGTCGGCGGTATCGGCTATGCTGTCGGCGATCGGCGGCATGTACGAGGACAACCTGTACCTGTCGACGTTGTACGAATATCTGGAAACGCCGGTGCCGCCTTCGCGGGGTCTCGAACAACGTGGCGCGAAGCCCGACGACGGCATCCGCTTCGAGCAGGTCAGCTTCACCTATCCCGGCGCCGGCGAACCGACGCTGCACGACATCAACCTGCATATCCGCCCCGGTGAATCGCTGGCCCTGGTCGGCCAGAACGGCTCGGGCAAGACCACCCTGATCAAGCTGCTCACGCGACTGTACGCGCCCGACAGCGGCCGCATCCTGCTCGACGGCACCGACCTGCGCGAGTGGGACGAAAGCACCCTGCTGCAACGCATCGGCGTGATCTTCCAGGACTTCGCGCGCTACCAGATGCGCGTCGGCGAAAACGTCGGCGCTGGCGACGTCAGCCACTTCGAGGACGAAGCGCGCTGGCGCGAGGCCAGCGACAAGGGCATGGCCAGCGAGTTCATCGACAGCCTGCCGGCCGGCTTCGAGACCCAGCTCGGCAAATGGTTCCGCGACGGCCGCGAGCTGTCCGGCGGGCAATGGCAGAAGATCGCGCTGGCGCGCGCGTTCATGCGCTCGCGCGCGGACATCCTGGTGCTCGACGAACCCACCGCCGCGATGGACGCCGCCGCCGAGGCGACCATCTTCGAGCACTTCCGCGAACTGGCCGGCAACCGCATCGCGATCCTGATCTCGCACCGCTTCTCCACCGTGCGCATGGCCGACCAGATCATCGTGATCCAGGACGGCCGCATCGTCGAACGTGGCAGCCACGAGCAATTGATGGCACTGGACGGCCACTATGCGCACCTGTTCTCGCTGCAGGCGCAAGGCTACCGCTAGATCTGCCTGATCAGCTTGACCCTGCCCGCCCGCGCGCCCCATGCTTTGCGTCTTGTCTGGATCGAAACACACGCATGAGCAGCCGCTACAACGCCGCCGACATCGAAGTTCTCTCCGGTCTGGATCCGGTCAAACGCCGCCCCGGCATGTATACCGACACCACCCGTCCGAACCATCTGGTGCAGGAGGTGGTGGACAACTCGGTGGACGAGGCGCTGGCCGGCCACGCGAAAACCATCGAGGTGGTGTTGCACGACGACGGCTCGGTGGAAGTGAGTGATGACGGCCGCGGCATGCCGGTGGACATCCATCCCGAGGAAGGCGTCTCCGGCGTCGAGCTGATCATGACCCGACTGCATGCCGGCGGTAAGTTCAGCGGCAAGAACTACAACTTCTCCGGCGGCCTGCACGGCGTCGGTGTATCGGTGGTCAATGCGTTGTCCGATCGGGTCGAGGTAACGATCCGCCGCGACGGCTCCGAGTATCAGATGGTATTCGCGCACGGCGACAAGATCAGTCCGCTGGAAGCGATCGGTACGGTGCCGAAGAAGCGTAGCGGCACGACCCTGCGCTTCTGGCCGGAGGCAAAGTATTTCGACTCGCCGAAGATCTCGCTGCCGAAGCTCAAGCATCTGCTGCGCGCCAAGGCGGTGCTGTGCGCCGGCCTCAACGTGAAGCTCACCGATGTCGCCAGCGGTGAAGTCATCGAGTGGCATTACGAGGACGGCCTGCGCGATTACCTGCGCGGCGAGCTCGACGGCGTCGAGGCACTGCCGAACGAGCTGTTCGTGCATCACATGGCGCGCGATGTCGAAGGTCTCGAAGTGGCGCTGGCCTGGCTGCCCGAAGGCGAGCTGGTGCAGGAAAGCTACGTCAACCTGATCCCGACCGCGCAGGGCGGCACCCACGTCAACGGTCTGCGCACGGGCCTGACCACCGCGATCCGCGAGTTCTGCGACATCCGCAATCTGCTGCCGCGCGGCGTGAAGCTGGCACCGGAAGATGTGTGGGAGCGGCTGTCGTTCGTGCTGTCGGCGCGACTACAGGATCCGCAGTTCGCTGGCCAGACCAAGGAGCGGCTGTCCTCGCGGCAGACCGCCGGCATGGTCGAGAACGTTATCCACGATGCCTTCAGCCTGTGGCTCAACCAGCACGTCGAGATGGGCGAACGCATCGCGCAGCTGGCGATCGAGCGGGCCAGCGCGCGCCTGAAGGCGGCCAAGCAGATCGTCCGCAAGAAGATCACCCAGGGTCCGCAACTGCCCGGCAAGCTGGCCGACTGCACCGCCACCGATCTCACCCGCACGGAACTGTTTTTGGTCGAGGGTGATTCGGCCGGCGGCAGCGCCAAGCAGGCGCGCGACAAGGAGTTCCAGGCGATCCTGCCGTTGCGCGGCAAGATCCTCAACACTTGGGAAGTCGAGTCGACGTCGGTGCTGGCGTCCGAGGAAGTGCACAACCTCGCCATCGCGATCGGCTGCGATCCGGGCAAGGACGACCTGTCCGGCCTGCGTTACGGCAAGGTGATCATCCTGGCCGACGCGGACTCCGATGGCCTGCACATCGCCACCTTGCTGGCAGCGCTGTTCCTGCGGCATTTCCCGAAGCTGGTCAGCGAGGGTCATGTCTTCGTGGCGATGCCGCCGTTGTTTCGCGTCGACGTCGGCAAGCAGGTGTTCTACTGCCTCGACGAGAGCGAGAAACAGGCGATGCTGCAGCGGATCGAGCGCGAGAAGATGAAGGGCGCTGTCAGCACCACCCGCTTCAAAGGGCTGGGCGAGATGAACCCGCCGCAGCTGCGCGAGTCAACCATCCACCCGGACACGCGCCGACTGGTGCAGCTGACCATCGACGACGACGACGGCACCGCCAAGCTGATGGACATGCTGCTGGCGAAGAAACGCGCCGGCGACCGCAAGGCATGGCTGGAAGAGAAAGGCGACCTGGCGACGCTGGAAGTCTGAGCGCAAGCGCAGCGCCGGCTCGTCACTTCGCCGTCAGCTTTCTGAACCGTGGCCGCGGCGTTTGCATCCCGCATGGCCTTCGCCGCGTATCTCCACACGCTTCCAATCCGCGGAGCGGAATATTCCGGAGATCACCTCATGAAAATTCAACAGCACATGCGCAGTCTTGCCATCGGTTTGTCGCTCGCCCTGACCACCGTGGCGGTGGTGCCGATGGCGATGGCCAGCTCGATGGGTGCGATGCACATGGACAAGACCGTGATGGTCGGCGGCGCGGCGATGTATCCGTCGAAGAACATCATCCAGAACGCGGTCAACTCGAAGGATCACACCACCCTGGTCGCCGCGGTGAAGGCGGCCGGCCTGGTCGACACGCTGTCCGGCGCGGGTCCGTTCACCGTGTTCGCGCCGACCAACGAGGCGTTTGCCGCGCTGCCGGCCGGCACTGTCGACAACCTGCTGAAGCCGGAAAACAAGGCAACCCTCACCAAGATCCTCACCTACCACGTCGTGCCCGGCAAGATGACGTCGCATGACCTCGCCAAGGCGGTGAAATCCGGCGGCGGCAAGGCCGTGCTGAAGACCGTCGAAGGCGATTCGATCACCATCGGCAAGGATGTGAACGGCTGGACCGTCACCGACGACAAGGGCAATGTCGCCAACATCACCATCCCCGACGTGATGCAGTCCAACGGTGTGATCTTCGTGATCGACAAGGTGCTGATGCCGTA
>JBEPVP010000199.1:0-6645 GCA_041690935.1 Rhodanobacter sp.
ACGGCATGAGCGCATTCGGCCTGGCACGCGCGCTCGGCGTCGATCGGGGCGAGGCCGGCGATTACATGGGGCGCTACTTCTCGCGCTACCCCGGCGTGCGCGCGTTCATGGATGCCACGCGTGAACAGGCGCATCGCGACGGCTACGTCGAGACCATCTTCGGCCGCCGGCTGTACCTGGAGAACCTCACCTCGCGCAACCAGGGTCTGCGTCAGGGCGCCGAGCGCGCCGCGGTGAATGCGCCGATGCAGGGCAGCGCCGCGGACATCATCAAGCGCGCGATGATCACCGTGGCCGACTGGCTGAAGGATCGCGACGACGCCCACATGCTGATGCAGGTGCACGATGAACTGGTGTTCGAGGTGCGCGCCGACGCGGTCGCGGACGTGCGCGCGGCGGTGGTCGCACGGATGTCCGGCGCGGCGGAACTCGCCGTTCCACTGCTGGTCGATGTGGGCGTGGGCGCGAACTGGGATGAGGCGCACTGATTGCCTTCCCTGGCGGAGACTTTCAGTGGCAACAACGACTTGGGAGTTAACTTTTCATGAGAATGAATTTCTTCCATTTTTTTTCAGAAATCCTGCAACTTTTCCCGCAAACCACGCTCTAATCTTTCGGATGCACGCAACGGCATCCATGGCGAGCCCACCTCCCTGGGCCGCCACAGTCACGAACCTCTCCCCTGGGTCTTCGTGTCTGCCCCGCCCCGGAGGCTCCCCCTAGCCTCCGGGGCTTTTCTTTGTCCGTGATTCGGCCCCGCCTGCACTTTTCTGCATATCGAACCGGCATACTCGGGCCACATCCACCAAGGGGAACCACCATGCGCGCAGGACTTCTCATCGCCGGCGTCATCCTGTTGATCGCCGGTATCTGGGTCACCGTCGGCAACGGCAGCTACAAGCAGACCGACACCGTGGCGCAGCTCGGCCCGGCCAAGATCGAAGCCACCCACACCAAATCCGTCCCGCAGTGGCTCGGCATCGCCGGCCTCGTGCTCGGTGGTCTGCTGGTGGTCGGTGGCATCGCCAGCAAGAAGCGCTGAGTACCGTCCTCGTCCATGAAAACCGCCGCCTCCGCGGCGGTTTTCGTTTGCGCCCACTACAATGGGAGCGATGGATGTCTCGTACCTGATCGACCCGCTCAACGAAGCCCAGCGCGAAGCCGTCTGCGCCCCACCCGGCCACTATCTGGTGCTGGCCGGCGCCGGCTCCGGCAAGACCCGCGTACTCACCCACCGCATCGGCTGGCTGACCCAGGCAGAGCGCGTACCGCCGTGGGCGATCCTCGCGGTGACCTTCACCAACAAGGCCGCCGGCGAAATGCGCGCGCGGCTGGACGCGCTGATTCCCGGCGCCACCCAGGGCCTCACCGTCGGCACCTTCCACGGCATCGCGCATCGGTTGCTGCGCCGGCACTGGCGCGAGGCGGGTCTGCCGGAAACGTTCCAGATCCTCGATGCCGATGATCAGCTGCGCCTGGTCAAGCGGGTGGTCGCCGGGCTCGGCCTGGACGACGCGAAGTTTCCGCCGCGCCAGGCCAACTGGCAGATCAACAACTGGAAGGACGAGGGCAAGCGCCCGGGCAGCATCGAACATCGTGACCACCCGGTCACCCACACCTTCGTGCAGATCTATCAAGCCTATGAAGACGCCTGCCGTCGCGCCGGCCTGGTCGACTTCGCCGAACTGCTGCTGCGCGCGCACGAGCTGTGGCTGAAGAACCCGGCCGTGCTGGAGCACTACCAGCAGCGCTGGCGCTACCTGCTGGTCGACGAATTCCAGGACACCAACACGCTGCAGTACGCGTGGATCCGCGTACTCGCCGGCAGCACCGGGCAAGTGTTCGTGGTCGGCGACGACGACCAGGCGATCTACGGCTGGCGCGGCGCCAAGGTGGAGAACGTGCAGCAGTTTCTGCGCGATTTCCCCGGCGCCCGCACGATCAAGCTGGAGCAGAACTACCGCTCCACCTCGACCATCCTGAAAGCCGCCAACAGCGTGATCGAACGCAACGGCAGCCGCCTCGGCAAGCAGCTGTGGACAGCGGGAGAGGATGGCGAGCGCATCGCGCTGTACGCCGCCTACAACGAGCAGGACGAGGCGCGCTTCGTGATCGAACGCATCCGCGAATACATCGACGAACACGGCACGGCGAAAGACTGCGCGATCCTGTATCGCTCCAACGCGCAATCGCGCAATTTCGAGGAGCAACTGGTCCAGCGCAACCTGCCCTACCGTGTCTACGGCGGCCAACGCTTCTTCGATCGCGCCGAGGTCAAGGATGCGCTGGCCTATCTGCGCCTGACGGCGAACCGGCACGACGACGCGGCGTTCGAACGCGCGGTGAACACGCCGCCGCGCGGCATCGGCGACCGTACGTTGGACGCACTGCGCCGCCGCGCCCGCGGCGCGGACATCTCGATGTGGGAAGCGGCACTGACCGAACTGGCCAGCGGCAACGAACTGGCCGGCCGCGCGAAGAATGCGGTGAAGGCGTTCCTCGTGTTGATCGACGAGATGGCGCGGGCCTTTGCGGGAATCGGAAATCGGGAATCGGAAATCTCAAAAGCAACGGCTGCGACCGATCAGCAAGCCGAGACCATTCCCGACGACCGTCAGGAAGTCCCCCTGCGGGATTCCCCATTCCCTGCTCCCGTCCTCACCCTCGCCGAACAGATCGACCACGCGATCACCCACACCGGCCTGCGCGACTTCTACGAGAAGGACAGCCGCGGCAACGCCGAGTCGCGGGTGGAGAACCTGGATGAACTGGTCAACGTGGCCAGCCGTTTCGAACGCACCGCCGAGGATATCGACTCGGGGTTGAGCGAACTGTCCGCGTTCCTGTCACACGCCACGCTCGAAGCGGGCGAGAACCAGGGCGAAGTGTGGGACGACTGCGTACAGCTGATGACCCTGCATTCGGCCAAGGGACTGGAGTTTCCGGTGGTGTTCCTGGTCGGCATGGAAGAAGGCCTGTTCCCCAGCCAGCGCTCGGTCGACGACGAAGGCCGGCTGGAAGAGGAACGCCGACTCGCCTACGTCGGCATCACCCGCGCCCGCGAAAAACTCATCGTCACCCACGCCGAATCGCGCCGCATGCATGGCACCGAGATGCTGGCGCGACCCTCGCGTTTCCTCGGCGAGATGCCGACCGAACTGATCGACGAAGTACGCCCGCGCGTGCACGTCACCCGCCCGATGTACGCCGGCCGCCCGCGTGAAACCTCGTCATCGCTTGAAGAAACCCTGCCGGTGAAACTCGGCCAGCGCGTCAGCCATCCCAGCTTCGGCGAAGGCGTGGTGCTCAGCGCCGAGGGCAGCGGCGCGCATACGCGGCTGCAGGTGAATTTCGAAGGCGTGGGCAGCAAGTGGCTGGTGGCGGCGTATGCGAACCTGACGGCACTTTGACTCCACGCATGAAGAGGGGCGCGAGCGCCCCTCGTTCGAAACGCCGGCTTACCGTTGCCTAGTGTCCGGAAGCGGTGGCAGCAGCCCGCCTGATTTTCACGTCGCTGGCCGCGATCTGCTTGCTCTGGTTGCCCCAGGACGAGCGTTCGTGATTGATGATGTCGGCGATCTCCGCATCATTCAACTGACTTGCAAATGGTGGCATCGCGGTGGGATACACCACACCACCGATGTTCTGGCCCTGCAGTCCCTTCAACACCGCGTCGATCTGCACGGTCGGATCAGGATCGAGCACGGCAGCATTGGCCTTGAGTGGTGGAAATGCTCCCGCGATACCCTCGCCCGTGGGCTGATGGCAAGCCGCACAGTTCGCGCCGTACAACGCGTCGCCCTTGGCTGCATCGACGTGATACGGACCCAGCGCGGCCGAAGCTGCGGCCATGTCTACCGCGGGGGCAGCAGCAGTGGGCTCCGCTGCGGCAACCGCCGGTTCGACCGCCGCAGCGCCGTCAGCACGTACATCCAGCACGCCAATCGCGCCGACCATCGCATGAGCCATGTCGTGGTCCACGAAGGGATACTTGCCCGGCCCGGGGATCACCAGGTCGAACACCGCACCCGCACCCGGTCCGATGGAATAGGTTGAAACGCCACTCAACGCATGCGTCGCATCACCGTCGGGATAAACCTTGTCGAAGATGGCGCCGATGACGTGGAACGAGCTCCACAGATCCGGGCCGGCGTCCACGACGTAAAGGCGCACACGCTTGCCGGCAGTCGCCACCAGCGGATGGTCGCGATACTGGAAGGCGGCACCATTGAACACGACCTCATCGGGGCGCTCCTGCAACATCTTTTCGTAGTTGGCACCCATCAGGTGATCCGCAACCTGCTGCGTATACCACTCGCTCTGCTCGATGACGTAACTCGCGTCGGCCGGTGGCAGCGGCGTGGCCGGATCAACGACCAGCACGCCGTACATGCCGTTGGCGATATGCAGCAGCACCGGCGGCGTGCCGCAGTGGTACAGGAATGCACCAGCGACCTGCGCCACGAACGAAAACTTGATCGACTTGCCGGGCATGACCTCCACGTAATTCTCGCTCGGCGCGGTGATCGCCGCATGGAAGTCAATCGAATGCTGCATCGTGCCGCTGTTGCTGAAGGTCACGTTGACCTTCTGCCCCTCGCGCACATGGATGATCGGGCCCGGCACCGTGCCACCGAAGGTCCACGCCTGGTAATCGACGCCGCTGGCAATGGCGACCTTGTTGTCCGATGCATCAAGGTGCACGTCGACACTGTCACCCGTGCCAATCAGCGGTGGCAGGCGCGCATCGCGAGGACTGGCGATCGGATTGCTTGACGCCATCGCCAGCGGCGACACCGCGGCGGCCGCGGCCGTGGGCGATGGCGACTGGACGTTCATGCTGCTGTGCAGACCTCCAATCAGGAAAACCAGCAGGACCAGGACGCCGAGCATGGCCGGAATCTGCACACCCAGTGGCAGGCGCTGCGGTTCCTGCGCCAGCGTCTCGCTGCTGCCCCACTCGGCGACACGGCGCCAGCGTGGCCAGCGCTTCTCGATGAAGTAGTCGAGGCTGTACGGACTGCGGCCGCCACGCGTGTTGATGGCGATCAGGGCCACGAAAATCAGCACGTAGGTGATCGCGGTGCCCATGTTGTTCGCGCCGACGGTATAGGGCCCGCCAAAACCCTCGGCCGTGCTCCACACCAGCAGGCTGAACAAGGCGCCCACCACGTACAAGGTCTTGCGCGCAAAACCGGTGAGCAGCGCCAGTGCGATCGTGGTTTCGACGATACGCGTAAGCCAGGTAAACAGCATCGCGTGTGGCGTCACCAGCGCGATCCACATCGCGAACCAGCCGGCCAGCCAGCCAGGCTGCCCCTGCGCCGCATTGTGCAGGTATCCGACGTAGTGGACGGCGAAATCGGGTGACCAGGTCAGTGCGGCACCCACCGCCCAGATGACACCAAAGGCGACGCGCAGGGCAGCCGCCGCTATCGCCGGCCAGGCCTTTGAGGCTGGGGCGTCAAACTGGTTTCGTGGCATGGAATGATCCTTGACTAGTGATCCGGGCCAATCCGCATCGGCTCCGACAGTCTATGCCTCCAGCACGGGACCACGCTGTGGTGCGGCGTCGCAGACGGGGCGTGCGTACAAGGCGGCCGTAATGAAACACCACGAGAACCCGCCCCCCGCACAAGTGCAGAGTCAACGTCGCCGACTTGACATCGAACCATCGTGCGGAGCTTCGGGAGCCGCTGGGACTCATGCGCTGGCGCGATGAAAGATCACGCTGCAGCCTCAACCTAGAGCATCCGTACGCCACAGCAACCGGGAAAGTCGATTCACCCGGGATGGCGAAGGTGGTGAGCATCGCCGTGGCGATGCTTACTCGCGCAGGCGCGGCATCCCATGCACATCGCGCTCCTCGATCGCCGTCGGATGCGTATCTGGCTGCCCGGGTTGACCGCGCTGCGCCAACGACACGACTGCTTCACTACGGCCGAATGCCAGCGCGTTGCGATAGCAGCGCTGCGCCTGCGCCGCATCGCCCTGGCCGTCGAACACATCGCCAAGCGCTTCCCATTCAGCGGTGCCGGGTGCGAGCGCCAGCGAGCGCTGCAAGTATTGATGGGCCTTGCCCCACAGCTTCAGCCGCACGCACATGCGTCCCAGCGTGAGCAGCAGGCTGGCATCGTTGGGGTGCGCGTCGAGCCAGCCTTCGGCGCGACGCAGGCGCGCTTCGACATCGTCGCCCGCCAGCGTGCCGTAGGTTTCGATCAGCAGCGGCGACCACTCGCGGCGCAGTGCGGATTCCACTTCGTCCATTGCCGGCAGGATCAGGCCGAACGTGGCCGCGCGGCGAGCGTAGGCGTCGATCACCGCGGGCACCCGGCGTTGCCCCTTCGGCAATTGCGTCCACAGCGCGTTGAGGCTGGCGCCATCCGGCGCGGCGTTGAGGCTGGCGATCAGCACCTGCGCTTCCAGCGCCGCATAGGCACGGCTGCCGAGCGCGCCGCTCTTCTGCAGCGGATCGAGCGCGTCGCGCGCGCGCCGGATATCGCCGTTGGCCAGCGCCGCCAGCGCCAGTTCGCGCCAGCCGCCGGGGGTCAGCGTGCCCTTGTCCGCTTCGGGGATCAGCAGCGCCAGCGCCTCGGCCGGCTTGCCGTCGCGCCGCCGCCCGCGGGCGCGCCGCACCCGCGCGGC
>JBEPVP010000200.1:0-6641 GCA_041690935.1 Rhodanobacter sp.
CAGCAGGTAGCCATCGCGCAGCAAACTCCACAGCACGACGCCATCCAGCATCACCGCGACCAGTCCGAGCATGCCAAGCCAGCCCAGCAAGGTGGCCGTGCGTCGTGGCGCCTGCCAGCGCGATGCCAGCAACGCGCCGAGCACGCCGATGGCGATCGCCGACATGCCGGGCAGGTACGCCTTCTCCTGCCAGATCTCGTTGCCACGCAAAGCCGCGTGCGTCCACGGCATCGACACCACCAGCAGCGCCAGCAATGGCACCAGCACTTCGCGTCGCCGCGTGAGCAGGCACACGAGCGGGAACGCGAGATAGAACAGCTCCTCGATCGACAGCGACCACAGCACGTCCCAGTTGCCCGGCAGATAACCGGTCTGGCCTTCGTACCAGTTCAGGTGCAGGCCGAGCGCGGCGATGATCGCGCGCGGCAGCGACTGATTCGCGTGGGTGATCGTGTAGTCGCGCACACCGGCCAGGTGCAGCACGCTGAGCACGCCCAGCAGCACCAGCAGACACGGCACGATGCGGGCGAAACGCCGCGCATAGAACGCACGCATGTCGATCCGATCGAGACTGCCCCAGCGACGCAGCGCGTTGCCCGCGATCAGGAACCCGGAGATCACGAAGAACACGAACACCGCTTCGTAGCCGTTGTAGTTCAGCCGACTCAGCAACCAGGTCGGCAGCACATCGGCCAGCGCCGTGGTTTTCAGCGGTATACGCAAGCCGATGTGATTGAACACCACCAGCACGATCGCCAGTCCGCGCAGCAGATCGATGCCGGGATTGCGGGCGCTGATATCAGGACGAATCCCGGTCCGCGATGATTCCGCTGGCGACATGTCGGACGGCACTCTTTCGGGCGTGCTGCATCATCCACGATGTGTTGCGCGAGCGGCAACCGTGGCAGTCAGCCCACTACCTCAACGCCACGCCAGAACGCTACACGACCCTCGATCTGCGCGGCGGCCTCTTTCGGTTGCGGGTAGTACCAGGCGGCCTGGGCGTTGATGTCATCGCCGACAACGACATCGTAGTAACTGGCCGTGCCTTTCCACGGGCACTGGCTGTGATGGTCGCTGGAGCGGAAGTGCTCGCGCCGGAGCGAGTCGGCAGAGAAATAGTGATTGCCCTCGACCACCACGGTGTCGTCACTCTCGGCCAGTACGGTGTCATTCCATATCGCGCGCATCATTCGTCTCCCATGTCCTGTCCCGGAAACAGCACGTCGGTATAGCCGAACTTGCTGAAGTCGGTGATGCGGGTGGGGTATAACCGGCCGATCAGGTGATCGCATTCGTGCTGCACCACGCGGGCGTGGAAACCCTCGGCGGTGCGCTCGATGCGGCCACCCTGCGGGTCGACGCCTTCGTAGCGGATCAGCGACCAGCGGCTCACCGCACCACGCAGGCCGGGCACCGACAGGCAGCCCTCCCAGCCTTCTTCCATGTCCTGCGACAGCGGCGTGACCACCGGGTTGAGCAGGATCGTGCGCGGCACCGCCGGTGCATCGGGGTAACGTTCGTTGCTGTCGAAGCCGAAGATCACCAGCTGCAGGTCGACGCCGATCTGCGGTGCGGCAAGACCCACGCCGTCGGCGGCCTGCATGGTCTCGAACATGTCGGCGATCAGGGTGTCGAGTTCCGCGCTGCCCAGCATCGAACGCGGTACCAGCGGGGCGATGCGCAGCAGGCGCGGATCGCCCATTTTAAGAATTTCGCGGATCATGCGTGCCTCGCGCCCGAACGCCGTTACCTGATGAATTGTGGTCGATGCGGCCCCAATGCAAGCGGTGCTCTCCAGTGCTTCAACTGCAAACACCGAGCAAAGCCGCGTGCCAATTGGTTGAACCCGCCAGCGGGTTCAACCGCCGAATACCTTCTTCAGCAGTTCGGTGCTGCGCGCGCCCGGATTGTGGCGGATCGACTGTTCCTGCTCGCCGATCGTGGTGAACAGGCCGTCCAGCGTCTTGCTGGTCACGTAGTCGTCCAGATCGAGCGCGCTGCCGCCCTTGTTCGACTTGCCGCCGCCGAGCGAGCCCAGCGAACCCAGCGCGCCGCCAAGCGCACCACCGCCACTACCGGAGGTGAACGACTTGTACTTCTGGGTGACGCCGACGCTGTCGGTGGCCCTGGCCACGATCGGATGGATGCGCGCGGTCAGCGCATCGCCGGCGACGCGGCGGAAAAAGTCGGTGGCCGCGTGGTCGCCGCCGGTCAGAATGCCGCGCGCGTCATCCAGGGTCATCTTGCGGATCGCGTCGCCGAAGATCTGCGCCACCTGCGGCACCGCCTTCTCCGCGGCGCGGTTCATGCTCAGCTCGAACGCGTCCACCTTCGCGCCCTGGCCGAGCTGGCGCGCCAGCTTGCCGGCTTGTTCGAGCTTCCCCGGCAGCGGGATGCGCACCTTGCTGTTGTTCCAGAAGCCGCCGTCGCGGCCGAGGCTGTTGATCGCGTTGGTGGTGCCCTTGGCCAGCGCTTCCTTGAGGCCGGCGGCGATGTCGCTGGTCGGCAGATTGCTGCCCAGTTGCGACGCGTTGGAAGTGTGCGTCGACTGCTTGACCTTGTTCAGCAGATCCTTGAACTGGCCGGAGCCGGCGGCGGTAACCGGCAGGGTTGCAACGACGAGGGCGAGGCCGAGCAGACCATGGCGAACCGGGATGCGCATGACGAATTCCTGGTAGTCGACGGTTTGCCCAGTTTACCGCCGCCATGACGCGCAGGCGTACCTGTGCGCCACCGTCTATTCGACCAATGGCGAATACCGATCGCCCCGTTTTGGCATTGACCCCCGCAGCCGGCAGGACGACTCTTGCCACATAGCCGAGGAGAGCCGTCCATGCAAGCCGTCATCCCCAAGCCGAGTCCGGCCAGCAAGATCCTGTGGGTCGCCATCGCCATCGTCGGCGCGTTCTGTCTGGGCGTGGTGGCGCTGAGGCGTGGCGAACCGATCAATGCGATCTGGCTGGTGGCTGCATCCATCTCCGTCTTCGCGATCGGTTACCGCTTCTACGGCAAGTTCATCGAGCACTCGGTACTGCAGATGGATCCCACCCGCGCCCCACCCTCGGTGCTGCGCAACGACGGCCTCGACTACGTGCCCACCGACAAGTGGGTGGTGTTCGGCCACCATTTCGCCGCGATCGCCGGCGCCGGCCCGCTGGTCGGCCCGGTGCTGGCGGCGCAGATGGGCTACCTGCCCGGCACGCTGTGGATCCTGTTCGGCGTGGTGTTTGCCGGCGCGGTGCAGGACTTCATGATCCTCGGCCTGTCGCTGCGCCGCGATGCCCGCTCACTCGGTCACATGCTGCGCGAGGAGCTCGGACCGGTGCCCGGCATCGTGGCGATGATCGGCGTGCTGGTGCTGATGATGATCGTGCTGGCGGTGCTGGCGCTGGTGGTGGTCAAGGCACTCACGCACAGCCCGTGGGGCACGTTCACGGTGGCTTGCACCATTCCGATCGCGTTTTTGATGGGCGGTTACATGCGCTGGTTCCGCCCCGGCCGCATCCTCGAGGTGTCTATCATCGGGCTGGCTCTCCTATTGGCCTCGATCTGGTTCGGCAAGTATGTGGCCGACTCCGCCACGCTGGCGCCGCTGTTCGACTTCGACGCCAAGGCGCTGGCCTGGTGGCTGATCGGCTACGGCTTCTGCGCCTCGGTGCTGCCGGTGTGGCTGTTGCTGGCGCCCCGCGACTACCTTTCCACCTTCCTCAAGATCGGCACCATCGCACTGCTGGCGCTGGCGATCTTCATCGCTGCGCCGACCCTGCAGATGCCCGCGGTGACCAAATTCATCGACGGTACCGGCCCGGTATTCGCCGGCAACCTGTTCCCGTTCCTGTTCATCACCATCGCCTGCGGCGCGGTGTCCGGCTGGCATTCGATCATCGCCTCCGGCACCACGCCCAAGCTGCTCGAAAACGAAGGCCAGGCGCGCATGGTCGGCTACGGCGGCATGCTGATGGAGGCGTTCGTGGCAATCATGGCGCTGATCGCCGCCACCTACCTGCACCCGGGCGTCTACTTCGCGATGAACTCGCCCAGCGCGATCATCGGCACGACCGTGCAGGAAGCGGCCACCACGATCAGCCAGTGGGGCTTCGTGGTGACGCCGGATGAACTGATCCAGACCGCCAGAAATATTGGCGAGAACAGCATCCTCAGCCGCGCCGGTGGCGCGCCGACGCTAGCCGTGGGCATGGCCCAGCTGCTGCACAACATCCTGCCCGGCAGCGGCATGATGGCGTTCTGGTACCACTACGCGATCCTGTTCGAAGCACTGTTCATCCTGACCACGGTGGACGCCGGCACCCGCGTCGGCCGCTTCATGATCCAGGAGATCGCCGGCCTCATCCACAAGCCGCTGCAGGAAACCACCTCATGGACCGGCAACCTGCTGGCCACCGCGATCTGCGTGTTCCTGTGGGGCTACTTCCTGTATCAGGGCGCGGTCGATCCGCTGGGCGGCATCAACACCCTGTGGCCGCTGTTCGGCATTGCCAACCAGATGCTGGCCGCGATCGCGCTGATGCTGGCGACCGTGGTGGTGGTGAAGCTCAAGCGCGAGCGCTACGTGTGGGTGGCAGGTATCCCGGCGCTGTGGCTGATCGTCTGCACGCTCACCGCCGGCTACCAGAAGCTGGTCGGCCCGATCAGTTTCACCGCCGCCGCCAACAAGTACGCCGCCGCGATGCAGCAGAACCAGTTGCTGGCTCCGGCCAAGACCATGACGGAAATGCAGCGCATCGTCACCAACAACTACGTCGACATGGCGCTCACCGGCCTGTTCATGGCGCTGATCGTGGCGATGGTGCTGTTCTGCCTGCGCGCCTTGTTGAAAGCCTGGAATACCAACCACGCGACCGCGCACGAGGAACCGTATGTGGCGCTGAGCAGCGTGGCCAGCTGAGGATGCCGTGATGACGAACGCGACCTTCCAGTCCGTGCGCAAGTGGGCGGTGCAGACAGCCCGCCTGTGCTGCGGCGTACCCGACTACGACGTCTACGTGAAGCACCTGCGCGAGCATCATCCCGACCGCCCAGTGCCCGACTACAAGGCGTTCTTCCGCGAGCGCCAGGAAGCGCGCTACAGGGGCGGCGGCGGGCGCTGCTGCTAGAGGGAGGAAACCTCGAACTCCTACCGTTCGGGCTGAGCGTAGCGCCACAGGCGCGAAGTCGAAGCCCTGCGCAGCCCTTCGACTTCGCTTCGCTACGCTCAGGGTGATCGGGTTAGCTCGGGAATCGGTCAGCAAGCAGGTTGGAGTGGGTGTCCGATACTCCAGGAATTTCGTATAGACCCAGCAAATACGTCATTCCGGCGAAAGCCGGAAACTAGTGACGTTGCATCTCAAGGGCTTGAAGTCGCTGGATGACCAGCTTCGCTGTTGAAAAGCGCCTCCGGCTTTCGCCGGGATGACGGCAAAATATGGTTATGCAAGGCCCCTCCAGCCTGCCAAAAGGCTACGTCAGTGGGCATCACGGCAACGGCGCGTGCGCGACCCAACCCGTGGACTGCAGCCCATCCAGCAGCTCCACCACTGCCTGACGCGCCTGCGCGCCATGCGTAGGCAGCACCAGCACATCGCCGTCACGCGCCCAGTCGAGCAGACCGCGCACGGCATCGAGTTCATCGAGACATTCGATCAATGCGTCCGCCGGCACGGCGCGGCGCAGCAGCTCGTCGTGCAGGATGCTGGCGACCTCGCCGGTCGCGCGGCCGCGCATGAAACCCTCAATGTCCTTCAGCACCACTCGCTGCGGATGAAAGCTGGCAGCGACTGCGGCGAGTTCACGGATGTCGGCGTCTTCGCGATTGCCGGCCTGACCCAATACCAGGCCAAGCCGTCCATTGCCCAGTGATTTCGTGGCGACGCCGAGCAGACCGCGCAAGCCTTCGGGGTTGTGCGCGTAGTCGACGAACACCTGCAGCGCGCCGAAGCGCCAGTGCTGCAGGCGACCGGGGTTGTCGGCGTGGGCCCTGCCGAAGTGCGCCAGCACGCCGGCGATGATGTCGGCGGGAATACCGAGCGCCGCGGCGGCCAGCGTGGATGCCGCGATATTGGCAATGTTGTAGCTCGCACTGCCGGCGAAGCTCAGTGGCATCTGCGCAACCGCACCGAGATCGTGATCGAGGCCTTGATGGAACAGCTGCAAATGGCCGTCGCGCACGCCGCAGGTGCTGCCGCCCTGTTCGCGCCGCGCGCGCAGCAGCGGATGCGCATCGCCGAGTGCGAACCAGGCGATCGAAGTCGACAGCGCGGCGACCTGGCTGACCAACACCTGGTCATCGGCATTCAGCACCAGCGGCGCATCGGTGCCAAGCACGCGCGCGATGGTGAGCTTGACCGCGGCCAGTCCATCCAGATCGTGGATGCCGTATTCGCCGAAGTGGTCGTCGCTGACATTGGTGACCACCGCCACGTCCGCGCGCTGCACGGCGAGGCCGCGCCGCAGGATGCCGCCACGGGCGGTTTCCAGCACCGCGGCATCGATCTGCGGCTGGCGCAGCACCTCACGCGCACCGGCCGGCCCGGAGAAGTCCCCAGCTTCGATCGCCCGACCGTCGACAAATACGCCATCGGTGCAGCTGTGCCCGACATGCCAGCCGTGCGCCGGCGCCCAAGCCGCGAGGCCGCGCGGGC
>JBEPVP010000201.1:0-6627 GCA_041690935.1 Rhodanobacter sp.
CGAGTGCCCGCTTCCTGGCAGCGAATAATTATCGTCGACCGGCAGCTTCTGGCCGACTGCAGCCAGTTCACCTCGCCGCTCAGCAAACCTGTCGAGTCTCGCCGGCCCCGCTGGTGGCTATCAGCCCCGACGTCGGAGATGAATAACGCGCTGGCAACGAAGAGCAGCGCGTGCCCCTGCCGCGACCAGTTTCACTGGCGAGGCTGGTCAGTTGCCTGGCCGACGTGGTCAGTTGCCGGCGTTTCGCAAGTCGCAGCAACCCGCATGCCTGCACACTCACGAGCGAGGACTTCCCTCCGCGAGCTGCAACTTGCCCCGCCCGAACGAGAAGTTCTCGTTCGGCACAGGAATGAGTGTGATGAAGATATCGTCGGGTGAAACGCCGACCGCTTGAACAACGAGCGCGTTGATTGCGACGACGAGTTTGCGCTTGTCATCGATCGGCCGATGCGCCCCGAGCATGACGGTGATGATCATCGCGCTGGCGGGATCACGCTGCATGTCCATGAAGGTCGGGTGCAGAAGCAGTTCGTCCGGCCCGTGCTCGCTCAGCATGACGAAGCGGTCGCCTTCGAGAATGTCTGGGAGTCTGCACCCGCGACTGATTGAGCGCGTCGGCGAGCGCTCGCTTGTCGTCGCGCGAAAACCGTCCGGCGGGAATATGGGCGTTGAATACCGGCATCACCCGTCTCCTTCGTCATCGACTTCAGCCGACCGGCGCGGCATCCGTCAGGTCGCGGGTCACGGCATCGAGCAGCTTGTCTGCCTTGTCGCCCGCGCCCATCGCGCGTGCCAGCACGACGGCACCGACCATCTCGGCAAGGATCGCCTCCGGGGCGCGCGCGCGCGCTCCTTCGGGCATGCTCGGGGCGATGGCGGCCAGGGCGTGCAGATACGCTTCGATGGCATTGATGAAGACCGCACGCAGTGCCGGATCGTCACGGCGCGCGGAGTCCGCGGCCAGCGCGGGCAGGATGCAGCCGCTGGCTTTTCCATCGCGATGCTCGCCGGAAAGATAGTGCGCGATGAGGGTTTGAAATGCCGCCTCGGGTGCGGCGGTCAGTTCCTCTTGCAGCATCGCTCCGGTGGCTTCCAGCGCGCGGCCGGTGGCCTTGACGATCAGGTCGTCCTTGGAAGCAAAGTTGCGGTAGAAACCGCCCTGCGTCAGCCCGGCCGCCTTCATCAGGTCGGCCACCCCGATCCCGTCATAGCCATGCTCGCGCAGCAGACCCGCGGCGGTGTCGATGACGCGCTGGTAATTCTCTTCGGCCTGTTCCCGCGAAACTCGCATCGTTGCCTACTCCGTTTGATCGACCAGCCATGGATCAGCCATGAGCCGGTTTTTATATTTCGTTCGTAATATAAGCGAAATGAGGTGTCTTGTCCTGCAGGGCGGCGCGGCGCGATGGCAAGCCCAACCTCTGATCAGGCTGCTTGACTTTAGATTACGATCATACTCTATAATGCGCATCCCCTGCCCGGTACCCCGGGCACCATAGGAAAACCGCGCACATGACTACCAAGCATTCCGTCCTCATCACCGGCGCCTCATCCGGTATCGGCGCCACCTATGCGGAGCGCTTTGCGCGCCGCGGCCATGACCTCGTCCTTGTTGCGCGCGATACGGCGCGGCTGGAGGCGCTGGCGGCGCAATTGCGTGCCGATTTCGGCGTGGCCATCGACATCCTCACTGCGGACTTGACCCGAGCGGAGGACGTCGCCACGGTCGAGGCGCGGCTGCGCGACGACGAGCGGATCGGCATCCTCGTCAACAATGCAGGCGCCGCCCTCAGTGGGCAGTTCATCGATCAACCGACCGAGCAGGTGGCGCGCCTCGTTGCGCTCAACACCACGGCGCTGGTTCGTCTGGCGAGCGCGGTGGCGCCGCGGCTGGCCAAGGCCGGCGACGGGGCGATCATCAACATCGGTTCGGTGGTGGGGCTTGCCCCGGAATTCCGCGCGACCGTATATGGCGCGACCAAGGCGTTCGTGCAGTTCCTGTCGCAGGGGCTGAGCATCGAACTTGCCCCGCACGGCGTCTACGTGCAGGCAGTGCTGCCGGCAGCGACCAAGACCGAGATCTGGGATCGCGCCGGTGCCGATCCTTCAACATTGCCGCCGATGATGGAAGTCGGCGACCTCGTCGACGCGGCGCTGGTCGGCTTCGATCGACGCGAGACGGTGACGATTCCGCCGCTCGCTGATGATGCCGCGTGGCACGCCTATGACAGCGCACGCCAGGCCGTTATCGGCGGCCTGCATCAGGATCAGGTCGCTGCTCGATATCGCACGAGCGACTGAGCCACCTCACTCCATTCAAGGACCTTTGCCGTGAACGCTGATACCACCGTTTCCTCTTCTGTCGATCCAGCCAAAGTGCTTGCGGCACAGCGCGCCGCGTATCGCCGTGACGGCGCGCCTTCGCTGGCCGATCGCCGCGCCGACCTGTCCAAACTCAGGGCAGCGCTGATCGCCCATCGCAGCAGGATCGAAGCGGCGATCAACACCGACTTTGGTCATCGCTCGCGGCACGAGACGAGCATCATGGAACTGGCCGGGCTGATCGGCGGGATCGACTACCTGCTCAAGCAGCTGCCGCGCATGATGCGCCCCGAAAAGCGCCACGTGGCCATCCACATGCGCGCTGGCTCCGCACGGGTCGAGTATCAGCCGCTAGGCGTGGTCGGCGTGATGGCGCCGTGGAACTACCCGGTTGTGCTCGCCCTGATGCCGGTGGTCACGGCCATGGCGGCCGGCAACCGCGTGATGCTGAAGCCGTCCGAGTTCACCCCGACGATCAACGCGCTGCTCGAAGAGATGCTGGGCTCGCTGTTTCCGGCGGACCAGATTGCTGTCGTCAACGGCGATGCCGCGATCGGTGCCGCGTTCTCCGCCTTGCCGTTCGATCATCTGATCTTCACCGGCAGCACGGTCGTCGGACACAAGGTGATGCAGGCGGCCAGTGCGAATCTCGTCCCCGTCACGCTTGAACTGGGCGGCAAGTCGCCGGTCATCGTCGAGAAGGGACATCCACTGGATCACGCCAGCGCCGGTATCGTGTTCGGCAAGCTGGTGAGTGGTGGCCAGACCTGCATCGCACCCGACTATGCGCTCGTGCATGCGGACGACCTTGCCAGTTTTCTGACCAGCTACGATGCCGCCGTAAGCGCCGCTTATCCTGATGGCCCCGCGGGTGAGGATTACACCTGGGTGGTCAACGACCGGCACCTGGCTCGGCTGAACGGCCTGCTGCAGGATGCCCGCGCCAAGGGCGCGACTGTGCGCGAGGTGGGCCGTGAGGGGCAGAACGCTCACCCGCGCGCGATGCGGCCGACCGTGGTGCTCAACGTCACCGACGACATGACGATCGCGCATGAAGAAATCTTCGGGCCGATCCTGCCGGTGTTTACCTATCGCACGATTGAGGAGGCGATCGCTTTTGTCGACGCGCGTCCCCGACCGCTCGCGCTCTATTACTACGGGCATGACAAGGCGGCGCAGCGGCGAGTGCTCGACGGCACGACCTCAGGCAACGTCACGATCAACGGCACCATCATGCACATCGCGCAGGACGACCTGCCCTTCGGCGGCGTCGGCGCGAGCGGCATCGGCGCCTATCACGGCATCGAAGGCTTCCGCCGACTCAGCCACGCCAAGGGCATCTACGAACAGGGTCGCTGGAACAGCACGACCTTGCTGCGCGCACCGTTCGGCAAGATGGCCGAACGCATCCTCGGCTTCGTGCTGCGCTAGGCACAGCAGCTTCCCAACTCAGAGGCGGAAACCATGGCCAAGCACAACCACACGCATCTGCACGGCAGCTGCACCTGCGGCACCTTCTCGTTTGAAACCACCAGGGCACCGACCGCGCGCTTCGTATGCCACTGCCTGTTCTGCCAGAACTTTACCGGTGAGGCGTTCTCCGACGTATCGGTGCTGATGGCGCATCAGATTGAAATGAAGGGCACCGACGCGCTCATCCACAAGAAGTACCGACTCCCGCCGAATCTCAACCGCACCCGCTGCGCAAAATGCGGCAAGCCGGCGATGGAGACGATGGGCGCAGGACCGCTCAAGCTGGTGTTCGTGCCGTCGAAGAACTTCGTCGAACAGGCACTACTGCCGCCTGTGCAGGCGCATGTTTTCTACAACCGTCGCGTGGCCGACATCACCGACCATCTGCCGAAATTCGAACACTACTGGTCAAGCCAGATTGCGATCTCCAGGGTGATCATGGGCTGGCTTTAAGGTTCAGGAACCTGAGCCTTCGCTTTCAGGCCGGAGCATTGTTCAGGTGGCATCGGGCTGCTAAACAACTCTGACATTGCGCTGCACGAGCTGCCGCGAGTGCTAAAAAGGCGCGCATCCAACGGTCGCTATGGGGCAGCATTGTGGAGGCCTCCAGACGGCAGCCTGTGGCCGGAGGTGGCCAGTCAGAGACTTTCCCCATCGGTGGTCCAGACGGTGCTCGGTTCCCAAAAGAATGTGTGGCGTACATCGTCCGAACGCACCCAAAGGGCAAGCGACATGTGCCACTCTGCTAAGTTGCATCCCTCGCCATTCGCTTGCTCAAGGGAAACGCCATGCTTCGCCACCATCTCATCGCCGCACTTGCGCTGACCAGCAGCCTGCTGGCATTCCCCGCCAGTGCCGCCGAGCAGAAACCCACGCCGACCGCGAAGGAGTTGCTGGCCAAGTCGACGCCGGCCGAGTGGCGCACGCCCGATCCGCAGAACCTGCTGTTCATGCAGCTGCCGACCGGCCGCGTGGTGATCGAGCTGGCGCCGGATTTCACTCCGCTGCACGCGGCGAACATCCGCACCCTGGTGCGTGGGCACTACTTCGACGGGCTGGCGATCATCCGGGTGCAGGACAATTTCGTGACCCAGTGGGGCGACCCGAACGACGACGACAATGGCGACAAGAGCAAGATCCGTTCGCTGGGCAAGGCGCACAAGACGCTGCCGCCGGAATATACCCGCGCGATCGACGCGAAGCTGCCGTGGACGGCGCTGCCGGACGGCGATGTCTACGCGCCCGAGGTCGGTTTCAGCGAAGGCTTTCCGGCAGCGCGCGATCCGACCAGCGGGCAGGAATGGCTGACCCATTGCTACGGCGCCGTCGGCGTGGCGCGCGATGTCGATCCGCAAACCGGCAGCGGCAGCTCGCTGTACGCGGTGATCGGCCAGGCACCGCGCCGGCTCGATCGAAACCTCGCCGTCGCCGGCCGCGTGCTGGAAGGCATGCCGCTGTTGTCGGGCCTGCCCCGTGGTGCCGAGCCGATGGGTTTCTACACCAAGCCGGCGCAACGCATCACCATCACCTCGGTACGGCTCGCCGCCGATATCCCGGTGAAGGATCGCCCGGCGCTTGAAGTGCTGCGCACCGACAGCCCGACGTTCGCCGCGCTGGTCGACGCCAGGCGTAACGGCCGCAACGCGTTCTACACCCGGCCCGCCGGCAGGGTCGACCTGTGCAGCATCGACATTCCCGTACGTGAGCCGAAAGCCGCCACCACGGCGCGCGCTGACGCGTACTGACCGCGCCCGGCCAACATCCTGTTCAGCCGCATCGGTTACCTTGCGACTTGGCTGGCCGATGGCGGATCTTGTTTCATGGCGTTGAACGACACCCTGGTCTTTCTGCGTGCCTGGCTGCGTGATCCGCGCGGCATCGGTGCGGTGACCCCGTCCGGGGCGGCGCTGGCCCGGCTGATGACCATGCACGTCAGCCAGATGGATGGTCCGGTGATCGAGCTGGGTCCGGGCACCGGCGCGTTGACTCGCGCCCTGCTGGCGCGCGGCGTGCCGGCGCATCGACTCGCGCTGATCGAGGCCGACCCGCACTTCGCCGATGCGCTGGCCCGGCGCTATCCCAAGGCCACGATCCTGCGCATGGACGCGGCACAGCTCGGCCATACCGAATCGCTGTTCGGCGAGGAACGCGCCTGCGCCGTGGTCAGCGGGCTGCCGCTGCTGTCGATGCCGGCGGCCCAGGTCGCCGCGATCGTGCAAGGCGTGTTCGAGCGCCAGCTGCGCAGCGGCGGCATGTTCTACCAGTTCACCTACGGCCCGCGCTGCCCGCTGCCAAAGACGCTGCTCGACCGACTCGACCTGCAGGCGCAACGTGTCGGCAGTGCCTTGCTGAACCTGCCGCCAGCGGCGGTCTACCGGTTCAGCCGGCGCGCGGAAGTCCAGATCGCGGCCTGACCCGCCAGCACCGCTGGCGATTCGTCGTCCACATAATCTTTTCACGCTGCCGACTATCAAGGGAGCCGGATGATCGGTCATGCCCTGGTCACTGCTGGAGCAAGAGATGAAACGCAGTCGCAAAGTGCTGAGCTGGATCGCCGTGGTGCTGCTGGCCCTGATCGCGGTGCTGCTGATCGTGGTCGCCACCTTCGACTGGAACTGGGTACGCGCGCCGCTGGCCCACTACCTGAGTGGCAAGTTCGATCGTTCGTTCGCGATCAACGGTGACCTCCACGGTGAATTTTCGTTGCACCCATTGCTGACGGGCAACGACGTCGTGCTGGCGAACGCCGCGTGGGGATCCGCTCCCGCGCTCGCTCGCGCGCGCCAGGTCGCCGTACGCGTCGATTTACTGTCATTCCTGTCTCTTATACAC
>JBEPVP010000202.1:0-6606 GCA_041690935.1 Rhodanobacter sp.
CTACAACTCCGAATGGGGTGGTGCGTTCGAGAACCAGCAGCGGGCGTTGTCGCGGTTGTCGCTGATCGTGCCGACCACGATCTTCTTCATCTTCGTGCTGCTCTACACGATGTTCAATTCGGTCAAGCACGCGGTGCTGATCCTGGCCAACGTGCCGTTCGCCACCATCGGCGGCATCGTCGCCCTGGCGATCACCGGGCAATACCTGTCGGTGCCATCAGCGATCGGGTTTATCGCGGTGTTTGGCGTGGCGATGTTGAACGGCATCGTGCTGGTGACGTTCTTGAACGAGCAACGCGAGCACGGATTGTCCGTACGTGATGCGGTGATCCGCGGAACGGCGCTGCGCATGCGTCCGGTGCTGATGACCGCCAGTGTGGCGATCCTCGGCCTGGTGCCGATGCTTCTGTCCAGCGGTGTGGGTGCCGAAACCCAGCGACCGCTGGCCACCGTGGTGGTCGGCGGCCTGATTACATCAACACTGCTGACTTTGGTGCTGTTGCCCTTGCTGTACGACTGGATCGAAGAACGCGCGGCCCGGCGGGCTGTGCAGGAGGAAACACCATGAAAGCATTGAAGGCGTTTGTGCATCCGGAACGGTTGAGCGACATCGTTGGTGCACTGGAGCAGGCCGGCTTTCACCGCCTGTCGGTGACCGAGGTCAGGAGTCTTTCGCGAGCTTCCAAAGGTTCGGAACAGAACTATTCCGTCCAGGTGGGCGCACGCGTCACCAAGGAAGCCAAGTTGGAGGTGTTCTGCGAGGATGATCAAACTGAGCGAGCCGTGCAGCTGATCCGGCTGCATGGCCGCACGGACCAAAGCGTGGCCGGTTGGGTTTACCTGAGCACGGTCGATCATACGTGGCCGATTGATGGGCGCATCGACTGAGAATGACGGCGGACGTTGTGCCGCCCGTCCTTTTCCCGATGCAATGACATAACACCACAGTGGCCACGTAGAGTGGCCGCCGCACAGGAGACCTCTATGGGCACCGCCGAGCCCCATGCACACGATCATGACCATCACGAGCATGCCCACGGCATGGCCCGGGATGCCGATGGACGCTATCTGACCATCGCCATGCTGCTGCTGTTGGGCTTCATGGCGGTCGAGGTGGTGGTCGGCATCATGGCCAAGTCACTAGCCTGATTTCCGACGCGGGCCACATGCTCACCGACGTCGGCTCCATCGGTCTCGCCTTGATGCCGATGCGGCTGGCCGGCCGTCCCGCCAGCGGCAGTTATACGTTCGGACTCAAGCGTCTCGAAATCCTGAGGATGTGCTGGAAGCTACCCTCGACGAATCAGCCCCGCCACTACCAGCGACCATTGCCGAGGCGATCCGTGCGATGCCGGCGGTGACCCGGCTGGATGATCTGCACGCGTGGGAAGTGACCTCGGGCATGCCGGCGTTGTCCGCGCACGTATACGTGGAGCACGAGGTCGATTGCCACGATGTCCGGCGCCTGGTGGAGGCGATGCTGCATGAGCGCTTTTGCGATCATGCACACCACCCTGCAGGCTGATCACGCAGCGAACGGCCAGAGCGCATCCGCACCGTGTTCACTCGACTCCCACGACGAGCGGCATCTCACCTGAGTGCACGCGCAAGGATCTGCGGTCAGCAGCAGGGCGAGTTCCTCATTGCACCGGCTGACATCGTGGGCACCTTCTATTCCGCGTCCGGGAACGCCTCGTCGGCGGTCCCGGTAGAACGTATGGGCTGGCGGCCGCGACGGATATTGATCGCGAAACCGATGATGAGCAGCGCGACAACGACGAGTTGGGCCAGCGACGACTGCCATGTCGGGTAGACGCCCAGCAGATCGATGCGCGGTACGGGCGCCACCGTCACCGCAATCCAGCCGGCTTCCTGCAATGCCGCCACGCCCTTGCCGGTGAGGACGATGGCGAGCACGGCAATCAGGGCGGAGCTTGCCGAGAAGAACGTGCCGATCGGCAAGCGTCGGCTGCTGCGCATCAGCACCCAGGCGATCAGGCCGAGCGTCACCGCACCGGCGGCAATGCCACCCAGCAGCCATAGCTGCTGACCTTCGTTCCACAACGCCGCATAGAACAGGATGGTCTCGAACACCTCGCGATATACCGAGATGAAGGCGAGCCCGAACAGGAACCAGGCCGACCGTTGATTGAGCGCGGCATCCATCTTCTCTTTCAGGTAGGCCTGCCAGCGCCCACCGATGCTCTTCTGGTGCATCCACAAGCCGACACTCAACAACACCACGGCGGCGAACAATGACGACAAGCCCTCCGTCAATTCGCGGCCGGCACCACTGATCAAAATCGCATAGCTGGCCACCGCCCAGGTGATGCCACCGGCCACCAGCGCCAGGATCCAGCCGGCATGCACGTAGCGCAAAGCCAGCGGACGTTCGGCCTTGCGCAGAAAAGCCAGTAGCGCGACCACGACCAGCAAGGCCTCCAGGCCCTCACGCACCAGGATGGTGAAGGCCCCGAGGAAGGTCGCCGTGGCGTCACTGGCGCCCTCTGCCGTGACTTGCTGGGCGCGTACGAGCAAGCCATCCACGTCACCGGCTTGTTTCACCACGGTGTCGATGGAGGCATGGCTGGACAACGCGGTACGGTACGCGCCCATCGCGGTTTCCAGCTGGGCACGCAACGCGCCATTGCGCGCATTGAGCTGCGGCTCGACCGGTTCGACACCATCGAGGTAGGCCGACAAGGCGAGTTGGGTGGCCTGGCTCGATGCCCCGGCCTGATAGGCAGCGAGACTTGCCGCCAGACGTCCACGGGCCAGCGGAATGCCGGTCAACGCCTGTTGCACGGCCTCGGGATGGGCGCGCAGGTAACCCACGATGGCGCGGGCGCGCTCCGTGCCAAGGACCGGTGTCAGCTGCTCCACACGAGTACGCGACAGCTCTTGCAGATTGGCGATTTCGGCACGCGCCGCCGCGTCGTGCGGCCACGTCGTCGCACCCGTGCCTGCTTCACCGGCGTACGCCAGCGAGCCGACGTAATACGCCAATGCCCAGCGATCCGTTGTCGAGAGACGCTGCGCGTAGCTGGCCATCGGCGTGCCTTGCACGCCTTGGCTGATCACTTCGTAGAGCGACAAGGCACTGCGCTGATCGGCGCGGATCTGGTTCGTGAAGTCCACTGGACGCGGCGAGAGTTGCACGCCTGCCGGACCATCGCCGCGACCGGTCGCGCCATGACAGGCGGCGCATTGATTCTGGTAAAGCGTGGCGCCGCGCGTGAGATCCGGAGCGTTTTCCGGTGCAGTGGGTACCGGATAGGCCTGCAACAAGGCATCGGCCAGCGCATGCGCTTGCTGCGCCACCTGCGTCGGCGATGATTTGGCCTCGATCGACGCCATCAGGGTGTCAACTTGCGATATCAACGAGGGCGTCGCGGTCGCAACGGGAAGCGCCTGGATGCGCTGTCGTGCGGTGGCCGCGAATTCGCGCATCTCCGCATATTCGGATGGGCTGATCACCGCGCCACCCTTCACGGCACCGGCGTAATCGGTGGCCAGATAATCCAGCATTTGCCATGTCTGCGGCACGGAAGTTCGCGCTTCCTGCGACTGTGCGCTGGCGATCCCCGCCATGAGCATGAGCAGGAAAGCGAGTGCGGGTAACTTGCGGATGCGAATCGTTATCATGTTTTGAGTGTACATGACCGAAGCAAAGCGGACACCGTTCTTCCGGCGTGACCACATGAGAAAATACACTAGGGGGGTATATTATCCGTCCTTTGGAGTGACGCCATGGCACATACGACTCGGGGCAAAACCAAGCTGCTCAATCGCGTACGCCGCCTGCGCGGCCAGATCGAGGCGATCGAACGGGCGCTGGAGGAAGAGAAAGACTGCGGCCAGGTATTGCATCTGGTGGCGGCGGTGCGCGGCGCCACCAACGGCTTGATGGTTGAGCTGCTGGAAGACCACATCCGCTTTCACGTGGTCGATCCCCATCACGAAACCGATCCCGACAAGGCCAAAGGCGCCAACGATCTGATCGATGTCGTCCGTGCCTACCTCAAATAGCCATCCAGGATTTTCATGACGCCGAACAAGCCCTCAATCGATGAGGCGCTCGCCGAGGCAGCGCTGGAACGCACCACGGTGCCGGAAGCACACGATCACGAAGGGCGCGATCACGATCATGCGTTCGATCTCAAGGAAGCGGCGCGCATCGTGTTCGTGGCCCTCGCCGCGGCAGCAGTGTGGTTTCGCGTATGGGAGCCGTTCGCCAGCGTCAGCGTGATCGGCGTGGCCGGAGTGGTGGTCGGCGGCTGGCCGGTTTTTCGCGAAGCGGCCGAGAACATGCTGGCGCGGCGCATGACCATGGAGCTTTCCATGAGCATCGCCCTGATCGCCGCAGCCGCGATCGGCGAATTTTTTACCGCGCTGATCATCACCCTGTTCGTGCTGGTCGCCGAAGTGCTCGAAGGCATGACGGTATCGCGCGGCCGCAGCGCGATCCGCGATCTGCTGGATTTCCTGCCCCGTTCGGCCACCGTACGTCGTGCCGGCGGTATGGCCGAGATCGATGCCGCCGAACTGGCCGTGGGCGACGCCATCCTGGTCAATCCCGGCGGTCGGGTGCCGGTGGATGGCGTGGTGATCGACGGACATTCGTTCCTCGATCAGTCGCGTATCACCGGCGAGTCGATGCCGGTGGAAGCCAGCGCCGGTTCACCGGTCTTTGCCGGTTCGATCAACCAGTCCGGTGCGATTGAAATCCGTGCCGAGCGCCTTGGTCGCGATACCAGTTACGGCAAGATCATCGAGGCCGTCGAGCAATCCGAACGCTCGCGCGCGCCGGTACAGCGACTGGCCGATCAGCTGGCCGGTTACCTCGTGTACTTCGCGCTGGCTGCCGCGGTGCTTACATGGTTGCTCACCCGCGACATGCGTTCGACCATTTCGGTGGTGATCGTGGCCGGTGCCTGCGGCATCGCGGCCGGCACGCCGCTGGCCATCCTCGGGGCGATCGGTCGGGCGGCGCGTCTCGGCGCCATCGTCAAGGGTGGCCTGTATCTGGAAACGCTGGGACGGGTCGACACGGTGGTGGTCGACAAGACCGGTACGCTCACGTTTGGACGGCCGGACGTGCAGCAGGTGATACCGGTCGAGGGCATCGACGCCGCGGCCCTTTTGGGCGCCGCCGCGACGGCGGAGATCCGCTCCGAACATCCGCTGGGCAAGGCCATCGTCGCGTATGTCCAGGCGCAAGGCGTCGTCGTCACCGAACCGGATCATTTCGGCTATACCCCGGGACGCGGGATTGTCGCTACTGCGCAGGGTTTCACCTTGCTGGTGGGCAGCCGCTTGCTGATGGCCGATCACGACGTGGACGTTCCGCCGGGGCTGGTTGAAAGCATGGCGGCGGCATCGGAAGTGTTCGTGGCTCGCAATGGCAGGCTTCTTGGCGCCATCGCCGTGGCCGACCAGGTGCGCCCGGAAGCCCGTGCGGCGATGGATGCGCTGGCGCGGCTGGGCATGCGCACGGTCCTGCTGACGGGCGACGCCGAGCCGGTGGCCAGGGCCGTCGCCGAGCAGTTGGGCATCACCGAGTTCGAGGCCAACCTGCTGCCGGAAGACAAGCACGACCGGGTGAGTGCGCTGGTCGGCACTGGCCGCACGGTGGCGATGCTGGGCGATGGCATCAACGATGCGCCGGCGCTGGCTGCCGCGAATGTCGGCGTGGCGATGGGATCGGGCACCGACGTTGCCCGCGAGAGCGCCAACATCGTGCTGCTCGGCAACGACCTGTCCCGCTTCGTCGACACCCTGGTGATCGCGCAGCGCACGCGCAGGATCATCTGGGCCAATTTCATCGGCACGATCGTGGTGGACGTGATCGGCGTCGGGCTGGCCGCGTTTGGCGTGCTCAACCCGCTGGGTGCCGCCTTCATCCATGTGGCGTCGGAGATGGCCTTCATCCTCAACTCGGCGCGCTTGCTTCCGTCGGCCGATATCCGTCGATCCGTCGAACCTGCACCGGCTGCGTTGCTCGCGCGTTAGCTATTGTCCGTACGGTTCGGTACGCAAGGACGCCGTCGATGCGCTGGGCCTAATCGATCATGCCGTGGTTTTCCGTGGTGCCGAGCAGCTCCGGTTGTTCCGTCACGCGGCGCTGGCGATTCAGCAGCGGATGCACGAACACCGCGGCCAGGATCACCGCCACGCCGGCGTAGAACCAGCCGTCCAGTTCGCGCTGCTCACCCAGCAGCACGATCGCCAGCACGATCGCGTAGACCGGTTCCAGGTTGGTCACCATCTGCGTGCCGAATGCGCTCAGGTGGCGCAGCGCGACCAGCGCCAGCGTGAACGGCAGCAGGGTGCAGCCGAACGACAGTGCCAGCAGTAGCAGCGCGTCGTGCAGGTTCGGCAGCACGAAGGCCGGGCCCGCGTGCGGCAGCAGGGGCGCGAGCAGGGTGAGGAAGATGGTGCCGGTGCCCAGTTCGATGAAGGTCACGGTCAGCGGATCGCCGTGTTCCACCAGCCGCTTGTTGAGCGAGCCGAAGAACGCCACGAACAACGCCGACAACACGCCGACGGCAATGCCCAGACGCATGTCGTGCGGCACGCCGCCGACCACCATCACCACGCCAGGCA
>JBEPVP010000203.1:0-6532 GCA_041690935.1 Rhodanobacter sp.
CACCGCGCTGGCCGAGGCCGGCAACAGCGCCGGCTTCGGCGTGGCGGCGTATCTGCCGCAGGCGCAGTTCCTGATCGGCGCCGGACTGCAGGACGTGTTCGTCGAGGCGCAGGCGCTGATCGACGACGAACACAGTCGCTATCGGCTCGCGCAACAGGTGAAGAAGCTGATGTTGCCCGACCAGATGGGCGAACGCTTTCAGGCGATGCTGCTGGCGCGTGGCCTCGCCGCGTTGCCGCTGCCGGCCGAACTGCTGGCGGCCGATCAGGGCGCGCGACTTTGACCGACCACGCGATGCTGTCGCCGTCCACACGGTTGCGCTGGCATACGTGCTGGGTCGGGCTGGGCGGCGCCATCATGCTGTGGGTGTTGTGGATGGCGTTGCGCCCGGATCCCGGCATCACGCTGGATTTCCCGGAGGGCGACAAGCTGCTGCACGCGACCACGTTCACCTGCCTGATGGGCTGGTGGGGCAATGTCTATCGCGAGCGCCGCCCGCGTGGCCGGGCCGCGCTGGGTTGCCTGGCCTTCGGCATCCTGATCGAGGTCGCGCAGTGGTTGTGTCCACCGCGCGACGCTGATGCGTACGACGTGCTCGCCGACGGCGTCGGCATTCTCATCGCGCTGCTGTTGTTGCGCACGCCGCTCGCCAGCGTGCTGGCGAGCGTTGAAGCGCGATCAGTGCGCTGGCGCGGGAACTGATCCCGCCGAACCTGATTTCGTCGAACTAGGGCCGGCCGAACTGGCCGGCGCCGGTGCCGAGGTGGCTGCGGCGGGCAGCGGTTGCACCGCGGTCGAATCGGCCGGCCGGCGCACCAGGCCGCCGCGCCGGAACAGCTCGCTGGCCACCTGGTAATACGCAATCGCCTGATGGATCTGGCCCGCGTCCTGCGGAAGGATCGGGGTGGCGTCGCCGCTGGCGTAGTCCGGCTTCATCTGCTCCAGCTTGCGCTGCGGCTCCAGCACGGTGAGCACGTCGTCATGCAGGTAGCCGAGCTTCTCGTAGGTGGCCGGGAACGCGCGGCCGCGGCCGGGTTCCAGCTGGAACAGGTCGTAGCCGAAGAAGCGCGAGCGATAACTGAAGTTGAGCAGGCCGAGCAGGGTCGGCGCGATGTCGGCCTGGCCCATCAGACGCTCCACCCGCTGCGGCGGGATGTACTTCGGCGCATAGATCCACAGCGGGATGTGATAGCGGTTGATCGGTACGCTGGTCTTGCCCGCGCTGGAGGCGCAGTGGTCGGCGGTGATCACGAACACGGTGTCGTCGAAATACGACTTCGCCCGCGCGCGCTTGATGAAATCGCCGATCGACCAGTCGGTGTACGCCACCGCGCCTGCACGGGTGTGGTTGGCTTGGCTGACGCGGCCTTCCGGGAAGGTATACGGTCGGTGGTTGGAGGTAGTCATGATGTGCAGGAAGAACGGCTTGCCGGCGGCATGCGCCGCGTCCATCTGCTGCAGCGACAGCGTGTACAGATCCTCGTCGGCCACGCCCCACACGTTCTCGCTGTGGATCGTGGCGTCCTTGGGAATGTCACGCCGGTCCACCGTGCGATAGCCGTTGTGGCCGAAGAAATAGTTCATGTTGTCGAACTGGCCGTAACCGCCGTAGACGAAATCCGACTGGTAGCCGCGATCGTTGAAGATGCTGGCCAGCGAGAACAGGTTTTCGTTGTTGCGTTCCTTCAGCAGCGAGTCGCCGGGCGTCGGCGGCACCGACAATGCCAGCGCTTCCAGCCCACGCACGGTGCGCGTGCCGTTCGCGTAGAGGTTGTCGAAGAACAGGCTCTGGCCGACCAGCGAATCGAGATACGGCGTGATGTTTTCCTGGTTGCCGAAGGTGCCCAAGTAATCGCCGGACAGGCTCTCCACGCTGATCAGCACCACGTTGAGATGCTTCTCCGGGCCGGCGTGGCGGATCGCGCGGGTGAGATCCTGCGGGTCGTCGCTGATGTAGGTCGTGTCCGGCGTCTTGAGGCCTTCGCGCACCAGCCGGAACGCCTGCTCATCCGGCAGCGTGCGGTAGAACTTCGCGTAGTCGAGATGACTGCTGCGAAACGCGGTGAAGAACTGGTAGATGCCGTTGCCGGCCAGCTCGTTGACGTAATTGTTGCCGGTGCGGTCCTTCGTGCCGCCGTTCACCGCGGCGACCGAAATCGCCGTCAGCACCAGCCACAGCAACACCACCTTGCCGCGCTGCCAGAAGCGGCTGCCGTCATCGCGTGCGCGCAGGCCGCGCCGGCCCATCGCAAACACCACCAGCGCGCCCACCACCAGCAGGGCCAGCCAGCGGCCGATCGGATACGATTCGCGGATATTGCCGATCACCTCGTTGGTGTAGACCAGATAGTCCACCGCGATGAAATTGAAGCGCACGCTGAACTCGTTCCAGAACACCAGCTCGGACGCCGCCACGAACAGCAGCCCGTACAGCAGCAGCAAGGCAAAGCCGTACAGCATCCACTGGCCGACGCGCGAGGTATAGGTGAACGCCGCCAGCGGCAGCACGAACAGAAACGGCAGCAGCGCCGGCCAGGTGGTCTTGAGCGTGGCGTGGTACATCAGGTGCAGCACGCCCAGGCAGATCACGCAGGCCAGTACCACGCCGGCGGCGAACAGCAGCCAGCGCAGCAGCCCCGACACGCGCCCGGAGCGCGTCGGCACCAGCCACAGGAACAGCACCAATGGCCAGGCCACGTAGATGTAGGTGATCAGGTCGTAGACGAAGCCCACGCCGAACGCATACAGCAGGTTCAGCGGCGTGTGCGGCACCTCGTGGCCGGACATGACCAGCAACACCACGCGGGTGACGAACGAGATCGCCACGAAGGTGATCGCCAGCCACCACAGCGGGCGGAACCGCTGGTGCAGCGGGGAGGTCGGGGTGAATGCGCTCGACACGGGCAACTCCATCAAAGGCGTGAGATCAGCGGGCGCCCGCTGCGGGCGCCAGATATCCGGGCTTTATACCGCGGATCGGCTTGGTGGATGGTTAGTTCGCAACGCGGCGATGGCGTCGATGTCGGCCGCGGTCGCGGCGCTGCCGATCGCCGGGCCGGCCAGGCCCGCGGCGATAAAGCGCACGGCATCGACCGCCGCCGCGGCCGCACGCGCGGCACGCAGGTACGCCGCCTGCGGGTAGTCGTCGTGTTCGTGGCCCAGCCGGCCGCGCTTGTCGGCCTCGCAGGCCGCGAGGAACGCATCCAGTCGCGCCGGCCGGCGCAACGCGTCCACTCCGCTCAGCAACTTCAGCACGGTGGCCGGCTTCAACTCGAACGCGCGATGCGCATTCAGGTGTTCGTGGCACACCAGTTCGGCCAACGTGGCGTGTTCGGTCGGCACCTTCAGGCGTGCGCACAGCGCACGCAATGGCGCCACGCCGCGATGCTCATGGCCGACGTGACGCGGCAGTTCATCGACCGGCGTCAGCGCCTTGCCAAGGTCGTGCACCAGCGCGCAGAAACCGACCAGGTCGTTGCCCGGCGCGAGTTTTGCCGCCGCGTCCAGCACCATTTCCAGATGCACGCCGCAATCGATCTCCGGATGAAAATCCGCGCGCTGCGGCACGCCGTACAGCGCGTCGATTTCGGGAAACAAAACACGCAGCGCACCGGCTTCGCGCAGCACGCGCAGGAACGCCGATGGTTGCGGCTCGCCCAGCGCCTTGCGCGTTTCCGCCCACACGCGCTCGGGCACCAGATGGTCTATCTCGCCATCGCGCACCATCTGCTGCATCAGCGCCATCGTCTCCGGGGCCACCGTGAAGCCGAGCGGCGCAAAGCGCGCCGCGAAGCGCGCCACCCGCAACACGCGCACCGGATCCTCCACGAACGCCGGCGATACATGTCGCAGCACGCGCGCCTCGATATCGCGCACGCCGTGATACGGATCGGTCAACGCGCCATGCTCGTCCTGCGCGATCGCATTGATAGTGAGGTCGCGCCGTGCCAGATCCTGCTCCAGCGTCACCGTCGCATCCGCCTGAAACACGAAGCCGTGATAGCCATGCCCGCTCTTGCGCTCGGTCCGCGCCAGTGCATATTCCTCCCCGGTCTGCGGATGCAGAAACACCGGAAAGTCCTTGCCCACCGGCTTGAATCCCAGCGCCAGCAATTCCTCCGGCAGCGCGCCGACCACCACGTGATCGTGATCAACCACCGGCCGCTTCAGCAATGTGTCGCGGACTGCACCGCCGACGAGATAGGTTTGCATGCGGGGATTCTGCCATGCGCGGCCTTACCGCCGCGCGATCCCCGCGGTAACCTTGCCCGAACGATCACCATCCTGAGGGTATGGCGAAACCAGTTGTCCCCCAGGCCGGTTGTCGACGCGTGCGAGGAGGAGACATGTCGTTCAAGGCGCAATGGTACAAAGACAAGTTCGCGAAGCAGCGCGCCAAGGGCTTCCGCGGGTACCCCGCCGCAACGGTCGCTTTCTACGGTCCGGACGACAGGCGTGCAACCAAGGTCGCCGTGGCGATCATCCCGAGCGAAGACGCGCCCGCCACCCTTCTCGAGCGATGGTTCTCCGAGACCACGGATGTGAGAACCGATCCCGAAATCACGCAAGCCATCTTGGGTTTCATCGAACGGCAAGGTGCCAAATCAGTCCTGGTGGCGGATCGCATCCTCGGCTGCCCGCACGAGGAGGGCATCGACTATCCGGATGGCGAAAAATGTCCACGATGCCCGTTCTGGGCCAGTCATGACCGCTGGAGCGGGAAGGCTGTCAGGGAGTAAGCGACTTTTAGGGAGACGAAGGCAGTTAAATTCTACCGTCTGTTTTGGGGCTGCTCTGCGGACGTCTGACTGCGGGCCGCCCAACGTTTCTTCGACCAGTCGCCGTCATGATGCACGCCGCTCAGCCCAGGGCTTTATATCCGCGAGCGTCTTGGCGAGCGCCTCTTTGGCGACGGTGCGGTCAAGATCGTCTTGCAGGCCGGTCCAGAAGCCCTCGGACGTGCCGAAGAATTGCGACAGACGCAGGCCGGTATCGGCAGTGACGGTGCGCTTGCCGGCAACGATCTCGCCGATGCGGCGCGCCGAGACACCAATCTCCTTGGCGAGACGATACTGAGTGATGCCTAGCGGCTTGAGAAACTCTTCCATCAGAATTTCGCCGGGAGTGGGGTAGGGGACAGCGCGCATGATGGTCTCCATCAATGGTAGTCGACGATTTCCACGTCGTGGGCGTCGCCTTTCTTCCATGTAAAGCACACGCGGAACTGATCGTTGATCCGGATGCTGTGTTGTCCGGCGCGGTTGCCTTTCAAGGCCTCCAGCCGGTTCGCCGGAGGGATGCGCAGATCGTCCAGTCTGACCGCTCGATGGAGCATGGCCAGCTTTCGCATGGCGACGGTTTCAATACGCATCCATCGCCGCACGCGCTGGCCGTTGAAGAGATCGCGGGTCTCCGTGCCGCGGAAGGACTTGATCATTCGCGCAGATGATGACGCCCGACGTTACTAACGTCAACCGTTACTGTGGCGAGCGCAGACTCGCCGCGGGCTTTCGTTTCGCCGGTTCGTGCGCGATGTTCCGAACGTTTCGCATTGACCTGACGCTTCACGTTATGGACATGCGCGGCGAGGTCACGGACCACGGTCTGGTCTCGCCATTCTTTCCATGACTGGCAACCGCCTGCGGTCGCATCTGCCGGCACCATGACCGCATGACCATCACCTCGACTTCCCCATTCAATCGCTCCGACTGGATCGTCATCGGAGGCGGTGCCGTCGCCGTGGTGCTGGCCGGGGTCACCCGTTATCTGGGTGGTGGGGTGGTCATCGCCCTCCTCTGCTCGGCGTTTGGCGGTGACCTTGCTGGCGGCGCTGGTGGGGCGCTCGGTGGAGTAGTTGGGTGACCGCTTCGGGCCGGGCGCGACCGGCGTGCTGCAGTCGGTGCTGGGCAATCTGCCGGAGCTGTTCATTGCGCTGTTCGCGCTCAATGCGGGCTTGGTCGCGCTGGTGCTGGCGCCGCTGCTGGTGATTCTGTCGCAGCTGTTCGGCTGGCGCCGCTGACCCTGGTGTTCACGCCGCTGCATCCGGTGGGGCTGAACCAAGCGTGCTTTATGCCGGCCACCCCGTCACGTAAGCTGGCCCGGGGATACCAGCAAGGGGGAGTTCCGATCATGACGGCAAGACGTGCTCATCCGCTGCTGCGGGATCGTGCCGCAGGTCTGTCGCGGGCGGCGGCCAGCCTGCTGGAAACGGCGGCGCTCGCGCTGGATCGTCAGGACGCGAAGGCGGCCGAAGCCACGTTGGCGCATGTGCTGAAGCTGGAGCCCGGTTGCGCGGAGGCGTTGCGCATGCAGGGGCTGTTGCAGCATCTGCGCGGCGATTACGCGGGGGCGGTGGCGCTGCTACGGCAGGCGCAGAAACTGCGGCCGGACGATGCGCTGATCCGGGTGAATCTGGCGACCTCGTTGTATGTCGGTGGCGAGTCCGAGGTGGCCGTGGCGTGTCTGCGGCAGGCGTGTGCGATGGCGCCGGATTTCGCGCCCGCATGGTTCAACCTCGGCAAGATGTACATGT
>JBEPVP010000204.1:0-6524 GCA_041690935.1 Rhodanobacter sp.
CGCGTCTTATGTTTATATGAGACAGTCCAACAGCACACGGAGCCGTACCAGCGCTTAGCTCGGCCGTTCGGGTAGGAGCCCGCTCGCGGGCTCCTACACGAACCGGGGCTGCGGCATGTCGTCCCGATCACCCGGCGACTTGACCCGGATCAATGCGCGCGCCCGAGCACATCGACAGACTCGCCGCATGGCCACCCTTGTCTCCACTCCCGAATTCGATCCCGCGTTGATCGCCCGCTACGACGTGGCCGGGCCGCGCTACACCAGCTATCCGACGGCGCCGCAGTTTCGCGCCGACTTTGACGAGACAGCGTTGCGCGGCGCGATCCGCGCCTCCAACGAGGAGCCGATTCCGCGGCCGCTGTCGCTGTATGTGCACGTACCGTTCTGCATGAGCCCGTGCTTCTACTGTGGCTGCAACCGGGTGATCACGCGCGACGTGGCGCAGGCCGATCGCTACCTGGAACGGCTGTACCGCGAGATCGAGTTGATCGCGCCGCTGTTCGACCGCGACCGGCCGGTGCGCCAGCTGCATTTCGGCGGCGGCACGCCGAACTTCCTCGATGCGGCGCGCATGCGCGAGTTGCTGGAATCGCTGGCGCGCCATTTCAGTTTCAGCTACGAGCAGGACCGCGAATACGGCATCGAGATCGATCCGCGCTTTGCCGACAGCGACTATGTGCAGGGCCTGGGCGAGCTGGGTTTCAACCGGATCTCGGTCGGCATCCAGGATTTCGATCCGGTGGTGCAACAGGCGGTCAATCGCATCCAGAGTTTCGAGCAGACCCGCGAGGTGATCGACGCCGCGCGTGCCGCGCAGTTTCGTTCGGTCAGCGTCGACCTGATCTACGGCTTGCCGCGGCAGAGCCTGGACGGCTTCACCCGCACGCTTGAGCAGGTAGTGGCGCTGGCGCCGGATCGGGTGGCGGTCTACGGCTACGCGCACCTTCCGGAAATGTTCAAGGCGCAGCGGCAGATCGAAGCGGCGGAACTGCCCGATGCAACCACCCGGCTGGCGCTGTTCGGCCGCGCGCTGGAGCGGCTCGGCGCGGCCGGTTACGTCTACATCGGCATGGATCATTTCGCCCGCGCCGACGACGAGCTGGCGCAGGCGCAGCGCGCCGGCACGCTGCAGCGCAATTTTCAGGGTTATTCGACGCATGGCGAGTGCGACATCGTCGGTCTCGGCGTCAGCGCGATCGGCCGCGTCGGCGACAGTTACAGCCAGAACGCGCGCGACCTGATCGGCTACTACGCGACGCTGGATGCGGGCCGCCTGCCGGTAGTACGCGGCCTGCAGCTGGACGAGGACGACCTGATCCGGCGCGAGCTGATCGGCGAGCTGATGTGCCACGGCGTGCTGGACAAGACCGCCTTCGGCGCGCGCCATCGCCTGCTGTTCGACGAGTATTTCGTGCGTGAACGGCAGCGCCTGGTGCCGCTGATGGCCGATGGCCTGATTCAGGAGGATGCGCGCATGCTGCGGGTAACCTCGCGCGGCCGGTTGCTGTTGCGTATCATCGCCATGTGCTTCGATGCCTATCTGGGCGACGAAGCGCAAGCCTCGCGATATTCGCGCGTGATCTGATCGAGCGTGCTCTGAGGCGCGATCCGATCGCCAGTGAGCTGACCCACGCAGCCCCAATCCGGCATCCCATTCCATCATGCAATCCAAGTACCCGGCAGGTCGCCTGCCCGAGCCGCCCAGCCCGATTGCCGATGACGGCGACGAGGCGCGCTTCTGCGGCACCTGTGCGTTCTCCAGCGCGTGCATCGCGGCCGGTTACCACAAGCCCGAGCTGGCCGCGCTGCAATGCCTGGTCGAGCACGTCGGGCCGTTCCGCGCCGGCGAGCACATCTTCCGCACCGGCGATCCGTTCCGCGCGATCTTCGCCGTGCGCGGTGGCACCGTGAAAACCCGCATGGTCGACAAGGAAGGCCGCGAGCAGGTGCTCGGCTTCTACCTGCCCGGCGAGGTGATCGGCCTCAACGCGATCTATCCGGAACATTTTCCGTGCGATGCGGTGGCGCTGGACACCACGTTTTTCTGCCGCTTCTCGTTTCCCGCGATGAGCGCACTGGCCTCACGCATCCCGGCCGTGCAGCAGCACCTGTTCCGCATGTTGAGCAAGGAACTGGGCAGCGCCTCGCTGCTCGCTGGCGACCACAGCGCCGACGAACGCGTCGCCGCGTTCCTGATGGATCTGGCCTCGCGCTACGCCGCCCGCGGCTTCTCCGCCACCCGCTTCCACCTCAGCATGTCGCGCGGCGACATCGCCAACTACCTGCGCCTGGCCGCCGAAACGGTCAGCCGCGTGCTCAGCCGCTTTCGCGCGCAGAAGCTGATCCAGATCGAGGGACGCGAGCTGGAGCTGCTGGATCCGAAGGGTTTGCTGGCGATCGGGCAGGCGTTGCTGCCGGAATAAGGTCGGCACAAATCGGTAGCGAAAGGACGATCCGCAGCGCGGACCGTCCTTTCGGTCGCGGCTAACTCACTTGCCGGCGGCTTTGTACGACAGCTCCGCGTTATAGCTGTCGACGTGCGCCGAAGTCTCCTGGATGGAATCACGGATGGCCTGGTGCAGCGCGTCCGCATCCGCCTTGCCGTAGACGCCTTCGACCATCTTCCACAGGGTGGGATTCATTTCCTTGCCGATATCCGCCCAGTTGCTGCCCGGGCTGACCAGCAGGAAATCCGGCGCACCCTCACCACCGTCCACCACCTCGTTCAACATGGAGTGGCCCGCCCACTTGCTCTTCGTCGCGGCGGCATAGATCTTCTTGGCCGCATCCGTAAACACCTGGCGCTGGCCGGGTTTCAGCTTGAAGTAGGTGACCTCGATCATGGCCGGCGGGGTGTGCATGCCCGCCGGCATGTTGCTGAGTTCGGGGTCGCCCTGCATGAACACGCTGCTCTCGCCTTTCAGGTGCGGGTTCACTTGCGTCCTGAAGGTGGCGTCGCAGGCCTTGCTGGCCTCGTGCATCGCATCGAAGCTGGCCCATGTCAGCGGGTCGCTGACGTAGGAGTAGCTGTACACGTCACCGGTCTCGTGCGCCCAGCTCGTCCACGTGAACTTGAAGCCATGCTCGGACAGACACTGGTTGTAGCTCTTCATGCCCGCCTCATAGGCCTGCTGCTCCGCCGGGGCCACGGTATCGGTGTAATCGCGGAGCATGTTTGCCTTGTCCATGGCGGCTGCCTGGACGCCGGTGATGCTCAGCAGCGCGATCGCGGGTATCAGCCATACAGTCATGCGTTTCATGAGTGCCTCCCTCGGGGCGTTTGCCCCACTGGTGGGTCATGGGTGTCCCCTGTGCCTTGTGACCCGACAAAGCCGCGTCGAGCATACGCTCAAGACGCGCGGCGCGAATCTGCCGGGGTGCGCGGATAGGGCGCCTCACGGGCGGAGCTGATGGCTGGGGCTTGACTCGCGCAAATATTTCTATAATTCTGGAAATATGAAATCAACAGACGCCCTCACTTGTCTCAATGCGCTCGCTCAGGAGCACCGCCTGAACCTCTTCCGCCTGCTCGTGGAAGCCGGTGACGAAGGTTTGGCGGTCGGGGAACTAGCTGCGGCGACGGGACTGGCCGGCGCCACGCTGACCAACCATCTGCACATCCTTCGCCGTGCCGGCATGGTCAGTGACGAACGGCGCGGTCGGACGATCCAGTGCCGTGCGAACTACTCGCAAATGAACGATTTGCTCGGCTTCCTCACCGAGAACTGCTGCGCAGGGTCGGACGCCGCGTCCGCCTGCGCGCCCACCACTGTGTGCAAACCCACCCGGAGAAAATCATGAAGCGCTTCCACGTCCATGTGAATGTCGATCAGCTCGACCACAGCATCCGTTTCTACACCACGCTGTTCGGCGCGGCGCCCAACGTCGTCAAGCCCGATTACGCCAAGTGGATGTTGGACGATCCGCGGGTCAACTTCGCCATCTCGCAGCGTGGTCGCCAAGTCGGCGTGGATCATCTCGGTCTGCAGGCCGAAGACGATGCCGAGCTGGCTGCCATCGGTGCTCGTTTGCAGGCCGCCGACACGGTCGCTCTGGCCGAGAAAGGCACCACCTGCTGCTATGCGCGTTCCGACAAGTTCTGGGCCGAAGATCCCCAAGGCGTCCGCTGGGAGAGCTTTCACACGCACGGCGAAGCCACCACCTACAGCAGCGCTCCTACCGAAGCGAAGAGCAGCGAGAGCGCAACATGCTGCGGGCCTGCGGCGATCGCGGCGACTGCCAAGGTCGAGGCCGTCGCGTCGTGTGGTCCCGGCGCCGCCGGTGCGTGCTGCTGAGGCTCGCATGCAAACGAAACCCTATAACGTGCTGTTCCTGTGCACCGGCAACTCGGCGCGCAGCGTGATGGCCGAAGCTCTGCTCAACGTGCTCGGTGCAGGTCGATTCAAGGCCTGCAGCGCCGGCAGCTTCCCCAGCGGCGTCGTGCAGCCGTTCGCCGCCGAGCTGGCGCAGGCGTTCGGTTACACCGCACCGCTGCGCAGCAAGAGCTGGGACGAGTTCGCCGAACCCGATTCGCCGCCGATCGACTTCATCATCACCGTGTGCGACAACGCCGCCGGCGAAGTCTGCCCGGTCTGGCCAGGCCAACCGGTCACCGCGCATTGGGGCGTGCCCGATCCGGTGGCCGTCACGGGTTCGGAGGATGCCCGCCATCGAGCCTTTCAAACCGCGTGGCTGATGCTGCGGCAACGTATCGAGCTGATGCTGGCCTTGCCGCTGGAAAAGCTCGATCGCATGACAACCCAACGCGAGCTGCGTGCCATCGGCCAGGAAGCCGCCCATGAGCACTGAGCTTGTGGTAACGGCACCGGTACCGATGGGCCGCTTCGCCCGTTATCTCAGCGTGTGGGTAGCGCTGTGCATCGTCGCCGGCATCGCGCTGGGGCACGGCTTCCCGAAAGTGTTCCAGATACTGGCTGCAGGCGAAATCCAGCACATCAATCTACCGGTGGCGGTGCTGGTGTGGCTGATGATCGTGCCGATGTTGCTCAAGGTGGACTTTGCGCAACTGGCCGGCGTGCGTGGGCAGGTGCGCGGCATCGGTATCACGCTCTTGGTCAACTGGGCGATCAAGCCGTTCTCGATGGCGCTGTTGGGTTGGCTGTTCGTGCGGCATGTGTTCGCCGCCTGGCTACCCGCCGATCAGCACGATGCCTACATTGCCGGATTGATCCTGCTGGCCGCCGCGCCCTGCACGGCGATGGTGTTTGTCTGGTCGCGGCTGTGCGGTGGCGAACCGAACTTCACGCTGGCCCAGGTCGCCCTGAACGACACCATCATGATCGTGGCCTTCGCTCCGCTAGTGGCATTGCTGCTGGGCGTAGCCTCGATCCATGTGCCGTGGGGCACACTGCTGCTGTCGGTGATGCTCTACATCGTCGTGCCGTTGATCGCCGCCCAACTCTGGCGACGGTGGCTGCTGCGCGAACGCGGGCAAGCGGCGCTGGACACCACCGTGCAACGGATCGATCCGTGGTCGATGGCGGCGCTGCTGGCGACGCTGGTGCTGCTGTTCGGCTTTCAGGGTGAGGCGATCATCGCGCAGCCGCTGATCATTGCCCTGCTGGCTGTGCCGATCATCATTCAGGTGTATCTCAATGCCGGCATCGCCTATGGACTGAGCCGCTGGATGAAGGTGCCGCATTGCATTGCCGGCCCCGCGGCATTGATCGGAGCGAGCAACTTTTTCGAGCTGGCGGTGGCCACCGCCATCAGCCTGTTCGGTCTGCGTTCGGGCGCCGCCCTGGCCACCGTCGTGGGTGTGCTGGTCGAGGTGCCAGTCATGCTGTCGGTGGTGCGCATCGTTCGACGCACCGAACCTTGGTTTGATCGGAAGACACGGTTCGACGCATCGAAGTGATTGACGCGGCATGTCTATTTCTGGCCGAAATCGCCGTTGAAGTGCCACGCCTTTTCCTCGCCTGTCCAATCCATGCGCATCGTTACAGCTGCCACTGACCCAGATCATGGGCACCCACTTCCCGACCTGCCCCCATGCCGATTCATTCTCATCGGGTGGCCATCATCATGGCTGAACCTTCGTCTTCGACTTCCGCGCCCAAACCGGCCACGTTCGCCGAGCTGTCCAGCCTGCTCGCGTCCGCGCCGCATTGGCTGCTGTTCCTGGCCAGCTGCTTCCATCCCAGTGTGTCGCGGTGTCATAGCCAGCTGCGGGTGGTAGCCGAGACGGTGAGCCGCGTGCTCAGCTGTTTTCGCGCGCGGAAGCTCATCCAGATCGGGGGACGCGAGCTGGAGCTGCTGGATCCGAAGGGCCTGCGGACGATCGGCCAGGCGCTGTTGCCGGAGTGAGCCGGTTGCGCGGGCGGGACGTCGACCACGTCATCCCGCTGGCTCCTAGTGCTGCAGCAGCACCGGAATATGCGCCTCTTCCAGCACGCGCCGGGTGGCGCCGCCGAAGACGCGCTCGCGCATTGGCGAGTGGCCGTAGGCGCCCATCACCAGCAGGTCGACCTGCGCATTGCGCGCTTCCTTCAGCAGGATAT
>JBEPVP010000205.1:0-6450 GCA_041690935.1 Rhodanobacter sp.
CAGATGCCGCAGAGCCAGGGCGCGCTGCCAACCACGATCACGGTGATCACCCGGGAGGACCTGCGCCAGCAGCTGGCGATCACACCGGATCTCTCCGACGCCATCGGCAACCTGCTGCCGTCGTTCGCGCCGTCGACGCAGAAACTCAGCTCGCGCGGGCAGACGCTGCGCGGGCGCAATCCGCTGTACATGGTCGACGGCGTGCCGCAATCCAGCCCCTTGCGCAACGGCTCGCGCGACGCCTACACGATCGATCCGGCGATGATCGAGCGGATCGAGATCGTCGAAGGCTCCAATGCGATGCAGGGGCTGGGCGCGGCCGGCGGCATCATCAACATCATCACCAAGCAGGCGCCGAAGCAGGATGGCGTGCGCCAGGAAGTAACCGTCAACAGCAGCGCACCCACCCGTGGTGGCGACGGTCTGGGTTACGGGGCGGCGTATCTGCTGGGCGCGCGCAGCGGCGCGTTCGACATGGTGGTGGGCGCATCGTGGCGCCAGCGCGGCATGTATTCGGATGCGAAGGGGCGCTTGATCGGCGTCGACGGTACCCAGGGCGACCTGATGGATTCCACCAGCAGCGATGGCTTCGCCAAGTTCGGCTACGCGTTTGCCGGGGAGCGCCGGTTGCAGTTGACGGTGAATCGTTTCGACCTGACCGGCAACGGCGACTACACCGCCGTGCCCGGCGACAGGACCAGCGGCCTGCCGACCACCTCGATCCGCGGCAAGCAACCCGGTGATGCGCCGCGCAACCGCGTGCTGACCAGCAGCCTCGACTACCGCGATCCGCAGCTGGCCGGCGGCGAGCTGCGCGCGCAGCTCTACCATCAGAAGAATCGCGAACTGTTCGGCGGCGGCAGTTTTGCCACGTTTCAGGATCCAGCCTATGGACCGAACGTCTTCGACCAGTCGCAAAATGTGTCGAGCAAGGACGGCGCGCGGCTGTCGTGGTCACGCCGCGGCCTGCTCGATGACAAGCTGACCGTGCTGGCCGGCGCCGACGGCTACCGCGACACGACCTATCAGGAACTCACCCACACCGGCCGCCACTGGGTGCCCGACAGCACCTATACCGGCTGGGCGCCGTTCCTGCAGGGCGAATACTGGCCACTGCAGGCGCTGTCGCTGTCCGGCGGCCTGCGGCAGGAGCGCGGCACGCTCGACGTGCCGACGTTCCACACGCTGGCGGCGTACAACGCCGTCACCGTGCAGGGCGGCTCGACCGGATTCAGCAAGACGCTGCCCAACATCGGCGCGGTCTGGTACGTGACCGGCCAGCTCAACCTGTTCGCCAGCTATGCGCAGGGTTACACCTTGCCGGACGTGGGCCGAGTGCTGCGTGCGATCAACCGGCCCGGCCAGAACGTGGCGGATTTTCTCGATCTCCAACCGGTCGTCTCGGACAACCGCGAACTGGGCGCCGAATACAGCGGCGATCGTTACGGTGCGCGGGTGAGTTACTACACCTCGCGCTCCAGGCTCGGCTCGGTGCTGGTATTCGACGCACCGAATCAGGTCTACAACGTGATGCGCCAGCGCGTCGCGATCAGCGGCTGGGAAGCACGCGCCCACTGGCAGCCCGTCGACGGCGCGCAACTCGATGCATCGTTTGCGATCAACCGCGGCCGCTCCGACCGCAACGGCGACGGCCGGGTCGATTCCGATCTCGACGGCGCCAACATCGCGCCGAACCGGCTCAACCTGTCGTGGACGCAGCGCTGGAACGACGCGCTGTCGAGCTACCTGCAACTCAGCCATGCCTACGGCCGCGACTTCGCCACGCTGGGCCAGCGCAGCGCGCACTTCGACGGCTACAGCACCGCCGATGCGTATGTGAAGTGGCATACCGATGCCACCGGCGACTGGACGCTGGGCGTGCAGAATCTCGCCAACGCGCAGTTCACCAATTACATCTCGCAGACCATCGGCGACAACGACTCGTATTTCGCCGGTCGCGGCCGCGTGCTCTCGCTGACCTGGCAGCAGGTGTTTTGAGCAGGCCTGCCGACGCCATCGACGCCAACCCGCCCTGGCGATTGCGCGGGCGCGTGCGGCACTGGATGCAGCGCCTGCACCTGTGGCTCGGGCTCAGCGTCGGCGTGGTGTATGCGTTGATCGCGCTGAGCGGCAGCGTGCTGGTGTTCCAGCAACCGTGGCTGCGCGCGGCTTACCCGCAACTTGCCGCACATGCCCTGCCCGATGCGGCGCAGCGCGCGGCCGTGCTGACGCGAATTGCCGACCAGTGGCAGCCGCAAGGCTTGCGTGCGGCCGATCTGCCGCGGCCCGGTCTGCCTGTGTGGCAGCTGTACTTCGCCGACGGCACCCGGCGCTACCTGGATCCGGCCGACGGCAGCCTGCTGCTGACCCGCCCGCGCAACGGCGACACCCTGCAGGTGCTGCACGACTGGCACACCCACCTGCTGGCCGGTGAACGCGGTGAACAGCTGCTGGGCGTGATCGGCTGGCTGGCGCTGTTCCTGCTGATCTCCGGTCCGCTGCTGTGGTGGCCGGGTCGGCGTCATCTGCTCGCCAGCCTGCGCCCGCACGCGCAGCCACCCACACGACGCTGGGCCAGCTGGCACCGCGGCGCGGGCATCCTCAGCCTGCCGCTGCTGGTGCTGGTGAGCCTGACCGGCACCTTGATGATCTATGGCGCCACCACCAGTCAGCTGCTGCGCAAGGCGTTTGGCGAACCGGTGCGCGCACCGGCGCCCGCACCGCTTGTGATGCGGGCCGCGCCGATCGACTGGAACGCCGTGCTGGTGGCCGCGCAGCAAGCCCTGCCCGGCGCGGCGCTGCATCGCGTGACGCTGCCCGCCACGCGCAACGCGCAGGTGGTCATCCGCGCACAGGCACGTGGCGAATGGCATCCGGTGGGCCGCAGCACGATCTGGCTGGATCCCTACACCGCCCGCGTGCTGGCCAGCCACGACGCCAGCCGCAGCGGCGCCGGCACGCGTATCAATGATGCGATCTATCCACTGCACTCCGGCCGGGTCGGCGGGCGGGCATGGCAGCTGGCGGTGGCATTTGCCGGTCTGCTGCCACCGTTCTTCGCGATCACCGGCCTGCTGTTCTGGCGCGCGCGGAAGCGCCGGCGCGGCTGAGCGCCGGCGTCAGCAAGCATCGCCCGCCGGCACCGCGCAGGCGGTTCAATGCAGCACCGAACTGGCCACCACCCGGTTGCGGCCGTACGACTTGGCCGAGTACAGCGCCGCGTCGGCGGCGCGCATCCAGCTACCCAGGTCGTGACAGCGGTTGCCGTCGAACAGCGCCACGCCGATGCTCACCGTGATGTGATCCCGTAACACCGTGGCCGGCAGCGGCAGCGCGGCAACGCCCGCTCGCAGGGTCTCGGCGAGGCGCAGGCCCGCGTCGGCGCCCAGCTTCGGGCACAGCACGGCAAACTCTTCGCCGCCGATGCGCGCGACATGGCCGGCAGCGGCGACCGCACCACTCAGGTATTCGGTCACCACCGACAGCACGCGATCGCCCTGGGGGTGGCCAGCGTTGTCGTTGACCTGCTTGAAGTGATCGAAGTCGATCAGCATCAGCACATGCGCCTGGTGCGGCGCACGTCCGTCGCCGAGCAGGGCCGCGGCGCGCTGCATGAAGGCGCGACGATTGTCGACGCCGGTCAACGGGTCGCGCAGTGCCTGGATGCGCAGTTCGGACGCATACCGGCGCTGCGCGCGCAGCAGCAGGTACAGCAGGCCGACGATCAGGATCAACCCCACGCTGACGCCCTTGGTCAGCATGCCGGCCAGCGCCTGACGCTGCTGTGCCGCGACGTGCTCGGCCGCCTCGGCCTGCGCCGTCTTGAGCGCCAGTTCCTGTAGTCGATTCTGGTGCTCCAGGGTCTGGATGCGCAGCTCGTTTTCGCGCGCGGCATAACGCGCTTCCAGCGATGCTTCGTCCGAGCGCAACGCCGTGGCATTGTGCTCGCCGAGCAGGCGGATGACCTCACGCGCGTCGTCCAGCGCCTGACGCGGCTGGCCAGCCTGCTCGGTCATCCGGCTGCGGCGCTCCAGCAAGTCGGGCAGCAGGCCATCCATCTTCGCTGCCCGCGCATCGTCCACCGCGGCACTGATCGTGGAGAGTGCCAGATCCGACTGGCCCAGCGTCGCGTAGTCGAGCGCGATGTTCGCACGCGAAACCAGCGCATCGCTTATCCGGCCGGTGGCCTGCTCCTGCGCCAGCGACGCCTGCGACAGCGCCAGTGCCTCCTTGACCCGGCCGACCTTCAGGTACATCTGCGCCAGGTTGTCGCCCACCATCACCATCAGTTGCTCGGCGCCGAGGCTGGCAAAGTGCTGGCGCGAGCGTTGATAGAGTTCGATCGCCTCCTCCGGCTGCTTCAGGCTGGCGAAGTTCACGCCCTGATCGTTCTCGGCCTGGGCCAGGCCCCAGATATCGCCGAGGGCGCGATACGCGTCCTGCGCCTGCTCGCACAGCGGCATCGCACTACTGGCCTTTTCGCTCATCGCGTAGGCATCGCACAGGTTGTACTTGGCCCAGGCGATGATTTTCGGATCGGTCGCATCCTGCACTTTGGCGGCCGCACGCAAGGCCTCGCTGATGCCGTCGCCATCGCCACTGGCGATCAGATGACGTGAGCGCAGGAAGCCGGCGGACGCCGCGGCCAGATCGTAATGCCGCGCCGCGGCCAGGCTGTCCAGCCGCAGCAGCGCCTCGGTCAGTGCGGTGTCGTCATTGACGTTGACCGCCGCCGTGCCCATCAGCCACAGCAGATCGCGCTCCTGCACCGGCGCTACGTTGCCACCCAGCTGGTCCAGCTGCTGGCGCATGTCCGCGATCAATCCGTGCGGATCGGTTTCGGTGCGGTAGCGCAAGGCATCGCGTGCGGACATGGCAACGCTGGCATGCGCAAGCATCGCCAGCAGATACAAACCGACTATCAGTATCCCCCGCATCGCGGCCATCCCCTGGCAGGCACGAACACCCTGCATTGTCCGCCATGCCGCCGCACAAGCAAGTACTCGCCGCTGGGCACTCCATCGCGGCGCAGGTGCTGCAGTTACACTAGCAGGATGCGCATCGGCCCTTATCTGATCGACCCGCCGGTAGTGCTCGCCCCGATGGCGGGCGTCACCGACAAGCCATTTCGGCTGCTGTGCAAGCGGCTGGGTGCGGGTCTGGCCGTGTCGGAAATGACCAACGCCGACCCGCGCCTGTGGCAGACGCGCAAGTCGCTGCACCGGATGGATCACGTCGGCGAACCCGAGCCAATCAGCGTGCAGATCGCCGGCTACGATCCGGCGATGCTGGCCGAGGCGGCGCGTTTCAATGTGGCCAACGGCGCGCAGATCATCGACATCAACATGGGTTGCCCGGCCAAGAAGGTGTGCAACGTATGGTCCGGTTCGGCGCTGCTGCAGGACGAGCCGCTGGTGGCGCGCATCGTGAAGGCGGTGGTCGACGCCGTGGATGTACCGGTGACGCTGAAGATCCGCACCGGCTGGAACCGCGACAACCGCAACGCGCTCAGCATCGCGCACATCGCCGAGGACAACGGCATCGCCGCGCTGGCCGTGCACGGTCGAACCCGTGCCGACAAGTACGAGGGCGAGGCCGAATACGCGACGATGGCAGCCGTAAAGACGTCCGTACGCATTCCGGTACTGGCCAACGGCGACGTCACCACGCCGCAGCAGGCCCGGCGCGTGTTGGAGCTGACCGGGGCCGACGCGGTGATGGTCGGCCGCGGCGCGCAGGGCCGGCCGTGGATCTTTCGCGAGATCTCGCATTACCTCGCCACCGGCGAATTGCTGCCCGAACCTGCCCCGGATGAGGTCGGCGCGATCCTGCTCGACCACCTGGAACACCTGTATGCCTTCTACGGCGAACAGGCCGGCGTGCGCATCGCGCGCAAGCACCTGGGCTGGTACGCGAAGGACCGGCCGGAGAATGCCGCGTTCCGGCAGGTCGTCAACCGCGCCGAATCGGCCAGCGAGCAGTTGCGGTTGACCCGCGATTATTTCGCCGCCCTCGTCGCCGGCCAGCGCCTGGCGGCCTGAACATTGGACGCCTGGGCGGACCTCTGCTCATTCAATCGCTGACACCCATCAGGCAACCTTCAGGCCCTGCCTTGCCTGTCGTTTGACTCTGAGTGTCCGTACGACTAAATTTCGTCACGCTGATGGTAGCCATCTCTTTATCCGAATGAAGAGATGGCATAAAGGGAAGCCGGTGTGAATCCGGCGCTGCCCCGCAGCGGTATGTGGAAGCGACCTCCGTCACAGGCACTGGATGCGATGCATCCGGGAAGCGACGGACAGCAGGCCGAGCGGTACGTCCACGAGCCCGAATACCTGCCTCAGCCGGAAGCGCACGAATGCGTTTCCGTCCGACCTGGTGTCTCCGCGGGGGGCGCCGCGCGCGGCGCGGGGGCGCCGGACCCCCCCCCCCCCGGGGCCCCCCGGCCCC
>JBEPVP010000206.1:0-6445 GCA_041690935.1 Rhodanobacter sp.
GGCGGAAGATCGCCAGCGCCCAGAAATGCGGCGGCGTCCACACGAAGATGATCAGGCACAATTGCAGCGCGTATGGATGCAGCGAGCCGGTAACCGCAGTCCAGCCCAGCACCGGCGGAATCGCGCCGGCAAGGCCTCCGATTACGATGTTCTGCGGCGTTGCGCGCTTGAGGAACGCGGTGTAGATCACCGCGTAACCGATAAGGCCGGCAAACGTCAGCACCGCGGTCAGCGTGTTGACCAGCAGCACGAGGACAAGCATCGACGCGATACCCAGACCCAGCGCGAACACGAACACCTGCTTCGCATTGAGTTCGCCGGTGGCCAGCGGCCGATGCGAAGTGCGCACCATCACCTTGTCGATGCGCCGGTCGATCAGCTGATTGAACGCGGCGGCCGACGAGGATGCCAGCCAGATACCTAGGGTGCCAAATACCAATGCCTGCCACTGCGGCAAACCCGGCACGGCGAGAAACATGCCTATCACAGCGCAGAACACCAGCAGCGCAACGATGCGCGGCTTGGTCAATTGCAGGTATTGGGAGAAATGTGGATTCACGGCGGTGTTCGGCAACGGGCGACTGCCTAGTGTAAAGCCTCACGACCCATCACAGAGCTGCCTGCAGGCAAGGGTGGCTCATTGCGAGCCAGCGAGCTCGCTCGGCACCACGTCGGTGTAGTTCGCGAATTCCGAATAGTCCAGCCGGTGGTCGTGGTCAAGATCGTACTTGTCGAACTGCGCGCGCAGGATGGGCATTCTTTCCGGTAGCTCCGAGCGCGTCAGCAGCATGTCGTGATTTCGATCCAGTTCAAGGAAGGCATCGGTCGACTGCAGCGGGGTCATCAATGGCTTCTTGTGCGCGTGTCGCAGAACCTCAGTCGCTTTTTCCTCGAACGAATCACCGTTCGCGGCACGTATCTGCTGGCTCATTTCCAGCCTGCTGGCAGACTGCCCCTTTTGTGGACCCTCCTGTGCCGCCACGCCGCCGACCCAGACCAGGCAGATCGCCAGGGATCCGGAAAAAATGGCGGTCGAATGCTTCTTCATGATGGGTATTCCCTCGCAATTGGTATCGAGGAAGTCACGGTCACGGATATTGCCGACCCTGCATCAGCAGGCTTCACCTTAATGGACATAAACCATCCATAGAAGCATTGCTTTCGGCAGGGTCCAGGTAATCCGGCATAGACGCGTGCCCTGTCGCTACGGGTCAATTCGTTGCTGCGTACGCGCCAGCGTTGCCAGCAAGGTGAACAGCAGCAAGGCAGCCACGCCATTGTGCGCGGTGGCCACGGCCAGCGGCAGCCCGAAGTACACATTGCTGATGCCCAGCAGCACCTGGCTCGCCAGCGCCAGCGCGATTGCCAGGCCATAGCCGCGCAGGCCGCGCCGAGCCACCTTGATCGACAGCCAGCCGAGATAGCAGAACACCACCAGCGCGCCGAGCCGATGCACGATCTGGATCGCGCTGCGCGCGGCCATATCCAGCACGCCGCCTTCGTAGTTCACGCCGATCCCGCGCCACAGCACGAAGCCCTCGTGGAAATCCGTCGGCGGCGCCCACTGGTTCAGGCATTGCGGGAACGAGCCGGGACCGTAGCCGCAGGCCAGCGCCGCATAGTTCGCCGAGGTCCAGCCGCCCAGCGCGATCTGGCAGAACAGCAGCACGATGCCGACCGCCACCAGCCGGCGCAGGTCGGCCATGCGCTCGTCCGGTGCCGCCACGCCAGCAAAGCGCAGCGCCGCGTACGCCAGCAGCGCGAAGGTGAGCATGCCGCCGAGCAGGTGACCCATCACCACGATCGGCTTCAGCAACAGCGTCACCGTCCACATGCCGAGCATCGCCTGGAAGATGATCACCGCCAGCGCCAGCACGCAGATCCTCCAGGCGCCCGGTCGCTGCAATCTTGTCGCGGCAAACAGTGGCAGCGCGATTGCACACATCGCCAGCAGCGACGACAGCCGGTGTTCGCCGCGCATGTACAAACCCACCCCGACCGCCGCGAACGCCGCGCCCACGAGCACCGCCAGCAGCGCGCCGCGCTTGCGCCAGCACGCGAGCAGCGCCAGCAGCAGCACCATCACGCCGAGCGTGCCGGCGAGGAAGCGGTGCACCTGTTCGCGCCAGGCCTTGTGCGCCTCGTACGGACGCTCCGGGAAGGCCGCGTCGGCGTACGCCACCGCTTGCGCGTGCTGCGGCCAGGTCACCTGGCCATAGCAGGTCGGCCAGTCCGGGCAGGACAGGCCCGCGTTGGACAGCCGCACGAACGCGCCGAACATCACCAGGCCGAACGCGAACAGTGCCGCCAGCAGCGACAGGCCACGCAGCCACCTGAAGGTGCGTGGCGAAGTCACTTGATCACCTTTTGCAGGTCGCGCGCCAGGCCGGGGCCATCGAAGCCAGCCGGGTAGAACGACAACGCGGTACCGTTGGATTCGACCAGCAACAGGCTGACGCTGTCCGCCGCGGTGGGCCGGTACTGGGTCAGCTTGTCATCCACATCACGGCCCAGCGTCCAATACGTCTGCATGGCAGCGCGACGGCCCGCATCGGACGGCGCCGCGCCGAGATAGAGCAGGCGCAGACGCGACTGATTGCGATTGAGCATTACGCGTGCCTTGGCCACTCCGGTCAGGATCTCGAAGCAGTGCGTCGCACAGTCCGGCCCGGGCAGCGCCAGCAGGGTCAGCCGCGGCTCGCGGTCGCGCCAGGCGTATGGCTGGCCATCGGCCAGCTGCACCCGCAGCTTCTCGTCGACGAAATTGCGTTGCGGCACGATCGCGTGGCCATTGCCCTTCACGCCTGGTTGCCAGCCGCTCCAGCTGAGCAGGCCGGCGACGATCATCGGCGCGGCGAACACCAGCGCGATCAACGACAGGAACATGCGGCTCTTGCGCAAGGCGGCGGGATCAGCAGGTTTCATCGGACTTCATCGACCTTCGTGGAATCGGGATTTGCGCGGTTTGCGCTTGCGATGCACGGCCAGCAGGATCACCACCGCGGCGAGCGCGAAGGTGAACCACTGGAACGCATACGCACGGTGCCGCGCCGGTGGCATCGAAGAAAAATCCAGCGTATGTACGCGCACGTAGATCGATGCCGGATCGGGGTCCAGCGCCAGCATGCGCGGATACAACGGACGCCCCAGGTCACGGCTGACCTGCGCCGGATCCAGGAAGATGCTGGTCTTCGGCCAGCGAGTCTGTTGCGTCAACGCATCGCCGCCCATCTCGAAACCGACCGGCGGTGGCGGTACATAGAGTCCGTGCAGGCTCACCTGGGTGGTAGGCAGCGGCGGAAGTTGCGGCGTCTTGCCATTGCCATTGCCGGGCAGGAAACCCAGATCCACCAGCAACAGCTGCGGCTGGTCAGGCAGGGCGAAAGGCGCAAACGCCTCGACCCCGCCGCGTCCGTCATGCTTCGGATTGTCCAGCAGGTACAAGCGGTCGGCGAGGTAGTGGCCGCTCACCTGCACCCGCGGAAAAGCGTCGGCGGGCGGCGTGTCGGCCACCCTGGCGAAGTCCTGCAACGGTGACGACGACGATGCGGCATACCGCCGCAGAAGTGCTTCCTTGAAGTCGGCTCGGTCCAGCTGCCAGAACCCCAAACGTATGAACAGCAAGACACCGACCGCCGTCAGCAGCAGCGCCCACCACGACGGACGGCGGAATCCGCTCACGCCGAGCGCCTGCCGTCGGCCGTTATACTGCCCGTGTCGAAATGGATCGGATCAATCACGTGGAAACCGTCTATAAATATGCGCTGGTGGGGTTGCTGCTGGTGGTGATCTTCAGCCTCGGCCAGGCGCTGTACTTCATGATGACCGACAAGGACGACGACAAGCGCACGGTGTGGGCGTTGACCCGTCGCATCGGCCTGTCGCTGCTGCTGATCGGCATGGTTGCGCTCGGCATCTGGATGGGCTGGCTGCACCCGCACGACGTCGGCCAGTGATTGTAGCGGCTGTGCCGGTGCGCTGCCCTGACCACGACAAATGACGCGCTGAGACGGGAGTTTTCTGTAGCGATTGAAACCGGCGTCGTCACAACAAGAAGCCCCCCAAATGCGGGCGTCTTGTTGTGGGCTGCGTCGGGGCTGTTGTTAAGAGTACGGCCAAGGATGGCCGGTAGCTCTTCGCGAAACGGACGTCGCGTCAAAGAATGTAGACGAACATGAACAGGCCGAGCCAGACCACGTCGACGAAATGCCAGTACCACGCCACGGCTTCGAAGCCGAAGTGGTGCTCCTTGTTGAAGTGCCCCTTCAGCACACGCAACCAGATCACCGCCAGCATGATCGTGCCCAGCGTCACGTGCAGGCCGTGGAAGCCGGTCAGCAGGAAGAAGGTCGAGCCGTAGACGCCGCTGTGCAGGGTCAGGTTGAGCTCCCGGTAGGCCTCCATGTACTCGTGCGCCTGGAAATACAGGAAGGTGGCGCCCAGCAACACGGTCAGGCCGAGGAACAGCAGGATCTTGCCGCGATGACCAGCACGCAACGCATGGTGCGCGATCGTCACGGTGACGCTGGAGCTGAGCAGGATCAGCGTGTTCAGCAGCGGCAGGCCCCACGCCGGCACGGTGCTGAATGCACCGCCGATATGTTCCGGACCGTTGCCGCCATTCATGCCCCACGATGCGGCGTAGTCGCTCCACAGGAACTGGTGGGTCAGCGTGCCATGGCCGTGACCACCGAGCCACGGCACCGAGTACATGCGGATGTAGAACAGCGCGCCGAAGAACGCGCCGAAGAACATCACCTCGGAGAAGATGAACCACATCATGCCCATGCGGAACGAGGTGTCGACCTGGTGGTTGTAGTCGCCGGCCAGCGATTCGTTGATCACCGAGCGAAACCAGCCGAAAAACATGCCCAGCACGCCGATCACGCCGACGGTCAGCACGGTCTTGCCGAAGCCGGCGGCACCGGGTTCGGCGTTCAGCCAGTGCGCGGCACCGAACACGGTGGTGAACATGACCACTGCGGCCACGAACGGCCAGTAGCTCTTGGCCGGAACATAATAAGCGTCGTGCTGCTGACCCATGGTGAGACCCCGTGGATTTCTCTTGATGACTTTTGCCCCGCGATATCGGCCGGGGAACTGCATGCCGATCGTCAATAGCCGACCGGTTGAAGGAAAACGTGGAGCGACTGCAATACCGCTATTTCATCAGCACGATCTGCACGAACGAGACCAGGAAGAACGCCGCCACGATCAGCACGAGGATCGTCACGGTGCGTCGCACGCCCTTGCGCCGTTCCTCGCTTGCCTGATCCATCTTCTGCCGCGTCATGTGCTCGGTTCCGTCAGCGTCAATCGTTGACGTGGCCGTGTGCCAGTTCGTCGTCGTGAATCACCGGCGGCATCTCGAAGGTATGGTGCGGCGCCGGCGACGGCACCGTCCACTCCAGGCCCTTGGCACCTTCCCACACGCGGTCGGTGGCCTTCTTCTTGGAGAAGAACGCGCAGTGGATCAGCACGCCGAGGAAGATCAACTGCGAGGCGCCGAACAGGAAGCCGCCGATCGAGCTGATCATGTTGAAATTGGCGAATGCCACGTTGTAGTCGGGGATGCGCCGCGGCATGCCGGCCAGACCCAGGAAATGCTGCGGGAAGAACAGCACATTGACCCAGACCACGCTGTTCCAGAAATGCACCTTGCCCCAGAACTCGCTGTACATGTTGCCGGTCCACTTCGGCATCCAGTAGTACGAGGCGGCGATGATCGCGAACAACGCGCCGGTCACCAGCACGTAGTGGAAATGCGCCACGATGAAATAGGTGTCGTGATATTGGAAGTCGGCCGGCACCAAGGCCATCATCAGCCCGGAGAAACCGCCGATGGTGAACAGGATGATGAACGCGATCGCGAACAGCATCGGCGTCTCGAACGTCATCGAGCCGCCCCACATGGTGGCGACCCAGTTGAACACCTTCACCCCGGTCGGCACCGAGATCAGCATGGTGGCGTACATGAAGAAGATCTCGGCGCCCATCGGCAGGCCGACCGCGAACATGTGGTGCGCCCACACGATGAACGACAGGAACGCGATGCAGGCGATCGCGAACACCATCGCCTTGTAACCGAAGATCGGCTTGCGCGCGAAGGTTGGCACGATTTCCGAGATGATCCCGAATGCCGGCAGGATCATGATGTACACCTCGGGGTGACCGAAGAACCAGAAAATATGCTGATACAGGACGGGGTCACCGCCACCGCCCGGATTGAAGAAGTTGGTGCCGAAATACTTGTCGGTCAGCAACATCGTCACCGCACCGGCCAGCACCGGCATCACCGCGATCAGCAGGAACGCGGTGATCAGCCAGCTCCACACGAACACCGGCATCTTCAGCAGATCCATGCCGGGCGCACGCATGTTGAGGATGGTCGCGATGATGTTGATCGCGCCCATGATCGAGCTGATGCCCATCAGGTGGATGGCGA
>JBEPVP010000207.1:0-6422 GCA_041690935.1 Rhodanobacter sp.
CGATCGGGCCGACCGAATACCGTCTGCTGTATTTCTTCATGACCCATCCCGAGCGTGTCTACTCGCGCACGCAGCTGCTTGATCATGTATGGGGCGGCAGCGTCTACGTGGAGGAGCGCACCGTCGACGTGCACATCCGCCGTCTGCGCAAGACGCTGGAACCGTGGAAGCTGGACGACCTGGTGCAGACCGTGCGTGGCACCGGCTATCGTTTCTCGACCAGCGTCTGAGTGGCGCTGCGCTTGCGGCGACGACCGCTTTTGCCGATGCTGGGTGCTGCTTCCCCGGCGCCCGTCGCACCACCCTGAATGATCCAGCCTGCAACGCACTCATGGAAACTGCCCGCCGCCCTCGCGGCCGCCTTGCTCGCCGGCGCGCTGCTGGGCTGGCTTGCCGGTGGGCATGTCGCGGCTGGTGTTGCAGGGGTCGCCGTGGCGGAAGTCGTCTTGCTGCTGACCCGGATCGGTCATGAAACGCCGCCCATGATGGCCGCACCGACTGCCATCAGCCCCCTACAACATGACCGTTTCATGATGCGCTCCCGCCGTATTGCCTCCAGTCTGCGTGACCTGCGCAATGCCGCCAGCCAGTTGCCGGACGCGGTGGTGCTGCTGGATCGGCAGCAGCAGATCCGCTGGTTCAACCACGCCGCGGAAAACCTGCTCGGCCTGCGCCGCCCGCAGGATCGCGGGCAGCCGCTGCAGCAGCGGCTGGCGGGCTCGGAGCTGGCCGACTGGCTGCGCCGTGGCACGCAGGAGCCGCTCAGCGACGTGGCCGCGCCCGGCCAGGCGGACAGCCAGATCAATGTCAGCATGCTGCCGTTCGGCGATCAGGAGCAGTTGCTGATGGCGCGCGACATCAGCCATCTGAACCGGCTCGAACAGATTCGCCGTGATTTCGTGGCCAATGTCTCGCATGAACTGCGCACGCCCCTGACGGTGATCCACGGCTATCTGGAACTGCTCGATCCGGAGGACGTGCCCGAGCTGGCACCGGTGCTGGGTGAAATGCGCGCGCAGTCGAAACGCATGGGCCAGATCGTCGAGGATCTGCTGACCTTGTCGCGGCTGGAAACGCAGCGCCAGGTCGCCGACGAGCGCGTGCCGATGGCCTCGTTGCTGGCGACCGTGCGCAAGGAGGCCGAGGCGCTCAGCCAGGGCCGTCATCAGATCGTGCTCGAAGCCACCGCCGAAGCGGATCTGCTCGGCTCACCGAAGGACCTGCACAGCGCATTGTCAAACCTGGTCAGCAACGCGGTGCGCTACACGCCGACCGGCGGCAGCATCACGATCCGCTGGACGCGCGTACCCGACGGTGCGGTGTACTCGGTCAGCGATACCGGCTTCGGCATTCCCGCCAAGCATCTGGCCCGGCTCACCGAACGCTTCTACCGGATCTCCTCCAGCCGCTCGCGCGACAGCGGCGGCACCGGACTCGGCCTGTCGATCGTCAAGCATGTGCTGAACCTGCATCAGGCACAGCTGCAGATCGACAGCGCGCCCGGCGTCGGCTCCACCTTCGCCTGCTGTTTCAGCCAGGCACGCCTGCTGACTCCCGGCGGCAGCGACGAAGCCTGAGTCCTGCGGCACCGTTTCATTGGCCTGCGCCTTGGGCCAGAATGACGCATGCATCGTCCAACAGTTGCCCCGCCGGGCGCACCCGACCTGAGCGCCCCCGGCCTCTACCTCAGCCGCGAACTGGCCGCACTGGAATTCAATTTCCGCGTGCTGGCGATGGCACGCGACAGCGCCGTGCCGCTGCTGGAGCGGCTGCGCTACCTCAGCATCGTCGCCAACAACCTCGATGAATTCTTCGAGGTGCGGGTGGCGATGCTCAAGCACCACCACGCCTACGGTTCGGCCGCCCCGGGCCCGGATGGCATAGCTTCGGGCGAACTGCTGGCGCGCATCCGCAGCCGCGTGCTGGATCTGGTGACCGCGCAATACGCCGCCTGGCAGGAGCAGATCAGCCCGCAGCTGGATGCCGAGCAGATCCACATCCTCACCCGCAAGCAATGGAGCCCGCGCCAGCAACGCTGGCTGCTCGGCTATTTCGAGCACGAGGTGCTGCCGGTGCTGTCGCCGCTCGGGCTGGACCCGGCGCATCCGTTTCCGCGCATCCTCAACAAGACGCTGAACATCGCGGTGGTGCTGAAGGGCCGCGATGCGTTCGGCCACGAAGGCCACATGGCGCTGGTGCGGGCGCCGCGCTCGCTGCCGCGGATCATCCGTGTGCCGGCCGAGGTCAGCGGCCCGGGCGAGCATTTCGTGTTCCTCGCCGAACTGCTGCAGGCGTTCGTCGACCTGATGTTTCCCGGCCTCAAGGTGGTCGGCTCGTACCAGTTCCGGGTCACCCGCAACAGCGAGCTGATTGTCGAGGAAGCCGAGATGGAAAACCTCGCCCTCGCACTCAGCGAGGAACTGCTTGGCCGCGGCTACGCGCGACCGGTGCGGCTGGAGATCGCCAACGATTGCCCGAAGGCGATCACCGCGATGCTGATCGAGAATTTCCAGCTGGAAGAAACCGATGTATACCGCTGCGACGGCCCGGTCAACATCATTCGCGCCGGTGTCATCTACGACTGGCTGGATCGGCCGGAGCTGAAATTTCCGCGCTTCAATCCGCAGCTGCCGGCGGCGCTCGAAAGCGCCCGCAACAAGTTCGACCTGATCGGCCAGCGCGACGTGCTGCTGCACCACCCGTACCAGAGTTTCGCCGCGGTGATCGACCTGCTGCGCCAGGCCACCGCCGATCCGCAGGTGCTGGCGATCAAGCAGACGTTGTACCGCGCCGGCGAGGACACGCCGCTGGTCGACCTGCTGGTGGAGGCGGCGCGCAACGGCAAGGACGTCACCGTGGTGATCGAGCTGCGTGCACGCTTCGACGAGGAGGCCAATATCCGCCTGGCGACGCGGCTGCAGGAGGCCGGCGTGCAGGTGGTCTACGGCGTGGTCGGCTACAAGACCCACGCCAAGATGCTGCTGATCGTGCGACGTGAGGGAGCGACGCTGCGACGCTACGTGCATCTGTCCACCGGCAACTACCACCAGCTCAACAGCCGCACCTACACCGACATCGGATTGATGACGGCGAACCCCGAGATCGGCGAGGACCTGCACAAGGTGTTCCAGCAGCTGTCCGGGCTGGGCCCGATGATCGAGCTGAAGCGGCTGCTGCACTCGCCGTTTACGCTGTATCCCAGCGTATTGGCCAAGATCGAGCGTGAGATAGGCCACGCCAACGCCGGTCGTCCCGCACGCATCGTGGCCAAGCTCAACGCGTTGAACGAGCCGCACGTGATCGAGGCGCTGTACCGCGCCTCGCAGGCGGGCGTGGAGATCGATCTGATCGTGCGCGGCGCCTGCACCCTGCGCCCCGGCTTGCCGGGCATTTCCGAGCGTATCCGCGTGCGCTCGATCATCGGGCGTTTTCTCGAACACAGCCGCGTCTACTGGTTCGCCAACGACGGCGACGCGGAGCTGTATTGCGCCAGCGCCGACTGGATGGAGCGCAACCTGATGCGGCGGATCGAGGTGGCATTCCCGATCCTCGACCCCGAGCTGGCCGCGCGCGTGTTCGAGGAAACCCTGGCCAACGGGCTGGCCGACAATACCCAGGCGTGGCTGCTCGGCAGCGACGGTCGCTATGTGCGCGCCGAGCCCGGCGACAATCCGCCTTACAACGCGCAGCAAGGCTTGCTTGCACGGTTCTGCCAGTGAGCCGAGCTGCGGCGAGACAGCGTTTCATCCGCTTCACGCGTGCGTGCGAGAATCCACGTTTTGCCATTCCGGGAGCGTTGACGTGAGTCCAGTCGATCAGATGCCGATCCGCGATGGCGAACTGATCGCCGCCGTGGACATGGGCTCGAACAGCTTCCACATGGTGGTTGCGCGCATGGAACATGGCGAGCCCCGCGTGATCGACCGGTTGCGCGACACCGTGCGTCTGGCCGCCGGTCTGCGCGCCGACGGCACGCTGGACGCCGAACGGCGCGCCCGCGCGATGAATTGCCTGGCCCGCTTCGGCCAGCGCATTGCCGGCCTGCCCACGATCCGGGTGCGTGCCGTGGCCACCAATACCGTGCGCCGGCTGGCCTCGCCACAAGCCTTTCTGACCGCCGCCGAGGCGGCGCTCGGTCATCCCATCGAAGTGGTGTCCGGCCGCGAGGAAGGTCGCCTGATTTTTCTCGGCGCCGCGCACGACCTGCCCGCTTCGCGCGAGCCGCGGCTGGTGATCGACATCGGTGGCGGCAGCACCGAATTCATCATCGGCCGCGGTCTGGCGCCGCTGCACACCGAAAGCGTGCAGGCCGGCTGCATCGCCTCGACGCTGCGTTTCTTTCCCGGCGGCAAGCTCACCCGCAAGCGCTGGCAACGTGCACACAGCGAAATCGGTGTGCTGCTGCAACAGTTTGCCGAGGACTACCGCGAATCGGGCTGGCAGGATGCCTACGGCTCCTCCGGCACCGCCAAGTCGATCGGCGCGGTCGTGCAGGCGATGAATTTTTCCGACGACGGCATCACCGCAGCGTCGCTCGCTTCGCTGCGTGATGCGTTGATCGAGCAGGGCCAGATCAGCACGCTCAAGCTGCCCGGCCTGATCGAGGAACGCGTACCGATTTTCGCCGGTGGCGTGGTGATCTTCGAAGCCGCCTTCGCCGCACTCGGCATCGATCGGCTGCGCGTTTGCGAAAGCTCGATGCGCGAAGGCCTGCTGTGGGATCTGCTCGGCCGCGCCGGCGGCAGCGATCCGCGTACCGCCAGCATCGACGCGCTGGCTACCCGCTACGGCGTCGATCGCGCGCAGGCGCGACGAGTGGAGTCGACCGCACTGATGCTGTTCGATCAGGTCGCCAAGTCGTGGAAGCTGGATGCCGACGCGCGCGAGTGGTTGTCGTGGGCGTCGCGCGTGCACGAGATCGGTCTGGCCATCGCGCACAGCCAGCATCACCATCACGGTGCCTACATCCTGCGCCATGCCGACCTCGCCGGTTTCTCCCGGCAGGAACAGCAATTGCTGGCGGCGGTGGTCGAAATGCACCGACGCAAACCGGACAAGTCGATGCTTGCCGCGCTGCCCCAGCGCTATCGCCAACTGGCGCGCTACACCACAGCGCTGCTGCGCCTGGCCGTGCTGTTCCGACGCGCCCGCCGGGCCGAGTCACTGCCACAGATGCGGCTCGCTGCCAGCAGCAAATCGCTGCGCCTGGCGCTGCCGCTGGCGTGGCTCGAACAGCACCCGCTGACCGAGGCCGACCTGCAACAGGAACAGGCCCCGATGGCGGAGCTCGGCATCAAGCTGGATCTCTCCGGCAGCTGATCGTGCCGGCTCAGCAAAACGGTTCCACCGCGGCCGCGTATCATGTCCGCACGCCCAGACCCTCGTGATGCCCATGTTGAAATCCCTGCTCGCCACGCTGCTCCTGATCCTGCCGTTGACGCTGGCGGCACAAACCGCCAAGCCGGCGCCGGCCACGACCACCGTCGCATCGCCGCAGGTGTTGCTGCAGACCTCGCAGGGGGACATCACGCTGGAGCTGTACCCGGACAAGGCGCCGAAGAGCGTCGCCAACTTCCTGCAATACGTGCGCGACGGCTTCTACGACGGCACTCTGCTGCATCGGGCCATCCCCGGCTACCTGGTGCAAGGCGGCCTGTACACCCGCGATCTGCAGCCCAAACGCACGCGCCCGGCCGTGGCAAGCGAAGCGGACAACGGCCTGTCCAACCTGCGCGGCACGCTGGCCGTGGCCCGCGGCGCCGATCCGAATTCCGGTACCGCCCAATTCTTCTTCAACCTGGTCGACAACCGTCGCCTGGATTTCGCCGGCAACCAGAGCGGCCTGACCTGGGGCTATACCGTCTTCGGCAAAGTGACCAAGGGCATGGAGGTCGTTGACAAGATCGCCGCCCTGCCCACCCGCGCGCTTGGCCCGTTCGCCGGTGACGTACCCAATCCGCTGGTGGTGATCGAAAGCGCTCACGTCGTTGGCGAGGAATCACCGGCTGCTGCCGCCAGCGCGCCGACGCCAGCCACGGCGGCGTCCACAACGGCCAAACCCGCGGTTCGCAAAGCCGCAAAACCTGCGGGCAAAGGTTGATCGGCGCGATGGCCACACTGTTCATTGCCGATCTGCATCTCGATCCCGGCCGACCGCAGATCACGGCCCTCTTCGAAAGCTATCTGGCCAGTGACGAAGTGCGCCATGCCGATGCGCTGTACATCCTCGGCGATCTGGTCGAGGCATGGATCGGCGACGACGACGATGCCGAGCTGCCGCGGCGTATCGCCCACGCCATCCGCGGCGTGCACGATGCCGGCGTACCGGTGTACTTCATGGTCGGCAATCGCGATTTCCTGCTCGGCGAGGCGTTTGCGCAGCGTGCCGGCATGACCCTGCTCGACGACGGCACCGTGCACGA
>JBEPVP010000208.1:0-6350 GCA_041690935.1 Rhodanobacter sp.
CAGCGAGGACGACGACAGCGGCTACCACGGTTTCTACTACCACTTCCTCGACATGCACAGCGGCAAGCGTTTCGCGCGCTGGACCGAATTGTCCACCGTGGACACCACCCTGCTGCTGGGCGGCGTGCTGTTCGCGCAGTCGTACTACGACCGCGACACGCCGGCCGAACGCGAGATCCGCACGCTGGCCGACCGCATCTATCGCCGGGTCGACTGGACCTGGGCGCAGGTGCGCGCGCCGCTGATCAGCATGGGCTGGACACCCGGCGGCAAGTTCATCCCACATGACTGGGAGGGCTACGACGAAGGCATGCTGATCTACGTGCTGGCGCTGGGCTCGCCCACCCACCCGGTCGGTGCCGATGCGTGGAACGCGTGGACCCGTACCTACGCGCCCAGCTGGGGCAAGTTCCAGGGCCAGCTGCTGCTGAACTTCGGGCCGCTGTTCGGCCACCAGTACAGCCATGTGTGGATCGACTTCCGCGGCATCCGCGACGCCTGGAGCCGCCAGCACGACCTGGACTACTTCGAGAACAGCCGCCGCGCGGTGATCGCCCAGCGCAACTATGCGATCGCCAACCCGGCTGGCTGGACCGGCTACGGGGCGAACGTGTGGGGGCTGACCGCCAGCAACGGCCCCGGCGGCATCATCGTGGAAGGCCACGATCGGCAGGAACAGTTCTTCGGCTATACCGCCCGTGGCGCCGGACTGGGCGATATCGTGGACGACGGCACCATCGCGCCAACCGCCGCGGGCGGCTCGATCGCGTTTGCGCCGGAGCTGGTGATTCCCGCGCTGGCGGAGATGAAGCGCCGCTACGGCAAGGACATCTACAACCAGTACGGCTTCGTCGACGCGTTCAACCCGAGCTTTCACGCGCATACCGTGCTGCGTACCGGCAAACTGTTGCCGATGGGTTGGGTCGACGACGAGCAGCTGGGCATCGACCAGGGCCCGATCGTGCTGATGATCGAGAACTGGCGCAGTGACTTTGTGTGGAACGTGATGAAGAAGAATCCGTACATCCGCAAGGGCCTCGAACGCGCCGGCTTCACCGGTGGCTGGCTCGACCGGGCCGCCGCCGGGCGATGACCGCCGGCGCCGCCATCGGCATGCGCCGGCTGCGCGGCATGCTGATGACTGGCCTGCTGGCGGGCTTGCCCCTGCTCGGCAGCTGCGCGAAGCCGGCCAGCGCCAGCCATGTACTGGAAGTCTGGACCATCGGCCGCGAAGGCGAGGCGATCGTCACGCTGCTGCCGGCGTTCGAGCGGGCGCATCCGGACATCCAGGTGAACGTGCAGCAACTGCCGCTGACCGCGGCGCACCAGAAACTGCTCACCGCGTTCGCTGGCGGCTCCACCCCCGATCTCAGCCAGCTTGGCAATACCTGGCTGCCGGAGATGGTGGCGCTGGATGCGCTGGAACCGCTGCAGTCGCGCGTCGACCGCTCGGCGGTGATCCAACAGGACGACTACTTCGCCAGTATCTGGGCCACCAACGTGATCGACGGCACGCTGTACGGCGTACCGTGGTACGTCGACACGCGGCTGCTGTTCTATCGCCGGGATCTGCTGAAGCAGGCCGGCTTCGACGCGCCGCCGCGCGACTGGGGGCAGTGGCGGCGCATGCTTGCCGCGCTCAGCGATGCGCAACGCCACCGCTGGGGCATCCTGCTGCCGACCAACGAGTACGAGCAGCTGATGTCGCTCGCGCTGCAGCAACCCGACCCGCTGCTGCGCGACGGTGGCCGCTACGGCAATTTCGAGAGCGCCGGCTTCAAGCGCGCGCTGACGTTCTACGTGGACACCTTCAAGCTGCACCAGGCGCCGGCGATCACCAATGTGGAAGCCGGCAACCCGTGGTCGGAATTCGGCCGCGGCGTGTACGCGTTCTATCTGTCCGGGCCGTGGAACATCGGCGAGTTCCGCCAGCGCCTGAGCGCCGCGCAACAGCAGGACTGGGCCACCGCGCCGCTGCCCGGGCCGGACATCCGCAGCACCGGCATCGGTGCGGCCGGCGGTTCCAGCCTGGTGATCTTCCGCACGTCGCAGCACAAGCAGGCGGCCTGGATGCTGCTCGAATACCTGTCGCAACCGAAGGTGCAGCGGCGTTTCTACGACCTGCTCGGCGACATGCCGCCGCGGCGCAGTTCGTGGGACGGCGGCGCGCTGCGCGACGATCCGCAGGCGCGTGCGTTCCGCCAGCAGCTGGAGAAAGCCCGGCCGACGCCGGCGGTGCCGGAGTGGGAGCGCATCGCCACCGAGATGCAGCTGGTCGCGGCGCAGGCGATCGCCGGCCAGCTGACGATCGATCGGGCCGCCACCGAAATCGACCACCGGGTCGACCGCATTCTGGAGAAGCGCCGCTGGGTGCTCGATCATCCACGGCCCGCCGCGGAGAAACCGCGATGAATCGGCCGCGCGCCGCCTGGCTGTTTCTCGCACCCGCCCTGCTGGTGCTGGGCGTATTCTTCCTGCTGCCGGTGATCGCCGCGCTGGGGCTCAGCCTCACCGACTACGACCTCTACGCGCTGGCCGATATCCGCAACCTGCGCTTCGTGGCACTGCAGAATTACTGGGCGCTGCTGCAGCGTCCGCTGTTCTGGTCGGCGCTCGGCCATACGCTGTATTTCGTCGCCGTGGGCGTGCCGCTGTCGATGGGCGCCTCGCTGGGCGCGGCGCTGCTGCTCAACTCGCCGCTGGCACGCTGCAAGCCGTTCTTCCGCACCGCGCTGTTCGCGCCGGTGGTGACCACGGTGGTCGCCACCGCGGTGATCTGGCGCTACCTGTTCAACACCAAATACGGCTGGGCCAATTATGCGCTTGGCCATCTAGGCGTCCATCCGATCGACTGGCTCGGCGATCCGCACTGGGCGATGCCGACGATCATTCTGTTCGCCGTGTGGAAGAACTTCGGCTACAACATGATCATCTTCCTGGCCGGCCTGCAGGCGATCCCGCTGGACCTGTACGAAGCCGCGCGCATCGACGGCGCCTCGGCCTGGCGGCAGTTCCGCCACATCACCTGGCCGATGCTGGGGCCGACGCTGCTGATGGTGGGCATTCTCACCGTGGCGGGTTATTTCCAGCTGTTCGCCGAACCGTATGTGATGACCGAGGGCGGCCCGCTGCAGAGCACCACCAGCGTGCTGTACCTGATGTACGACGAAGGCTTCAAGTGGTGGAATCTGGGCTCGGCCTCGGCGGTGGCGTTCCTGCTGTTCATCATCATGTTCGCGGTGACGGTGCTGATGCTGAAACTGGCGCGACGCGGAGACCAGGCCGACGGAGAGTCGGCATGAACCCGCGGCTGGCGAAAGCCCTGATCAACGGCTTACTGGTAGGCGCCACGGTGGTCGCGCTGTTTCCGCTGCTGTGGATGCTGTCGGTGTCGTTCATGCCGCCGGGCGGGGCCAGCGCGCTGCCGCCACCGCTGCTGCCTGCGCATCCCACCGCGGGCAACTATCGCGAGCTGTTCGTGCACGCCGGCATGGGCCGCTACCTGCTCAACAGCCTGCTGGTGTCGAGTGCAATCACCGTGCTCTCGCTGGCGTTCAACCTGATGGCCGGCTACGCCTTTGCCAAGCTGCGCTTCGCCGGCCGCGAACGGTTGTTCCAGGTGCTGATCGGCGCGCTGGTGATTCCCGCCCAGGTGGCGATGCTGCCGCTGTTTCTGCTGCTGAAATACATCGGGCTGGTGAACAGCTACGCCGGCGTGATCGTGCCGGGCATGGCGACGGTGTTCGGCATCTTCCTGGTGCGCCAGTACGCGCGCGGCATTCCCGACGAGTTGCTGGAAGCCGCGCGCATCGACGGCGCCGGCGAGTGGCGCATCTTCGGGCAGATCGTGCTGCCGCTGCTGAAGCCGATCATGGTGACGCTGGCGATCTTCACGTTTCTGGCTGCCTGGAACGACTTCATGTGGCCGCTGATCGTGCTGACCGGGCAGGAGCATTACACGCTGCCGATCGGGCTGGCCTCGCTGGCGCGCGAGCACGCGCAGGACAGCGAGCTGATGATGGCCGGTTCGGTGGTCACCCTGCTGCCGGTCTTGCTGCTGTTCCTGGCGATGCAGCGCTATTACCTCGAAGGGCTGTTGCTGGGCAGCGTGAAGGGCTGAGCTCGACCTTCGCGGTGTCGCGCGTCAACTGCACTCTTCCGTTTTCGAACCGAACGGACAATCGACGCATGGTGATCGTGGTGATGGGCGTCTCGGGCAGCGGCAAGAGCACGCTGGGCCGCGCGCTGGCCGCGGCGTGGGGCTGGGACTTCCGGGAAGGCGACGAGCTGCACCCGCCGGCCAACATCGACAAGATGCGCGCGGGCATCGCGCTCGACGATGACGACCGTGGGCCGTGGCTGGATCGCATCGCCGCGTGGATCGCCGATGAGCTGGCGCGCGGCCGCGACGGCGTGGTGACCTGCTCGGCATTGAAGCGCCGCTACCGTGATCGCTTGCGCCGTGCCGGCGCCGGGGTGCGCTTCGTCCATCTTCAGGTGGCGCCGGCCGAACTTGAGCGGCGGCTGCGCCAGCGCCGGCATTTCATGCCAGCTGCGCTGCTGGACAGCCAGCTGCAGACACTGGAAATGCCGGCTGCCGAGGAGGATGTGCTGGTTGTTTGCGGCGAGGCCGGGATCGAGGAAATGGTGGTGACGGTGGGTCGCTGGCTTGAGCAGCAGGGAACCTGAGTTCCCTCACGCGCGATTTGCTGTGCTTGCCCGTGGCACGGGCGCCCTCTCCCCAACCCTCTCCCCGGCGGGGAGAGGGGCCACCGCTCAGAACTTGCCGGCGCGGAAGTCGGCAATTGCCTCGTGGATCTGCTCGGGTGTGTTCATCACGAACGGGCCGTAGCGCGCCACGCTTTCGTTCAATGGCTTGCCGGCGACGACCAGCAGGCGCGCCGAATGGTCACCGCCGGCGAGCTGCAACTGGTCGCCGTCGGACAGCACGCCGAGCTCGCTGCGCTGCAGTGGCTCACCACCGACCAGCGCCGCTTCGCCTTCGAAGACATAGGCGAAGCCGTGATGGCCGGCGGGCAGATCCAGGGTCAAGGTCGCACCCGGCTGCAGGCTGATGTCCAGATACACCGGCGCGGTAACGACGCCTTCGACCGGGCCGGTAGCGCCGGCCAACTCGCCGGCGATCAGCTTCACTTCGACACCCGGCGCGGGATGCACCACCGGGATGCGTTCCGGCCCGATGTCCTGGTAGCGCGGCGCGGTCAGCTTGTCCTGCGCCGGCAGGTTGACCCACAGCTGGAAGCCCCACATCAGGCCGTCTTCCTGCTGCGGCATTTCCGAATGCAGGATGCCGCGGCCGGCGGTCATCCACTGGATGCTGCCCGGCGCGAGATCGCCGCGGTTGCCGTGGTTGTCGCGATGCTGCATGTGGCCGGCCAGCATGTAGGTAACCGTCTCGAAGCCGCGATGCGGATGCTCGGGGAAACCGGCGATGTAGTCGCCCGCGTCGTCGGAGCGGAACTCGTCCAGCAGCAGGAACGGATCGAGCATGTCCAGCCCGGGCTGGCCGATGATGCGCTTCAGTTTCACGCCGGCGCCGTCGGCGGTGTCGATGCCGCGGATGCGGCGGATGATGTGGCGATCGGTCATGACGTGCTCCGGCAACGGGATGATTGACCGTCAAGATGGCCCCCTGCCGATACTTATCCAAGTATCGGCGCGGGAACAGATCGTTCCACGCGGGCGACGCCGGCTGCATGCCGCAAATCGTTGTTCGCTTCCCTGCACAAACTCCGGGCTTCAGTGCACCCAGTGCCCGCTGCGCTGGCGTGGCGGTGCGTTGTCATCCTTGTCGCTGCTGTCCGGGCGCTGCTGCAGCACCATCGTTTCGACTTCGGCCTCGGTGGCTGGCTTGGTCTGCCAGTACTGGTTGACCGCGCCGAGCACAGCCGGCACCTGCGCCAGGCATTCGTCGTATTCGTCGTCGCCGAGTTTCTCGAACTCGGTGTCGGCGCTGAGGATGCCTTCGTCCACCGCCAGCGCCATCACCGGGCCGAGCAATTCCATCAGCTGCGGGTCTTCGGACAGGCGGTTTTCCCACAGGGCGGCGCGCAGGTCGATGCCGCGGCTGAAGCCTTCGCACCAGCCCGCAGCCGACAGCATCGGGCCGGTTTCCAGCTCGACCTCGCCGAGGATCGGCTCGTACGCCTCGACATCGAGTTCGGCGCTGATCGAATCGTTGAGTTTGGCCAGCAGCGCCAGCACGCGGTTGCCTTCGGCTTCGTCGGCGAATGGCTCGTGCAGCACTTCGGGCAGCCATTCGTCCGGCAGCACCAGCAGCGGGCCGACCGCCAGCGCGCTAAGCAGGCCGTGCACGCCGTCCAGCAGCA
>JBEPVP010000209.1:0-6349 GCA_041690935.1 Rhodanobacter sp.
CTACACTGGCTGGCTGGCGATGTTCTGAAGCAGCGTGCGTACCGGGGCTGGCAATCCCAGCGCGGCCAGTTCCCCAACGCTGCACCAGCGCAGTTGCGGATTATCGGCGATCCTGTGCTGTGCCGTCGCGCGGTCGAACAGAAGTGGCTCGATGTTGAGACGGTAGTGGCTGAATACGTGGGTGAACGGGGCGAGCGCCTGCGCGTCGTCGATCTGCGCGTGCTGTTGTGCGAGCCGCCAGGCGCCATCTGGACCGGTCGCTTCGGGCAGACTCCACAGGCCCGACCACACGCCTTGCGGGCCACGCCGTTCCAGCAGCACGCGACCCTGGCTGTCGCGCAGGATCAGCATCACGGTGGCGCGGGTCGGAATGGTTTTGGCGGGTTTGCGGCTGGGCAGTTGTGCGGTGAGATCGTCGCGATGGGCGATGCAGTCGCCGGCCAGCGGACACTCCTCGCAACGCGGGCGCGAGCGCACGCACAGGGTGGCGCCCAGATCCATGATGGCCTGGGTGTAACCGGCGATGCGGGCGGCGGGTGTGTGGCTTTCGGCGTGCTGCCACAGCTGCTTCTCCACCGCACTCTGGTCGGGGTGACCATGGATGCCGTGGTAGCGGGTGAGTACGCGCTTGACGTTGCCGTCGAGGATGGCGAAGCGCAGGCCGTGTGCCTGCGCCAGGATCGCGCCGGCGGTGGAGCGGCCGATGCCGGGCAGGGCGCTCAGCGCGGCGAAGTCGCGCGGCAGCTCGCCGCCGTGTTGTTCGACGCAGAGTTGCGCGGCGCGATGCAGGAAGCGTGCGCGGCGGTAGTAACCGAGTCCGGACCACAGCGCGAGCACGGTGTCCTCGTCGGCGGCAGCCAGGTCGCGCAGCGTCGGCAGCGCGCGGATGAAGCGCTCGAAGTAACCGAGCACGGTGGCGACCTGGGTCTGCTGCAGCATCACCTCGGACAACCACACGCGGTACGCGTCGCGCCGGCCGTCTTCAAGCGCGTGTTGCCATGGCAGGTCCTTGCGGCCTTGCTGGTCGTACCAGCGTAGCAGGCGGCTGGCCAATGTCGCGCTCATGGTTTCTCGCTGGCGGCGGGTTTCGTCGGTGCCGCGGCTGTACTGGCGGCAGCAGGCACATTGTCGCCGGCTTGCATCGTGAGCCCCTCGATGCTGACGTTGTCGGTTTCGATTTTTGCGATTTCTGCATGGCCGCTGATCGGCGGCACGGTCAGCTGCGGTGCGCGTTCGTCGCCGAGCTGGCTCCACCATTGCACCAGCGCCAGTGGCGGCAGGCGCAGGTCGGCGTGGTTGTCAGGGCCGTCGAGTTTCAGCGCGAGCAACAACGGTTGTGCTTGATCGGCCGGGGTCAGCGCCAGCGAGACGTCGTACTGCCCGCTGTTGGCCAGGTCGAGTTTTCCGGCGAGGCTGGCGGCGGCATCGGCGGCGCCATGCCAATGCGCGCTACCGGTGAGCGCCAGCGTCATCGCGCTGCCTTGGGAAAGATGCAGGCTGATGTTGTCCAGTTGCAGCGCGGTACCCTCGATGCGCGGCGTAGCGAACAACCGCAATTGCAGCGGCGTGCCGGCCGCGGTGGTGGCGGACAGGCTCAGCGGAAACGGCTGGCCCGAGATCAGGCTGCCGGCTTCGAGCGAGACGTTGTCGAGCAGCACCTGGTTGCCGCGCACCACGCTGCCGCGACTGATGCTGACGCCGGTGTCGATGCGGGGGATGTTCGGCGGCGTGCCGGCAGGTCGCGCGGGCAGGGCGCTCAGCCACTCCTGCAATGCGTCCAGATCGACCCGTGGCGATTCGATCTGCAACTGCGAAATGACCGTCGGGCCACCGAGCAGCGTATGCCATGGCAGCGCCAGCCGGCCACGTGCTGCCAGCAGGATCGGCACGTTGGCGCCTTCCGCATTGAGCGTGATGCCGCTCAGATCCAGCGCCGGTCGCGGAAACAGCGTCGGGCTGGCCGGGCTGGCCAGATTCAGTTCAAGTCCGGCCGCGCGCGCCTGGGTCTGCAGCATCCGCGTGAAGCGCTCGGGCTGGAGCAACAGGTAGACGGCTATTACCGCGGCCAGCACGATGGCCGCCGCGAGGCCACCGAAGATCAGCAGGATCAACCGCAGTCGGCGCGACATCGGCTCAGCCCCGCGGTCGCGGTTCAGTCATGGTCGCGCCCGTCGCCGCCGAGACTGGCGGGCAGCAGGCCATCGACAAAGGCCTCGGCCTCGAACACGCGCAGGTCGGTGGCGGTTTCGCCCAGACCGACGTAGCGGATCGGCAGTCCGAATTCGCGCGCCAGTGCAAACACCACGCCGCCCTTGGCGGTGCCGTCGAGCTTGGTCACGACCAGACCGGTGACGCCGACGATCTGGCGGAACTGGCGCACCTGGTTGATCGCGTTCTGGCCGGTGGTGCCGTCGATCACCATCAGCACTTCATGCGGCGCATCGGCGTCGATTTTCTTCAGTACGCGGGCGATCTTGCCCAGCTCGTCCATCAGGCCACCCTGGGTGTGCAATCGGCCGGCGGTGTCGGCGATCAGTACGTCGATGCCGCGCGAACGCGCCGCCTGCAGCGCGTCAAAAATCACGCTGGCGGCATCGGCGTCCTGACCCTGCGAGATCACCGGCACCTGGTTGCGCTCGCCCCAGGTTCTGAGTTGCTCGACCGCGGCGGCGCGAAGGTGTCGCCGGCGGCCAGCATCACCGCGTGTTTCTCGTCGCGCCAGCGCCGCGCCAGCTTGCCGATGGTGGTGGTCTTGCCGGCGCCGTTGATACCGACCACCAGCACCACGAACGGCCGCTGGCCGCGCACGTCCAGCGGCTGCTCGACCGGCTTGAGCAGGCCGACGAGTGACTGGCGCAACGCCGCCAGCAACGCCGGAGCATCGGCGAATTCACGCTTGTGCATGCGCTTGCGCAGGCCCTCGACCAGCTCGCTGCTGGCTTCGACACCGACGTCGGCGCTGATCAGGGTGGTTTCCAGTTCGTCGAGCAGGTCGTCGTCGAGCTTCGGGTGGCGCACGAACAGCGAGCTGAGGCCGCGCGCGAACGTATTGCCGGACAGCCGCTCGCGCCAGCTGCGTTTGGTGGTCGCCGAGGTTTCTGCGGCCGGCGCGGACTCGATGGCGGGTGCGGCGAAGCGCTCGGTGTCGGCTTGCGCTTCCGCCGGCGCGGGAATTTCCGTCAGCGCTTCATGCAGCGACGGGTCGCCGCTTTCCGGTATGACAGCGTCGACGACCGCCTTGGCGGCAGCTGGCTCCGCGACCGTTTTGGCGGGCCCCGCTTCAATAGGCTTCTTCTTCCAGAACTTGAGCATTGCGAGCGTGATTCAAAGACAATGGGCGGCATGCTAGCACTCCAACCTGTACTCGCCGTTGAAGATCCGGCCGTTGAAGATCCGACCGCTGAAAGTCCGGCCGTTGAAGGTCAGGTCGCTGACGGCGCGGTGGCATGAACGGCGCGCGCGCATCCGGCTCCGGACGCATTCGCATCATCGGCGGCAGCCTGCGCAATTCACGACTCGACGTGCCGGATCTGCCGGGGCTGCGGCCCACGGCCGAACGGGTGCGCGAGACGCTGTTCAACTGGCTGGCGCCGATCATTGACGGTGCGCGCTGCCTGGACCTGTGCGCCGGCACCGGTGCGCTCGGCATCGAGGCGTTGTCGCGCGGAGCGGCCGATGTGCAGTTCGTCGAGCGTGACGCGCGCGCGGCGCAGGCCCTGCGCGACAACCTGGTACGACTGAAGACCACCGGCGCCCAGGTGGCAGTGCTGGATGCGGACCAGTTTCTGCAAGGCGCGGCGCAGGCGCAGGATCTGGTGTTTCTCGACCCGCCGTTTGCGCTGGCGTTATGGCCGGCGCTGGCGCAGCGGCTGGAACAGGGCGGCTGGCTTGCCGCGCAGGCCTGGATTTACGTGGAGTCGCCGCGTGCCGAGGTGCCGGTACTACCATCGAATTGGCGGCTGCACCGCGAGGGCCATGCTGGCGAGGTGCGTTTTGCGCTCTATCGGCGCGCGCTTCCGTTAAGCTAGAGTCAATTCCGCTGCCGCTTTCGTCTCGTGAGAAAACCTTTGGGCAATCCGCGTCTGGCTGTTTATCCGGGCACCTTCGACCCGATCACCAACGGACATACCGACCTGGTGACGCGCGCCGCGCCATTGTTCGACCGGGTGGTGGTGGCGGTGGCCGACAGTTCGAGCAAGGGGCCGTACTTCAGCATCGGCGAGCGCATCACGCTGGCGCGCATGGCGCTGGCCGACTTGCCGAACGTCGAAGTGCGCGGCTTCGATTGCCTGCTGGCCAGCTTCGTCGAGGACATCGGTGCGGGGGTGATCATCCGCGGTCTGCGCGCGGTGTCGGATTTCGAATACGAGTTTCAGCTGGCCAGCATGAACCGCCATCTGATCCCGCAGGCGGAGACGCTGTTTCTGACGCCGGCGGAACAATACAGCTTCATTTCCTCCTCGCTGGTGCGCGAGATCGGCCGCCTTGGCGGCGATATTTCCGGTTTCGTGCATCCGGCGGTACAGCAGGCCATGCGGCAGCGCTGGCACAAGAGCCGCATCGGCTCCCACAAGCAACCCGAAACAGAAGGTGATAACCATGCGTAAGTTCGCTCTCATTGCTGCCGTCGCACTGACCGCCACCCTGGCCCTGAGTGCCTGCGGCAAGCACGATGATCAGCAGGATGCCCAGCAGCAGGCGCAGCAGGCACCCAAGCCGACCAGTCCCACCGATTCGAAGGGGTGGAACACCTACCTCGGCCAGATCGTGCAGAAGAACATGCAGGGCATGAGCGCCAACCAGCCGTATGCCTACATGGTCACGGCGGGCACTACCGACGAGGCCAAGGCGCAGAACGACCGTCAGCTGCAGAGCGTGCAGGACACCGTGGCGCGCGGCGTGTTGCCGGGCAACCTGCTGGCCTTCGGTGGTCCGGTTTCCGCCACCACGGCCGATCTGGTCATCGCCGCGTTCAAGGATGCCAAGCCCGGTTCGTTCAAGGACGTGATCGTCCTGTTCATCGGTGACAAGGCGGACGAACAGCGGGTCACCGACGCGCTGAAGCCGACCGGTGCGACCCTCCGCTTCGTCGTCATGTAATCGTGATTGCCGCGCCGGTCACACCGGCGCGGTGTTGCATCGTTGCTCCGCCATCGCGGGGGGCGAAGACGATGTCGCGGGCCGCTCGCCGTGAAGTCCCCGGCGTGCCGGCATGCTCTCCCCAAGTGCCACACCCCTGCATGTAGTATCGATCGTCATGGCCCTGAAAATCCTCGACACCTGCGTCAATTGCGACGTCTGCGAACCCGCTTGTCCGAACCAGGCCATCTCGCTGGGCGAGGAGTTCTACGTGATCGATCCGGCGTTGTGCACCGAGTGCGTCGGTCATCATGACGAGCCGCAATGCGTGGTGGTGTGTCCGGTCGAATGCATCATCAGCGATCCCGAACGCGTCGAGTCGCCCGCGCAACTCGATCTCAAATACCGCCAACTGATGGCGAAGGAGTCCGCGGCATGAGCTTTCCCCTGAACTGGCGTCGGCTGTCGTCGCGCCGGCTTTTTTCGAGCGTGCTGTCATTGAGCTTGCTGCTGGTTGGCGGCGCGGCGTTCGCCGCCGATGGAACAGCGAAGACGACCACCGCGGTTCACGCCGCTCCGATCCAGCAGCGGCCCGGTCACGCCGCCATCGCCAGCGCCAATGTCCTCGCCACCAATGCCGGACTGGAGATACTGGCCAAGGGCGGCAACGCGTTCGACGCAGCGATCGCGGTGGCCTCCACGCTGTCGTTGGTCGAGCCGGAGAGTTCGGGGATCGGTGGCGGCTTCATGGCCGTGCTGCATCGAGCGAAGGACGGTCACGATGTCTTCATCGATGCACGCGAAACCGCGCCCGCGGCGGTCGACCGCAAGGCCTATCTGAATGCCGATGGCAGCCCGAACCGTGATGCTGCGCTGAAGGGGCCGCTGTCGGCCGGCATCCCGGGCGAGCCGGCCGGTCTGGTGTTGATCGCCAAACGCTACGGCAGACTCTCGCTGCAACAGTCGCTGGCCCCGGCGATCCGCATCGCCCGCGACGGTTTCAAGCCCGACCCGCGCCTGCGCAACGCGATCGCCGGAGAGCAGCAAGACCTGCAGCGCTGGCCGGCCTCGGTGGCGAAATACCTGCCCAACGGCAAGCCGCCGGCGGAAGGTGCGATCTGGCGCGATCCCGAGCAGGCGCGCACGCTGGAACTGATCGCTGCGCACGGCGACGATGGTTTCTACCGTGGCGACACGGCGAACAAGCTGGTCGACGCGGTGCGCGCTGCCGGCGGCAACTGGACGCTGGCCGATCTGGCCAGCTACAAGG
>JBEPVP010000210.1:0-6294 GCA_041690935.1 Rhodanobacter sp.
ATGCGATTGCCGTGATCAGCAGCGACGAACCGGAGTGCGTGGTCGGCGCGCGCCGCGGCGCGCCACTGCTGGTCGGCCTGGGCATCGGCGAGAACTTCCTCGGCTCCGATGCACAGGCGCTGATCCAGGTCACCAACAAGATGCTGTACCTCGACGAGGATGATGTGGTCGAGATCAGCCGCGACAGCGTGCAGGTGTTCGGCCTCGACGGCATGCCGGTCGAGCGCGTCGTGCACGAGAGCGAGCTGTCCACCGACGCGGTCGAGCGCGGCGAATACCGCCACTACATGCAGAAGGAGATCTTCGAGCAGCCGCGTGCGGTGGCCGACACGCTGGAGGCGCGCATCGGCCCGCACGGCGTGCTGCCAAACATCTTCGGCATCGACAGCGACGCCCTGCTGCAAGCCACCCGCGGGCTGCACATCATCGCCTGCGGCACCAGCTATCACGCCGGCCTCGTCGCCAAGTACTGGATCGAGGAATATGCGCGGCTGCCGGTCAGCGTGGAAGTGGCCAGCGAATACCGCTACCGCGAGACCGTGGTACCGGCCAACACATTGTTCGTCGCCATCTCGCAATCCGGCGAAACCGCCGATACGCTGGCCGCGATGCGCGAGTCGCGTCGGCGCGGCTATCTCGGCACGCTGGTGATCTGCAACTCGCCGGAGTCGTCGCTGGTGCGCGAGGCGGATCTGAAATTGATGACACGCGCCGGTCCGGAAATCGGCGTGGCCTCGACCAAGGCGTTCACCACCCAGCTCGCGGCGCTCGCGCTGCTGGCGCTGGAACTGGCACACCGCAATGGACTCGATCCGCAACGCTATGCCGCGCTGTGCACCGAGCTGCAGCATCTGCCGCGGGCGATCGAGGATGCCTTGAAGCTGGAGCCGGCGATCATCGAACTGGCCGGTGAGTTCATCAATCGCCAGCACGCGTTGTTCCTCGGCCGCGGTGCGCACTATCCGGTGGCGCTGGAGGGTTCGCTCAAGCTCAAGGAAATTTCGTACATCCACGCCGAAGCGTATCCGGCCGGTGAACTCAAGCACGGCCCGCTGGCGTTGGTCGATGAAAACATGCCGGTGGTGGCGGTGGCGCCGAACGGCCCGCTGCTGGACAAGCTCAAATCCAACCTGCAGGAAGTGCGCGCCCGCGGCGGCCGCCTGATCGTGTTCGCCGACGGCTCCGCCGGCATGGATGACATGGCCGGGCACGGCGCGATGCTGCGGGTGGAATCCGGCGGCAGTTTCATCGCGCCGGCCGTGTTCACCGTACCACTGCAGCTGCTGGCCTATCACGTTGCCGTGTTGCGCGGCACCGACGTCGACCAGCCACGCAACCTGGCCAAATCCGTCACGGTGGAATAGGTCTTTCGTTTGCACACCAGATTGTGTGCGCAGGTAATAAATTTCTAACCCAAGGAATAAAGTTCTATCGTGCTGGCGGCCATTGGCGGGCGGTGTGAACCAGGGCGAGTACCCACACCGTTTCGCCCTCGATCTCGTACACCAGGCGATAATTTTCGTGCGGTATCAGCTCGCGCGTGCCGGCGATTTTTCCAAGCGACCCATCGCGGGGAAGTCGGCCAGCTGCGTGGCGGCATCGCTAAATAGCTCGTCCGTCCGGGCAGCGGCGGCTGCGTTGTCGGCCGCGATGTAGTCCCACACGTCATCACGGTCGTGTTCCGCTTCTGGCGTCCAGATGACCCTCACGCCTTGCCCGGCGCGCTGGCGCGCCTCGCGGCGAACTTGGCTTCAACCTCGACATTCGTGTGGCCACGACCGGCACGCATCGATACCCGGCCGGCTTCGACCTTGCCACTCAGGAACTCAGCATATTCGCGCGCCTCGCGCTGCCGCTGCACGAACTCGCGCATCAATTCGCGGAGCACCTGCGACGCTGGCCGGTGAGCTGCTACGGCTTCGGCTATGAATTCGGCGCGCAACTCGGGTTCGAGCTTCATCGTGAAAACCGCTTCTTTCGACATGGTTTGGGTTCCCACAATTTAGTAATGATGAAGTATATATCTTATTAGTACATAGCCGAATGCTGTTTTAGGGATAGGCTGAACAAGCCACTGTTCGTCATTCCAGCGAAAGCTGGAAACCAGCGCCTTCAAGAGCTGCCGGGCCACTGGATCCCAGCTTTCGCTGGGATGACGGCTTATTCAGAGCGTTCTTAGTGGCCGCAGGCGATCTCAAGGAAACCTTGCCGCGTCAGAATAGTTGTTGCTTCCATAGACCCTTAACTCGATGGTGGCGAGGGAGAACACAAGTGGCTCGATCCGGTCAACGAATCAGGGAAAGCGCGGTGGCGTAATCGCTGCTGCCGGACAGCCGGCTGGTTTGATGCCGACAGGTGCGGCGCTGCCACATCCACTCCCCAGCGCGCGCCAATCAGCTAAATCTTTATTCGCGTTACACATGGAAAGCCGCGCATCGGCGCGGCTTTCTTCTCAGCGCTTGCAGCTCACGCCCTGCCGTAGACGTCGTCGAAGCGCACGATATCGTCCTCGCCCAGGTAGCTGCCGGACTGCACCTCGATCAGCTCCAGCGCGACCTTGCCGGGATTACGCAGGCGATGCTTGCTGCCGAGCGGGATGTAGGTGCTCTGGTTCTCGCCGAGCAGGAACACCTTGTCGTCGCAGGTGACCTCGGCAGTGCCGGACACGACGATCCAGTGTTCGGCGCGGTGGTGATGTTTCTGCAGGCTCAACGAGGCACCGGGCTTGACCTGGATGCGTTTGACCTGGAACCGCTCACCCGCTTCCAGCGAGTCGTAGTTGCCCCACGGCCGGTGCACCACGCGATGCAGCGAGTGCTCGCTGCGACCAGCGGCCTTCAGCTGCTCGACGATCTTTTTCACGTCCTGCGCGGCGTCGCGATGCGCTACCAGGGTGGCGTCCGGTGTGGTCACCACGATCAGGTCGTCCACGCCGACGGCGGCCAGCAGGTGGCGGTCATGCGAGCGCAGCAATGAGTTGCGCGTGTCTACCGCCATGGTGTCGCCTTCGCGCAAATTGCCGTCACTGTCCTTGTCGCCGGTCAGCCACAGTGCGGCCCATGAACCGATGTCGCTCCACGCGCAGCTGACCGGGATCACCGCGGCATGCCGGGTCTTCTCCATCACCGCGTAGTCGATCGACTTGTCCGCTGCCAACGAAAACGCATCGTGATCGATCCGCACGAAGTCGAGATCGACCGTCGCTTTTGCATGGGCCTCGCGCACGGCTGCCAGCATCGCCGGCGCGTGCAATCCGAGCTCTTCGAGGTAACGCGACGCCTTGAACAGGAACATGCCGGAGTTCCAGTCGTAGCCGCCGTCGGCCAGATACGATTCGGCGGTGGTCAGGTCCGGTTTCTCGACGAACTGCCCGACCCGGTAACCGTGGTCATCGATCGCCTCGGCGCGACGGATGTAACCGAAGCCGGTTTCCGCGCGATCCGGGCGCACGCCGAACGTCACCAGCCAGCCCTGTTCGGCCAGAGGCACAGCCTGTTTCACCGCATCGACGAACGCTGCGGTATCGCCGATCAGGTGATCGGCCGGCAGCACCAGCAACAGGGCGTCGGCATCGCGCTGCAACGCCTGCAGCGCGCCCAGCGCGATCGCCGGTGCGGTGTTGCGCGCCACCGGTTCCAGCACGATGGTGGCGCTTTCGACGCCCGCTTCCAGCAACTGGTCGGCGGCGAGGAAACGGTGGTCCTCGCTGGCGACCACGATCGGCGCCGCCACCTGCGGCAATTGCCGCGTGCGCGCGAGGGTCTGCTGGAACAGCGTGCCCTTGCCAGCCAGCGCGAGGAACTGCTTGGGCAGGTTGCGACGCGATACCGGCCACAGGCGCGTGCCGCTGCCGCCACTGAGAATGAGGGGAATCAACATGGTTTCAATGTCCTGGTTCAATGCTGTGCCGGGGTGAGCTGGCGCATGACCTCGTGCAAGCCTTGCCGCCAGTCGGGCAGGGGGAATCCAAAGTGCTGCGGGAAACCGCGATTGTCCAGCAGCGACCAGGCCGGGCGTACCGCCGGCGTGGGGAAATCGCTACTGTCGATCGGAACAACCCGCGGCATGTGCGCGAGCAGCCCGAGTTCGGCGGCCTGTTCGAAGATCGCGCTGGCGAAGCCATTCCAGCTGGTGGCGCCGCTGGCGACCAGATGATGGACGCCGATCAGGTGCTGACGTTCGACGGCATCGGCACGCTGCCAGCGATCGAGTGCGGCGAGACTGGCGTTGACGATCAGCGCGGTATCGGTGGGTGCGCCGTGCTGGTCGGCCACCACGCGCAGCTCGTCGCGTTCGGCACCGAGCCGCAGCATGGTGCGCAGAAAATTGTGACCATGCGCGGCATACACCCATGCGGTGCGGAACGTCAGGTGATCGGCGCCGCTGCCGCGCAGCGCTTGTTCGCCGGCGAGCTTGCTGCGCCCATAGGCACCCAGCGGACCGGTCGGTGCGTCGACGGCGTACGGCAACGACTGGCTGCCGTCGAACACGTAGTCGGTCGAGTAATGCAACACCAGTGCTCCATGTGCCGCGGCCCAGGTGCCGAGCGCGCCGACCGCTTCGCCATTGACGCGGGTGGCCAGCGCCTCTTCCTGCTCGGCGCGATCGACCGCCGTATAGGCGGCCGCATTGATGATTACGTCCGGCTGCACGCTGTCGAGTAGCGCGGGCAATGATTCGGGGACCGACAGGTCGGCGATTTCACCATGACCGCCTTGCGTCAGCACGCCGTCGCGACTTGCGGCGACAAGTTCGCTACGTGCGGCCAAGCCACCATGATCGAGAAATGTGCGACCGAGTTGGCCGTTGGCACCGAGCAGCAGGGTTTTCACAGGGAACCTCGAAAAACTGCATATCCGGGTCTTTCGAGGTTCCATCACGGCACGAATACCGGCAACCGCTCCGGCGCGACATCCTTCAGCAGCGGTGTCCTGGTGTCCTTGTCGGACAGCAGCGGATCGCTCAACGGCCAGTCGATGCCCAGGACCGCGTCGTTCCAGCGGATGCCCGCGTCGGCCTTGGCGTCGTACAGCGCGGTGCACTGGTAGGTGAACGTGGCGAACTCGGACAACACGCAGAAGCCGTGCGCAAAGCCCTCTGGCACCCAGAAGTGGCGGTGGTTGTCGGCGGTCAGCATCACGCCGATCGACTGCCCGAACGTGGGCGAGCCGCGGCGGATATCGACGGCCACGTCGTACACCTCGCCCTCGAGCACGCTGACCAGCTTGCCTTGCGGATTCGGCCACTGGTAGTGCAGGCCACGCAGCACGCCGCGGGCCGAACGCGACACGTTGGACTGCACGAAGCGGTGGTCGACGCCGGCCTCGCGGTACTTCGCCTCGTTGTAGCTTTCGTAGAAGAAGCCGCGGGCATCGCCGAACACCTGCGGTTCGAGGATCAAGGCACCGGGCAGGGCGGTTTCAATCACTTTCATCGTACGTGCCCTTGCCGGGTCAGCTGCTGCAGGTACTGGCCATAGCCGGTCTTGGCCAGCGGCGCAGCCAAGGCGAGCAACTGCTCGGTGTCGATCCAGCCGTTGAGGTAGGCGATCTCCTCCGGGCAACACACCTTGAGTCCCTGCCGGTTTTCGATCGTCTCGATGTAGTTGCCCGCTTCCATCAGCGAATCATGCGTGCCGGTGTCCAGCCAGGCGAAGCCGCGGCCGAGCTGTTCCAGGTGCAGCGAGTTGTCCTCGAGATAGCAGCGATTGAGATCGGTGATTTCCAGCTCGCCACGCGCCGAGGGTTTCAGCGCGGCGGCGTAATCGCAGACGCGGCCATCGTAGAAGTACAGGCCGGTGACCGCGTAGTTCGATTTCGGCTGGGCCGGCTTTTCCTCCAATCCGATCACCCGATCGGTGTCATCGAACTCGGCCACGCCATAGCGTTCCGGATCCTTGACCCAGTAGCCGAACACGGTCGCGCCGTGCTCACGCGCGGCGGCGCGCTTGAGCCGTTCGGTCAGGCCCACGCCGTAGAAGATGTTGTCGCCCAGCACCAGACAACTGGGCTTGCCGCCGACGAAATCGCGGCCGATGGTGAACGCCTGCGCCAGCCCATCAGGCGAGGGCTGCACCGCGTACTGGATGTCGATGCCCCACTGCGAGCCGTCGCCGAGCAGGCGCTGGAACATCTCCTGCTCGTGCGGCGTGTTGATCATCAACACCTCGCGGATGCCGGCCAGCATCAGCGTGGCCAGCGGGTAATAGATCATCGGCTTGTCGTACACCGGCAGTAGCTGCTTGCTGACCGCGCGGGTGATCGGGTACAGCCGGGTGCCGGAGCCGCCGGCGAG
>JBEPVP010000211.1:0-6218 GCA_041690935.1 Rhodanobacter sp.
GGACGGCGCCAGCTGATCTGCCATCACTGCGACTATCGCCAGCGCATGCCGGCCACCTGCCCCACGTGTGGCGCCGGCGAACTCAAGGCGCAGGGTCAGGGCACCGAGCGGCTGGAGGAAGCGCTGGTCGCGCAGTTCCCGCAGGTGCCGGTGCTGCGCGTGGATCGCGAAACCACCCGCCGCCGCGACGCCTTCGAGCAGTTGCTGGCCACGCTCAAGGACGACCAGCCGGCGATCCTGGTCGGCACCCAGATGCTGGCCAAGGGCCACGACCTGCCCAACCTCACCCTGGTCGCGATCGTGGGCGTGGACGAAGGCCTGCACAGCGTGGATTTTCGCGCCGGCGAACGGCTGGCGCAGTTGGTGGTGCAGGTCGCCGGCCGCGCCGGCCGCGCGCGCAAGCCCGGCCGCGTGGTGCTGCAGACGCATCAGCCGGAACACCCGTTGCTGCGCAGCCTGCTGGCCCAGGGTTATGCGGCAGCGGCACGCGAACTGCTGGCCGAGCGCCGGCTGATCGAGCTGCCGCCGTACAGCCACCAGGTGCTGCTGCGTGCCGAGGCGGCTCAACGCGAAGCTGTGGACGCATTCCTGGCCGCCGCGCACGCGGCGTTGCCGCAGGACGATTCATTGCAAATCGCCGGCCCGATGCCTGCACCGATGCCGTTGCGCGCTGGCCGGCATCGCGGTCAATTGCTGCTGGAAGCCGCCAGCCGACGCACGCTGCACGGCATGCTGCGATCCTGGCAACTGGCACTGGCCGCGCTTCCGCTGGCGCGCAAGGTGCGCTGGTCGCTGGATGTCGATCCGATCGATCTGTATTGACACGGTCGTATCGAAACCAGCTGTATTGATGCGCGTACTGGACAGGAGTGATCACTGCTCCGGTCGGGGTGCATCAGCACGCTGTTCCTGATCGCAAAACGGCCGACCATCAGCATCGCTGGCAGGCAGCCCAACGCGGACCTTCGGTGAAAGCCCGGCAGTGGTAACCCTGCAGAAGATCCGACGGCAGCCCGAGTTTCGTCGCGCTGCACCCCCTGTTCGTCGGCGCACACCGACCTGCATCACAAATCCCGCCGAGATTGGCGCACCCGTGGATATGCTCGCCGTCCACCAGGAACGCTCATCCAGCTGAGGAAAGACATGCGCCAACTACTGCTGTTCGTCGCCATCGGCATCGCCTGCCTCCCGCCCGCGTCAGCGTGGGCGGAATCGCCCGCGACCAAAGCCAGTGTCACCCGCTACAGCAACCACATGATGGCGGAGTTCTACCATCCGGATGCCCCGGGCGCAGCGGTTCTCGTCGCCCGCGGTGATGAGGTGCTGTACCGCGGCGCCCGCGGCCTTGCCGACGTCAAGACCGGCACGCCGCTCACGCCGGATTCGGTGTTTCGGATCGGCTCGATCAGCAAACAATTCGCCGCCGCCGGCCTGCTCAAGCTGGTCGAGGCAGGCAAGCTCTCTCTCGACGATCCCTTGTCGAAATACGTCTCCAACTTTCCGAACGGTGAACACATCACCGTGCTCGAATTGCTCAACCACACCTCGGGCGTGAAGGATTACACACACATCGCCACCTGGCGCGATGGCCCGATCGAGAAAGATCTGAGCACAGCCCAGTTGATTGCAACCTTCAAGGACGCCAAGCCTGATTTCGCACCAGGCGAAGACTGGGCGTATGACAACTCGGGCTACGCGCTGGTCGGCGCGGTGATCGAAGCCGTCAGCGGACAGCCGTGGCATGCCTACCTGCGCAGCGCCTTGTTCGAGCCACTGGGTCTGACCCATACCGGCTACGGCGCCGATCCGAAATTCGCGGCGCAGCAGGTGCGCGGTTATTCGCTGGAAGATGGCAAAGTCGTCCCGGCGAAAGTCATCAGCATGACGATCCCGAATGCTGCCGGCGCACTGGTCTCCACGGTAGACGACTTGCTCAAGTGGAACCGCGCACTGCACGAGGGGCGCGTACTGAAGTCTGAGACATACACGCGGATGATTACCCCCGTCGGCAAGGCCGTCGAGGCGAACTATGGCCTCGGTATCGAGCTGGCGACCGTACAGGGCCGGCCCATGCTCGACCACAGCGGCGGCATCTTCGGTTTCGAGTCCATGCTCGAGTACGTGCCGGGGCCGGATATCAGCGTGGTCGTGCTGCAGAACAACGACAGCAACGACGACAACAAGGGGCCGGACATGATCGCGCGCAAGTTGGCCGCGGCGGCCTTGGGAGAACCCTATCCCGCCTCAACGGCGATCGCGGTCGGCACGACCACACTGAAACAGTTCGAGGGGGTGTATCGGATAGACGCTCACAGTGCACGCGTGCTGCGCATGGTCGACGGCAAGCTCACCGCGCAACGCACCGGGGGTCAGCGCAGTGTCCTGCTGCCGATCGCGGCCGACGAATTCCTCTACAGCAATGGCCTGGATCGTTTCACCGTGCAACGCAATGCGGCCGGTACGATCACTGGCATGCGCTTCTTCGCCAATGGCGAGCCACCGGGCGCGCTGGTCGCACGCACGAGGGAACCGTTACCGACCGAGCGGCAGGAAGTACCGCTGCTAGGCGCGGCGCTCGATCGTGTTCTCGGAACCTATGCGGCGGGGGACATGAACATGAAGGTGTTCATGGACGGCAATCAGCTCAAGGCGAAGATGGGCGGGCAAGCGCCCGTCGAGATCTTCGCCGAATCACCGGATGTGTTTTTCATGACCGTCGTCGATGCCACGCTCGCGTTCGCAACGGACAAGGGCAATGCGAGCGCGGTCACGCTCAGCCAAGGTGGCCACACGATGAAATTTCGACGACTGCCGTAGGTGTTGTCCAACGGCTACGTGGCATGAAAAGGGACGGAGGTCATCAAGGGCCTCCGTCCTTTTCTGCCGAAAGGCGCACCGCCGCCCCGGGGTAGCCACTTGATGCGACTGCCGCCAGGTTTTCATCCCGCCGTCACCTCGCTTCGTCGGTGCACGTCGGCTTGCGTCGGAAGCCTCGACTTTCGCCAGTACGCGGGCGATATGCTGGCTCCCCATCCCCCACTACCGGAACCCACGTGATCCAGGGTCTGCTCTTCGTACTGCGCATCGCCGTTGCCTGGTTGCTGGTCATCGTGCTGGCGGCGTTGGCCTGGAGCGAAATTCCATGGCTCGGCAGGTTCGACTGGCCGGTCACGATCGCGGGCATCCTTACCATGGCATGGGTCGTCGCCGGCGCGCTGTCACACCTGGCCCGTGTGCGGCTGATCGCTGGCCACATCGACAACGGCGCGCTCGCCAACCGCCAGCGCCGGCAGATCGAAATTCCGCTGGAAGCCGGCGAGGCTTTCGATCTGCTCGATGCCGTCATCCGCGAGCTGCCGCGCGTCGAACAGGTTGAGAGCGCGCGCGGCAGCTTGCTGGTGCGTGCCAAAGTGGGGCAGTCCGCCAACCACGGCGAGCGTCCGCTGGGCCGATGGAATCCGTTGTGGTGGTTCGGCACGCCGCACAACCAGTTACAGGCGACCGTGGCAGTCGGCCATGACAGCGGCAGCGTGACGCTGATCTGCGAACCGCGAAGCCCGGCATGGAGTTACTGGTTTCTGCTGGACGGCGGCAGCAACTTCGAGAATGCCGAAGCGATCACCCGCGCGGTCAGTGAGCGTGTCGCCGCACTGCGTCGCACCGAGAAGGCCGCCGCCACGCAGACCGAGACCGAGAAGGAACTCACCGTCGCCAAACTGCGCCTCCTGCATGCCCAAGTGGAGCCGCACTTCCTCTACAACACGCTGGCAAGCGCGCAGTTGCTGGCACGCAACGACCCGCCGCGCGCCGATGAGATGCTCGGGCACCTGATCCATTACCTGCGCCATTCACTGCCGCGCGCCCATGATGAAATCTCGACTCTGGACGTGGAACTTGAACGTGCTGTTTCCTACCTGGAAATCCTCAAGATCCGCATGGGCTCACGCCTCGAAGTGCAGGTCGACGTACCTGAATCGCTGCGCGCCACATCGCTGCCGGCGATGATGCTGCAGACGCTTGTTGAGAACGCGATCAAGCACGGGCTCGAACCCAGAATCGGCGGCGGCACCGTCTGGATCCGGGCACGCCGCAGCGGCGACACCGTAGCGGTGACCGTGGCCGACGATGGCGACGGCTTCAACGCCGGCCTCAACGCCAGAACCAGCGGTACCGGCATCGGCCTGAAAAACGTGCGTGAGCGTCTGCGCCTGGTCTACGGCAGCCAAGCCGCGCTGGCGGTTGTCGCCAACGTCCCCGCCGGCGTCGCTGCGACGCTCACCGTGCCGGCCGAGTTCGTTAGGGAAAGCCACCATGGCTGATGCCGTTCGCACCTGTGTTATCGCCGAAGACGAAGCGCTGCTGCGTCAGGCTCTGCTCGACCAACTCGCGCACGCGTGGCCGCAGTTGCAGATCCTCGCCGTCTGCGAAGACGGTGCCAGCGCACTGGAGGCCCTGGCCAAACACCAGCCGCACGTCGCCTTCCTCGACATCCGCATGCCGGGCCTGAGTGGGCTGGAGGTCGCCGCCGCCGCTACGCAGATCAGTCCAGGCACGCAGATCGTGTTCGTCACCGCATACGACCAATACGCCGTCGACGCCTTCGAGCGTGGCGCGATCGATTACCTGCTCAAGCCGATCAACGCCGAGCGCCTGGCAGCGACCGTACAACGCCTGCGGGCGCGCACCGGCCGTGCTGATGCCGACTCGCTGGTCGCGTTACTCGAACATCTCGGAAAGAACCTTCCGCGCGCCGGCGGCCCGGAGACGTTGACCTGGATCACCGCCAGCGCCGGCCGCGAGACGCGACTGATCCCGATCGATGACGTCGCGTACTTTCGCGCCGACAACAAATACACCACGGTGATGACTGCAGACGGCGAGGCGCTGCTGCGCACCCCGATCTGCGAGCTGCTGACCCTTCTTGATACGACCACGTTCAAGCAGATCCACCGATCGACCATCGTCAACCTCAAGGCCATTGCCGGCATCGTCCGCGACGACAGCGGGCGCGGCACCGTGCGCCTCAAGTTCCGCCCCGAAACACTGACTGTCAGTGCGCCCTACATGGCGCTGTTTCGTCATATGTGATCGGCCGATGTCGTCGCACCGGCGGTCACACTTGTGAACGCCAAACTGTTCGACTTGAGGAGCGGTGGTGGATTCCATTGTGAAATGGGCAATGCGCCAAGGGAACGGCAGCAACCCGGGAAAGCCCACCCCAACTCGCCAGCGGTAGAAAGTGGCCGAATCGGCCAGCCGTGCCGTGAGCAGTTCCGGGTGATCATGAGAAGCGCGATGATCACGTGCTCGCGGAGCTGCTCGTCATATTGACCATTACCCGCAGCATTGAAGAATGGTCAGCTCTCGGCGGACTTCGGCGGCGCCGGTTTCACCAGCCAGCTCACCGCCAGCACGCCCAGCTCGTAGAGCAGGCACATCGGCACCGCCAGCATGATCATCGACGTGATGTCCGGCGGGGTGATCACCGCGGCAATCGCGAACGCGCCGACGATCGCGTAGCGACGGGCGCTGCGCAGCTTGTCCACGTCGACGATGCCCACCGCGGCGAGCACCACCACCGCCACCGGCACCTCGAAGCACAGCCCGAACGCGAAGAACATCAGCATCACGAAGTCGAGGTAGTGGGTGATGTCGGTCATCATCTCCACACCCTCCGGCGTCACCGCGGTGAGAAAGCGGAACGCCGCCGGCAGCACCAGGAAATAGGCGAACGCGCAACCCAGGTAGAACAAGCCCATCGCCGCGACCAGCAACGGCCGCGCCAATCGCTTCTCCTGCTTGTACAAGCCCGGGCTGACGAACGCCCACAGCTGGTACAGGATCACCGGCATGCTGATGAACAGAGCCGTATAGAAGGCCAGTTTCAGCGGCGTGATGAACGGACTGGTCACCTCGGTCGCGATCAGGTGCGCACCTTGCGGCAAACGCGCCACCAGCGGCGCGGCCAGCTCCGAGTACAAGCGGTTCGCGAACGGCACCAGCGCCAGCAGTACCAGCACCACCGCCGCCACCGACTTGAGCAGGCGCGTGCGCAACTCCAGCAGATGCGAGAACAGGCCCTGCTGCAAGCCTTCGCCGGCGTCTTCTGCGTCGGGTTCCGGCGCGGCGGATTCAGGCGTTGTCATGCGGCGTCCCCGGAGATTCCGTCAGCAATAGCGGCTGGCCCAGCGGCAGCTCCGCTTGCATGTCGTCCGACA
>JBEPVP010000212.1:0-6217 GCA_041690935.1 Rhodanobacter sp.
GTCGATCAGTTTCTTGATTTTGCGCAAATCCATCGGATCAGCCTTTGGTCAGTCATGCCACCGTGGGTGGCTGGAAGTGAATGGGGTGTGGCCGCGTGGCCGGGTTCGCTCAGGCCGCGCCGGGTGCGGATGCCTGCAGCCGCGGCAGCGCCGCGTCCAGCGCCAGCCGGTAACTGTCGCCGCCGAAGCCGCAGATCACGCCGAGCGCGAGGTCGGACAGATACGAGTGATGGCGGAACGGCTCGCGCGCGAACACGTTCGACAAGTGCACCTCGATGAAGGGAATCGCCACCGCGGCGAAGGCGTCGCGCAGCGCAATGCTGGTGTGGGTAAACGCGCCGGCATTGCACAGGATCATCGCGGTCCGGTCGTCCCGGCACTGATGGATGCGTCCGATCAGCTCGTGCTCGGCATTGGACTGGAACCAGACCAGTTCGTGCCCGGCCGCCTGGGCGCGTTCGGCCAGTTGCTGGTTGATGTCGGCCAGGGTCTCGCGACCGTAGATCTGTGGCTCGCGCGCACCCAGCAGATTGAGGTTGGGTCCATGCAGGACCAGGATCTTTGCCACGAAACCGTCCAGCCAGCGTCCGGACGCCCCGGAACCCTGCAGAGTTTGCGCGCAGCGGGGGATGTTGTCCAGTTAACAGCAGATCGGCGATGTTGACCGGAGAAGCGTCACTATCCGTGCGTAAGCGTATGTCGAGACAACTCAGCGTGACGAGCGCGCCGGCAGCAACCACTGCTCCAGTTGCGCGGCGGACAAGGGGCCCGCATGCGTGGCCAGGATGCGCCCATCGGCGTCGATCAGCACGCTATACGGCAGCAGCTGACGGGTATTGCCCAGTTGCAGCGAAGTGCTTGGCGGGGTCATCTGGCCGATCAGGATCGGATAATTCACCGGATGGGCGGTCAAAAATGCCCGAACGTGAGCCGGCTCGTCCATGGCAATGCCCACGACGATCGGCGCATGTTCACTGAACTTTTGTTGTGCCCGCGCCAGCGCCGGCATCTCCTCCAGGCAGGGCCGGCACCAGCTGGCCCAGAAATTCAGCAGCACACGGCGCCCGCGATATTCGCTCAACGAGTGCAGCTTGCCGTCGAGATCAGGCAGGTTGATGGCCGGCAGTACCTGGCCAGACATTGGCTGGCCCGCCGTCTCGATGGACGTCGACGGCCGCTGGCGATGTTGCACGTAGCCACCAAGCGCTGCGGCCAGCACCGCGGCGCCAAGAATCAGCCAGTTGCTGCGACTGAGCATCAACGCGCCGCTTCCGTCAACGCCTGCTCGACCATCGAGGAGGTCAGCACCGTCGACAGTTGCCGGCCGGGACCAGCGTGCTTCGGGAACACCACATACAGCGGCACGCCGGGCGAGTGGTATTGCTGCAGGAACGCGCTGATGGTCGGGTTGACGTCGGTCCAGTCGCCTTTCATGTAGACCGCGCCGGTACGCTGGAGCAGGTCGCGGAAAGTCTGCGTGTTGAGGACGGTGTGTTCGTTCGCCTTGCAGGTGACGCACCAGTCGGCGGTCATGTCGACGAACACCGGGGTGCCGGCGGCGCGCAGCTCGGCGAGTTTTTCCGGGCTGTACGGCACCACACCTTGCTCGATCGCGGCGACGCTGGACGGCCGCGGCACCTGGGCCAGCAGGTACATCGGCACCAGCGTGGCGATCGCTAGCACGGCCACCGCGAACTTGCTGAGCGTGCCATGCGAACGGCTGCGTTCGAACCACCACAGCGTCATCGCCAGCAACACCATCGCCACCAGCACCAGGCCGACCGCGTCGGCACCGCGCTGGTTCGCCAGCACCCACACCAGCCAGGCGGCGGTGAGGTACATCGGGAACGCCAGCACCTGCTTCAGCGTTTCCATCCAGCGCCCGGGCCGGGGCAGCAGGCGCGCCAGCGCGGGCACGAAGCCGATCAGCAGGAACGGCAGCGCCAGGCCGATGCCCAGCGTCAGAAACACCAGCAGCGCGGCCAGCATCGGCGCGGCGAACGCGTAGGCCAGCGCACTACCCATGAACGGCGCGGTGCACGGGCTGGCCACGACCACCGCCAGCACGCCGGTGAAGAAGTCGCCGGCGGGGCCGGAACGTGCGGCCAGGCCCGCGCCGGTATTGCCCAGCGAGGCGCCGAACTGCACCACGCCTGACATCGACAGGCCGACCGCCAGCATCACGCAGGCCAGCGCGCCGACCAGCAGCGGCTGCTGCAGTTGCGAACCCCAGCCCAGCGCATGCCCGGCCGTGCGCAGCGCGAGGATGCCCAGCCCCAGCGCGGCGAAACTGCACAGCACGCCGGCGGTATAAAACAACGCATGCCGGCGCGCCGTCGCGGGGTTTTCGCCACTCTCCAGCACGCTGACGGCCTTGATCGACAGCACCGGCAGCACGCACGGCATCAGGTTCAGCACCAGTCCGCCGCCGAGCGCGAGCAACAGCGCGGCGATCAGGCTGACCTGCAGCGCGCCGCCGCCCGCATTGGCCGGCGGCAACTCGGGCGCGGTTGGCAGTGCCGTGCCGGGTGCCGCGATGCCACTGCCAAGGTCAATATTCACCGCGCGGGTCATCAGCGGATAGCACAGGCCGCCGTCCTGGCAACCCTGGAAGCTGGCTTCCAGCGCGAGCTGCGCGCGGCCGGCCAGATCGCCATCGACCGTCACCGGCAACTCGACCTGATCGAAATACACGGTGACATCGCCGTAGTGTGCGTCGTGATGGGCGGTGCCGGCCGGCCACGCGGGCTTGAGGCTGAGGCCGGACGCATCTTTCAGTTTCAGCGTGGTCTGATCGCGGTACAGGTAGTAACCCTTCGGCATCGTCCAGCGCAGCAGCAGTTGATGCGGCCCCTGCGCCAGCGCCTCAAAACGGAACGCCTGCTCCGCCGGCAGTGGCGCGCTGACCGTCCCGCTCGCCGCGCTGCCGGTGCTGCTGCCGAGCCGATTGAGCGCTGCGCCCAGCGCATTGCCGGCCGCAGGCGTCGCGCCATCGCTGACGGCGCCCGGCAACGGCAGATCCAGCTGCTCGGTGTGCGGCGGATAGCAGATCTTCGGATCGACCTCGTGGCAGCCCTGGTACTGCACGCTCAGCTGCAGGTGCGTGGTGCCGGCGGCAACGGTGTACGGGATGCTGGCATCGACGCCGTGGTGATAGGTTTCCACGTCGCCGAGGTATTCGTCGTGATGCTTCTCGCCGTCGGGCAGCTGCGCCGCGCCCAGCGTCGCGCCGTCGCCGGCCTTGAACTTCATGCGGCCGCGGTAGAGGTAGTAGTCCGGGGCGATCGTCCAGTGCAGCTTCAAGACACCGGGCGCCGAGGCATCGGCACTCAGCTTGTACGCCTCGGTGACCGGCAGCAGATCGGCGGTGCTCTGCGCGAACACCGGCAGCGCCGCCAGCAGCAGGCTCAGCCAAACAAGCAGGCGGGCGGCCATTCGGCCGGCAGGCAACGGGGACATCACGACTCCTGGAAAAACGCAGATCCGCATTATGGCCCAGTCACCGCGGCGAGCGCTTCGATCAGCCGGTGACGTTCGCGCGCACCCAGTCGAGGTAGGCCTCATGCCCGCGCTGCACCGGTACCGCGATCAGCTCGGGCAGTTCGTACGGATGCAGTTCCAGCAGGCGCGCCCTGAGCGCCCCGAAACGTGCGGCGGTGGTCTTGATCAGCAGCAACTCTTCGGTCTCGGTGGTCACGCTGTCCTGCCAGCGATAGGTCGAACTGACTCCCGGCAGACGGTTGACGCAGGCGGCCAGGCGTTCGCCCACCAGCGCCTCGGCGATGCGCTGCGCGATGGCGGCATCGGGGCAACTGCAATAGCAGAGCAGGACGGTATCGGGAGCGGTGGCGGGTGAGGTCATGCCGGCAGCGTAAGCGGAAACGACGCGCGGTCGCATCGGCTCGATTTCCGCGCTGGCCCTTGAAACCCCTGCCGACCCACCCAATTAGCTGTGGGTTCCCGGTTCAAAAGCGCTTGCAGCGGCGTGCTGTACCGCTAAAATTGGCACTCACATACCCTGAGTGCTAACAAGGCCGTCGATCCGGGTCTTGCAAGCCTTGTCCCACCTCAATAGTCAGCTGGAGCCATCCCATGAGCAAACTGCGTCCGTTGCACGACCGCGTCATCGTCAAGCGTCTGGAAGAGGAGCGCGTCTCCGCCGGCGGCATCGTCATCCCCGACAGCGCCACCGAGAAGCCGACCCGCGGCAAGGTCGTCGCCGCCGGCACCGGCCTGATCATGGCCGACGGAAAAATCCGTCCGATGTCGCTGAAGGAAGGCGACACCGTGCTGTTCGGCAAGTACGCCGGCCAGGAAATCAAGATCGACGGCGAAGATCTGGTCTTCCTGAAGGAAGACGACATCGTGGCCGTGATCGAAGGCTGATTGGCTGGGGCTTTGGTGGTTGAGCGCGAATCAAAAGCGCGCACGCCAGTCGCCTTTGGCTCCTTCCTGCAGACTTCATGTAACAACAAAACCCCATTCCTATTCAAAATTTTTGAGGCAAAAATTTTATGGCAGCTAAAGAAGTACGTTTCGGCGAAGACGCCCGCGCCCGCATGCTCAAGGGCGTGAACACCCTGGCCAACGCGGTCAAGGTCACCCTCGGTCCGAAGGGCCGCAATGTCGTGCTCGAGAAGAGCTTCGGCGCGCCGACGATCACCAAGGACGGCGTGTCCGTCGCCAAGGAGATCGAACTGGCCGACCGTTACGAGAACCTCGGCGCGCAGATTGTCAAGGAAGCCGCTTCCAAGACCTCCGACGTCGCCGGTGACGGCACCACCACCGCGACCGTGCTGGCGCAGGCATTCATCCAGGAAGGCCTCAAGGCCGTCGCCGCGGGCATCAACCCGATGGACCTGAAGCGCGGCATCGACAAGGCCGTGGCTGCCGCCGTCGGCGAGCTGAAGAAGTTCTCCAACCCGACCGCAAACGACAAGGAAATTGCCCAGGTCGGCACGATCTCGGCCAACTCCGACACCAACATCGGCGACATCATCGCCACCGCGATGAAGAAGGTCGGCAAGGAAGGCGTGATCACCGTCGAAGAAGGTTCCGGCCTCGAGAACGAGCTGGACGTGGTCGAGGGCATGCAGTTCGATCGCGGCTACCTGTCGCCGTACTTCATCAACAACCAGCAGAGCCAGCAGGTCGAGCTGGACGACCCGTACATCCTGATCCACGACAAGAAAGTGTCGAACGTGCGGGAGTTGCTGCCGGTGCTGGAAGCCGTCGCCAAGGCGGGCAAACCGCTGCTGATCGTCGCCGAGGAAGTCGAGGGTGAGGCGCTGGCCACGCTGGTGGTCAACACCATCCGCGGCATCGTCAAGGTCGCCGCCGTCAAGGCGCCGGGCTTCGGCGATCGTCGCAAGGCGATCCTGGAAGACATCGCGATCCTCACCAACGGTCAGGTCGTGTCCGAGGAAGTGGGCCTGTCGCTGGAGAAGACCACGATCGCCGATCTGGGTCGCGCCAAGCGCATCGTCATCACCAAGGAAAACACCACGATCATCGATGGTGCCGGTGAGGCGGAGAAGATCCAGTCGCGCATTGCACAGGTCAAGGCGCAGATCGAGGAGACCTCGTCGGACTACGACAAGGAGAAGCTGCAGGAACGCGTGGCCAAGCTGGCCGGCGGTGTTGCCGTGATCAAGGTCGGTGCCGGCACCGAGATCGAAATGAAGGAAAAGAAGGCGCGTGTGGAAGATGCATTGCACGCCACGCGCGCGGCGGTCGAGGAAGGCGTGGTCCCGGGCGGCGGCGTTGCGCTGATCCGCGCACTGAAAGCGGTCGAGAACCTGAAGGGTGACAACACCGATCAGGACCTGGGCATCGCGATCACCCGTCGGGCGCTGGAAGCGCCGCTGCGCGCGATCGTTTCGAACGCCGGTGAAGAGCCGTCGGTCATCGTCAACCGCGTCAAGGAAGGCACCGGCAACTTCGGCTACAACGCCGCGACCGGTGAGTTCGGCGACATGGTGGCGATGGGCATCCTGGATCCGACCAAGGTGACCCGCACCGCGCTGCAGCATGCTGCGTCGGTCGCCGGTCTGGCGATCACCACCGAGGCGATCGTGGCCGAGCTGCCGAAGAAGGACGACGGCCACAGCCATGGTGGCGGTGGCGGTGGCGGCATGGGCGGCATGGGCGGTATGGACTTCTAAGTCCGACGCTTCCGCTGCAAACAGAAAACCCCGCTTCGGCGGGGTTTTCTTTG
>JBEPVP010000213.1:0-6148 GCA_041690935.1 Rhodanobacter sp.
GGCGCGGACGGTGGCTATGGGCACGCTCTCTCCGGTGCCCTTCCCCAGCCACTGCCGCGCAGCGGGGTCGGAACTTGCAACAGCACCCCACCCCACCCCTCCCCTGCAAGCAGGGGAGGGAGTTGATCTGCCATGCCTGCGGGATCTACGTAACGCGATGCTGCCGGAATTTGCTCCTCCCCCTGAATGTGCACGCAGCGGACAAATCGGCAGGACTGCCGATTTGCACGGCGCCAGCCGCCCGAAGGGCGAGGTCCATGGATGGACCGAGTGCAGGTTGGGAGGGGGTAACGCTTTCCGCCAAGGCCGCAACGATCTACCCGGCACGTGGCAATTTGCCCTAACCTCGCCCCCCATGGATGCTGCGGTCGATCCCGATGCGATGCTGATGCTTGCCTATGCGCGCGGTGATCTCGCCGCGTTCGAGGCGCTGTATGCGCGCCATCGCGGCATGCTCTATCGGTTCCTGCTGCGCAGCGTGCGCGATCCGCATCGTACGGACGAGTTGTTCCAGGAGACCTGGAGCCGGGTGATCAGCGCGCGTGAGCGCTACCAGGCGCAGGCGAAGTTCAGCACCTGGCTGCTGCAGATCGCGCACAACCTGATGATCGACAGCGCCCGTCGCCAGCGGCCGATGGCTGAGGGCGACGAAGCGGAAGCCGCGCTGGCCAGGCTGGCCACGCCGGAACACGAACAACCCGACCACGCGTTGTCCGAGTTCGAGCGTCGCCGCCACCTGCAGCGCGCTATCGAACAGCTGCCCGACGAACAACGCACCGCCATCCTGTTGCGCCTTGAGCACGACCTCAGTCTGGACGAGATTGCCGCGGTGACCGGCGCCGGCCGCGAGACGGTGAAGTCGCGCCTGCGCTATGCCATGACTCGACTACGCGAAGTGCTGTCCGAATGACCAACCCACTGCCCCCGCAGGATCCGCACGCGCCGGATGAAAAGTTGCCCGGCGAAGCCGAGCTGGCGGCGCTGTATCGCCAGCTGCCGCAGAACGAGCCGGGCCCCGCACTGGACGCGGCGGTGTTGCGCGCCGCGGCGCAGGCGCTGGCACCCGACGAGGAAAGCGCCACCGAGCCGCGCGAACGCCGGAGGGCTGCGCGGAAACTCGGTGACTGGGCGCACCCGAAAAACCCAGCCCCGTCGACGCCGGCAGCGCCGCCTGCCGCAGGTAACAGGAGAAGACCGCGCTGGTTGATCGCACTGGGCAGCGCCGCCACCCTGGTACTCGCCGCCGGGCTCGCCTGGCATATGCGCGGAATGCCGCTGCCCGAGTCGGCGTCGCCATCGACCAGCGGCGTCGCTCCGACCGAAGTCAGCGCCGCTGCGCCCGCACCGCGCGCTGCGCCACCCGCCGCGGCGATGCCGTCAGCCGAGCCCATGCCGCCGCCCGAGCCACCCAGACAATCGCCGCCCCGAATGGTCATGGCGCAAACTCACATGCCCACCGCAATGGCCTCGCGCAAGGCCGCGGCGGACAAGAGTGCGCAACGCGCTTCCAGCGAAGGTTACGCAACCGGTCGACTTGCCCCGCCCGCACAGCCCGCACCCGCCGCGCCACCGACGGTGCTGCAGGAATCCGTCAGCGATTCGGCGGCGAGGACGGCCAAACCAGCGATGGCCGAAGTTGCCCTGAGCGCAGCCGACACGCCGGCAGCCATGGCTGCCGCTCCCGCGCAGGCACCAGCCACAATCACTGCCGACATGACCACCGCACCGAACGCCAGCGACACGCCAGCGCAGGAGCTGGACAAGATCCGCCAGCTGCTTTCACAACACCACGACGACGAGGCGCGGCAGCGACTGACCGCGTTCCAGCGCGCACATCCGCACTGGCAACTGCCGCCGGAGCTGCGCGCGCAACTGCGCCAGCCATGAGCGACACGTTGTCCACGCTGGCCCAGCCGTGCCGTCATCAGGAAGAGATCAGGAAAAGCCGCTTCCTCGCGCTGGCCGCGCCGGTCGAGTCGCCCGAGCAGGCGCTGACCTTCCTGCGCGAAGTGAGCGATCCCGCCGCCACGCACAACTGCTGGGCTTACCGTATCGGTCAGGACTACCGCTTCAACGACGACGGTGAACCCGGAGGCACCGCCGGGCGTCCGATCCTGCAGGCGATCGAAGGTCAGGCCATGGACCGCGTCGCGGTGGTGGTGACGCGTTGGTTCGGCGGCATCAAGCTCGGCGCCGGCGGCCTGGTACGCGCCTACGGCGGCACCGCGGCCGAGTGCCTGCGCCGCGCCGAGCGCGTGCCGATCGTGGCGATGGCCCGGCTCGCCGTGCACTGCAATTTCGCCGAGCTGGCCCTGCTCAAGGCGCGGCTGAAGGACATGCAGGCCGAGGTCGAGCACGAGGTGTTCGGCGCCGATGGTGTGGAGCTGCAGCTACGCTTGCCGGACAGTCTCGTCGCCGAAGCGCAGCTGCGGATCAGCGACATCAGTCACGGGCGCAGCATCGCGAAACGCATGGATTGACGCTGCCGGTTTTCCACTAAGGATTGAATCGACCGCGCCGCGCCCCACCTTCAATGGCATTGCCTGCGCCCGCGCGGGCCCGCGTCATTCCCGACCCTTGCGAGAGCTCATGAGCGACGCCACCACCGACACGTCCCGCCCCGCCCGCCGCATCGGCGCCTTGCGCGAGCTGTGGCCGTTCCTGAAGCCACATCGCGCGCTGGCGCTCGGCTGGCTGCTGTTCCTGGGCATGTCGTCCGGCGCCTCGCTGCTGCTGCCGATGGCGTTCCGGCACATCATCGATCAGGGCTTCGGCCATTCCAGTCAGGCGGTGATCAACGAGACCTTCCTCGCGCTGTTCGGCGTGGCGCTGGTGCTCGCCTTCGCCACTGCGGCGCGCTATTTCTGCATCAGCCTGCTGAGCGAGCGGGCGCTGGCGTCACTGCGGCAGACGCTGTACGCGCAGGTGATCCGGCTCGACGTCAGCTTCTTCGAACGCAGCCGCGTCGGCGAACTGCTGTCGCGCCTGAGTGCCGACACCGAGGTGGTGCAGGCACTGATCGGCTCGGGCGTCTCGGTCGCGTTGCGCAGCGCGGTGATGTTGATCGGTGCGGCGGTGGCGATGGTGTGGACCGCACCGTCGCTGGCCGGTCTCACCGCGTTGGTGATTCCCGCGGTGATGCTGCCGATCCTGCTGTTCGGCCGGCGCGTGCAGAAACTTTCGCGCGCCAGCCAGGACCGCCTCGCCGACGCCGCGGCGATCGCCAACGAGACCTTGAACGCCTCCACCGCGGTGAAGGCGTACGCGCGCGAGAACATCGAGAGCACCCGCTACGGCAGCGCGATCATGCGTGCGCTGGCGACGGCGCGTCGACGCATCGGCATGCGCGCGCTGCTGACCCTGGCGGTGATCGTGCTGGTGTTCGGCGCGATCACCCTGGTGCTGTGGGCCGGTGCCCGTCACGTACTGGCCGGAACGCTGGATGCCGGCGTGCTGGGCCAGTTCGTGCTGTATGCGATCTTCGCCGCCGGCTCGGTGGCCGGGCTGTCCGAAGTGTGGGGCGACGTCTTGCGCGCCGCCGGCGCGATGGAACGCATCGGCGAACTGCTCGCCGAGCGTGCCGAGATCGTCGATCCGGCCCAGCCGACCGCATTGCCGCGGCCGATGCACGGCGCACTGCGTTTCGACGACGTGACCTTCCACTATCCGACCCGCCCCGACACCGCGGCGCTGCACGATTTCACGCTGGCCATCCAGCCCGGCGAAACCGTCGCCCTGGTCGGCCCGTCCGGCGCCGGCAAGAGCACCGTGTTTGCGCTGCTGCTGCGCTTCTACGATCCGCAGAGCGGCCGTATCAGCATTGACGGCATCGACCTGCGCGCGGCGACCCTGGCCGACCTGCGCGGCGCGATTGCGCTGGTGCCGCAGGACACCGTGATCTTCGCCGGCAGCGCCGCCGACAACATCCGCTTCGGCCGGCAGGACGCCAGCGACGACGAAGTGCGCGCCGCCGCCCGCGCCGCCGAAGCGCACGACTTCATCAACGCACTCGGCGACGGCTATGCCGCCGAACTGGGCGAACGCGGCGTGCGCCTTTCCGGCGGCCAACGCCAGCGCATCGCCATCGCGCGCGCGATCCTGCGCGACGCCCCGCTGCTGCTGCTCGACGAAGCCACCTCGTCACTGGACGCGCAATCCGAGGCGGCGATCCAGCAGGCCCTCGAACGCCTCGAACAAGGCCGCACCACCCTGGTCATCGCCCACCGCCTCGCCACCGTGCAACGCGCCGACCGCATCGTGGTGATGGACGGCGGCCGCATCGTGGCGCAAGGCACGCATGAGAGTCTGCTGGCCGAAGGTGGCTTGTACGCGGAGCTGGCGCGGTTGCAGTTCGTGGCGTGACGGGTTGACGCGTCGCACCCGTGGCCATGGTCTCCGCTTCGGACGATAGACGTCGTTTGCGGGGAATGGATCGAACAACGGCAAGCACTCTGGTGGAAGAGTCCACGAAATCGACAGCCGCCCGGCGTCGGTCAATGGGTGCTTTGCCCCAAATTTGACCGAACTCAAACGGTCAAACCGCCGCATGAAACCATGACCTTGCGAGTTGAAGCCACCAAAGTGGATGTTCGAAATCCGGCGTTGTGGAGAAGGCTGATGAAGTCGTTGATCCTGATCTTGTGTCTTGTGTTTGCGCGTGCCGGTCTGCACGCGCAGACGTCTTCTGTGTGGCAGCCATCGCCGGGGCATGTGCAAATGCCGATCTGGCCCGGCGCGATACCCGATGCGGCGCCCGACGCGAAGCCGGAGGCGGTCGGGAGCGCATGGTCGAGGGTCACCGACGTCAGCCGGCCGACGATGACGATGTATCCGCCCAAAGGTCGGAACACGGGCGCGACCGTGGTGGTGTTCCCTGGCGGCGGCTACCAGATGCTGGCCATGGACCTGGAGGGCACGGAGATCTGCGATTGGCTGACCTCGCGCGGCATGACTTGCGTGCTGCTGAAGTACCGCGTGCCCGACTCGGGCCCGACGTGGAAAGATGGCCGCCGCTTCTATCCGAAGGTCCAGACGGCGCTGCAGGATGCGCAGCGCACGCTGGGACTGGTGCGCCTGCACGCCGCGCAGTGGCATGTCGATCCGCACAAGGTTGGCGTGATCGGCTTTTCCGCTGGCGGGCACCTGGTGGCCGCCGTCAGCACGCATTTCGCGCAGCGGACGTATCCGCCGGTGGATGCCGGCGACAAGGAGAGTTGCCGCCCGGACTTCGCCATCGCCCTCTACCCCGGCCACCTGTGGGCGCACGAGGACGAGGACCGCGCCACCCGCGACGAGACGCACCTCGACCTGCGCCCGGACATCCACGTCACTGCGGCCACGCCGCCGACCTTCCTGCTGCAGGCCGAGAACGACGACGTCGACGGCGTGGAGCAGTCGCTGGCCTACTACGTTGCGCTGCAGAAGGCCGGAGTGCCGGTGGAAATGCATCTGTACGCACAGGGCGGCCATGCCTTCGGCCTGCGGCCGAGCAAGCTGCCGATCGCGCAGTGGCCGCGGCTGGTGGAAACATGGTTGGGGACCACTGGAATGATTTCAAAGTAAGTGCGCCGGGAAATGGGGCGGAGGTGACGTGCCGCTGCTGCCGCCTGACGAAGCGACGCCCGTGCTCGATATGCGTTCCGAAGGGGCGATCCCGCAGGCACTCGAACACTTGGAAGGAGGCCGCACCACCCTCGTCATCGCCCATCGCCTCGCCACCGTGCAACGCGGCGGCCGCATCGTGGCGCAAGGCACGCATGAGAGTCTGCTGGCCGAGGGTGGGCTGTATGCGGAGCTGGCGCGGTTGCAGTTTGTCGCGTAACGAAAGCCCGAGCCACACGATGGTGCAGCAACCGTGTTGCGACAACTTGCCTGGATCCCGTAGGGCGGGCACCGCCCGCCGGCTTTCCGGCACATCGCGATGCACCTCGGCGTTGCGACGGGCAGTGCCCGCCCTACCGGGCTGAAACGGTCGCAAGACACATTGCAACGCATCGGGCTATGGCGATCTGTTAGCGCGACCTTCACGGCGCAACGGTAAAACTCGACACTGGCTACAACGCAAGACTGACCAACGCCACATGAGCAATCACCCAGCAAGATCGCGAGCAAGTCCTGCATTTTTGGCGGGCGGTGGTAAGGCGGGAGC
>JBEPVP010000214.1:0-6119 GCA_041690935.1 Rhodanobacter sp.
CGGTCGAAAAGCCCGGCCACGGCTCACGGACTTGCCGCCCAAGGATGGGCGGCAAGCGCCAAGTGGGGTGGCCTCTCTTTGGGCCACGTTTCTCTGGCCACACAGAGAAAGGTGGCTCGCGCGCCGCAGGCGCACGAAAGCTCTTGATACGATCGCGCGAATCGAAGTGCGGGAGGCACTGGATCCCAGCTTCCGCCGGCATGACGGCTAGGTGAGTTCTTGGCGAGCACCTGACCCTGACCCTACCCCACCCACAAGGGACTCCCTTCTCTCGCCACGCCAGTATCGGGGTCAGAACCACTGCTGCCCCACCCTACCGATACCGCGCCTCCATCAAATCCAGCTCGCGCACCAGCTTGCGTGAGGTTTCATCGGAAATCCGGAAATGGCGCGCCAGGTTGAAGATCTCGGCGCGCTCGGCCTGCAATGCGGCGAGCCGCAACGCGCCTTCGGCCTGATCCGCCTTGCGTAGTTGGCCAGCCTCGCGATCGGAAAAGGCGGCGCCGCTCAACAGGCGCTGATAGTGCGCGGTCAGGCGGGCGGCGGCCTGCGTGTAGATGGCGACATCGGCCGCGGCGGCATGTTCCATCAGGTCGTGCTGGGCCTTCTCGATGGCGGCGATGGCCTTGCTGGCGGCGGCGTGGCGTGCATGATCCTCTTCCCGCTGCGTCGCTGGCTCCGCCGGCAGTTGCAGCCCCTTCAGCAGTGGCGGCAGGGCGATGCTCGCCAGCAGCAAGGTCATCAAAATGACTGAGGCTGCCAGGAACACCACCAACTCACGCGCGGGGAATACCGTGTTGTCGGGCATCAGCAGCGGCAGGGTCAGCACACCGGCCAGCGTGATGGCACCACGCACACCGGCCAGCGTGGTCGCCAGGATCAGCCGCCAATGCGGTTTGTCCATCGACTCACCACGCCGGCGCGCCCACAGCCGCGGCAGCCATAGCGACACCCACACCCAACTGAAGCGCAGCACGGCCAGGCAAAGATTGATCGCCAGCGCGTAGACCAGCAGCCACCACGGATCGAGGTGACCACTCTGCTCCACCGACGCCATGGCCGCTCGCAGGATGCCCGGCATCTGCTCACCCAGCAGCACGAACACGATTCCGTTCAACGCAAACTGCACGGTATTCCAGACCACGGCACGCTGCACCCGGGTGGTGGCCAGGGCACGCCCACTGAGCTCCACGTAGCTCATCGTGATACCCGCCGCCACGGCGGCCAGGATGCCGGAGGCATGCGCACGTTCGGCCAGCATGTAGGCCCCAAAGGGAATCAGCAGGCTGATCAGGATCGGCGAACCGCTCGCTTCACCGAACTTTCGCGACAGCCCGCGCTGCACAAAGCTGACGGCCCCGGTGAACAGTACGCCGATGCCCACGCCCACCACGGCCAGCCACAGGAACGTCAGTGAAGCCGAAGCCAGCGAGAAGGTTCCGGTCACGGCGGCCGCGACCGCAAAACGGAAGCAGACCAGACCCGTCGCATCGTTGAGCAGCGACTCGCCCTCCAGAATATGCATCAGGCGTTTGGGGATCGGCACACGCGCGGCAATCGAGGACACCGCCACCGGATCGGTCGGTGACACCACGGCCGCCAGCGCAAAGGCCACCGCCAATGGCATCGCCGGGATCATCCAGTGGATCAGGAAACCGGCACCGATCACGGTGAACACCACCAACCCCAGCGCCAGTTCGAGGATCTGTCCGCGGTCGCGCAACAGCCCATCTTTGGGAATGCGCCAGCCATCGAGAAACAGCAGCGGCGGCAGGAACAGCAGGAAAAATGTCTTCGGCTCCAGCGTCACGCCGTGGTTGAGCACTCCGGCAATGACGGCGCCCAGCCCGATCTGCACCAGTGGCAGTGGCAACGCGAGCGGCAGCACACGCACCAGGTAACCGCTGGCAATGACCGCCAGCAACATCGCCAGTACCAGTTCAATCGAATTCACGCCGAATTCCCAGATGATCCGAGGTCCGCCTGCCGCCGAGCCCGTGGGCCCTCTCGAGGCATCGACGCGACGGCATTGCCGGGGTCGATCCAGCGTACTGCATCAAGCGCGGACTGCGCTGCACGGGCGCCCTCCGACCACTGGATAAAGCACCAGATCACCAGGGGCGGGATAAAGAAAAAACCCGCCAGGCGGCGGGCTTTTTCAGATCAACCTGGCGTGTCTGTTCAGCCCAGCAACACCCGATTCATTCGCTGCACAAACCCCGCTGGATCCGGCAACTGCGCCCCTGCGGAAATCTCCGCCTGCTCCAGCAACAGCGTGGCCAAATCCCGGGCCTTGCCCTCGTCGGCTTCGGCTTCGACGCGCTTGACCAGCGCGTGCTGCGGGTTGATCTCCAGCGTCGGCTTGCTGTCGGGCATGTCCTGGCCGGCTTCGCGCAGCAGACGAGCCAGATGCGGGGCCATCTCGTAGTCGCTCAGCGCCAGGCACGAGGGCGAGTCGGTGAGGCGGGCGGAGACTTTCACTTCGCCGACGCGGTCGCCGAGCAGCTCCTTGAGCTTCTTCAGCAGCGGCTCGGCTTCCTTGGTCGCCTCTTCCTGCTTCTTCTTGTCGGCTTCGTCCAGCGGAACCTCACCCTTGGCCACGCTTTTGAGCTTCTTGCCTTCGTACTCGCTCAAGCTACCGATCATCCACTCGTCGATGCGGTCGGACATCAGCAGCACTTCGATGCCCTTGGCCTTGAACGCTTCCAGCTGCGGGCTGCCGAAGGCGGCGGCGTAGCTGTCGGCGGTGATGTACCAGATCGCGTCCTGGCCGACGGCCATGCGGCCGATGTAATCGTCCAGCGAGGTGGTTTGGTTGGTGCCGTCGCCTTTGGTGGACGCGAAGCGCAGCAGCTTGGCAATGCGCTCGCGGTTGTTGGCGTCTTCGCTGATGCCTTCCTTGAGCGTGTTGCCGAACGCCTTGTAGAACGTGGCGAATTTCTCCGGCTCGTCCTTCGCCAGCTTCTCGATCAGGTCGAGCACGCGCTTGACGCAGGCGGCCTTGATGCGCTCCAGCTGGCGGTTGTGCTGCAGGATCTCGCGGCTGACGTTGAGCGGCAGGTCATCCGCATCGACCACGCCGCGCACGAAACGCAGGTAGTTCGGCAGCAGCTCTTCGGCGGCATCCATGATGAAGACGCGCTTGATGTAGAGCTTGAGACCCTTGCGCTCGTCGCGGCCGCCCATCATCAGATCGAACGGCGGCTGCGACGGCAGGTACAGCAAGGTGGTGAAACTCTGGCTGCCTTCGACGCGGTTATGCGTCCACGCCAGCGCGTCGTTGAAATCGTGGCCGAGCGACTTGTAGAAGCTCTGGTAGTCCGCGTCGGAAATCTCCGACTTCGGCTTGGTCCACAGTGCCGAAGCGGCGTTGACGGTTTCAAATGCGCCGGTCGGCTTGTCGTCCCCGCTCTTATCAGAATCGGCGATCGGCATGCGGATCGGGAATGCCACGTGATCGGAGTAGCGGGTGATCAGCGAGCGCAGCTGCCAGCGCTTGAGGAACTCGTCCTCGTCGGCCTTCAAGTGCAGGATGACGGTGGTGCCGCGCGCGGCCAGCTCGACCTGCTCCAGCGAGTACTCGCCCTTGCCGTCGCTTTCCCACTTCACGCCCTCGCCTGCCGACGCGTCGGCGCGACGGGTGATCACGGTGACCTTGTCGGCCACCACGAAAGCGGAATAGAAGCCCACGCCGAACTGGCCGATCAGTCGCGCATCGGCTTTCTGCTCGCCCGACATTGCTTCCAGGAAACGCCTGGTGCCAGAGCTGGCGATGGTGCCGATGTTGGCGACCACTTCATCGCGGGTCATGCCAATGCCGTTGTCGCTCACGGTGACGGTGCGCGCGTCCGGATCCCAGCTCACATCAATGTGCAATTCACTGTCGCCGGCCGACAGCGCGGGGTTGGCGATCGACTCGAAGCGCAGCTTGTCGCAGGCGTCGGAGGCGTTGGAGATCAGCTCGCGCAAGAAGATCTCCTTGTGCGAGTACAGCGAATGGGTGACCAGGTGCAGGACCTGGGCGACTTCGGCTTCGAACTTGCGGGTTTCGGTGGCAGGCGCGTTCATTGCAGACTCAACTCCAATTCATGGACAAGTGATGTGTGGTAATTCCCCTGCGGCGTTCGCCACGACGCAAGCGCGAGCGCGGAAATGCGGGCAACAGGCCTCAAGGTTCGGGCGGCAGGGCGCAGTTTCAAGCCCGCGCGGCGTGCCAGCGCGCTTTCCACCGCGCGGCAGATCTGGCTGCAGCGCTGCCTCGGGCTGCCGACGCCAGGTTACCGTCATCTGCCGCTGGTACTGGATGCGCACGGGCACAAGCTGTCCAAATCCGAACAGGCGTTTCCGGTGGACCCTGGCGACCCGGTGCCGGCGCTGTGCCGTGCGCTGGCGTTCCTGCGGCTGCCGACGCCTGCGGGCGTGGCCGGCGTGAACGGGGTGCTGGCACACGCGCTGGCGCATTTCGAACCGGACGTTTTGCCGCACTGCAGCGGTCACTCTGCCGCCTGAAACGCTATAAATAGGCGGTGCACCGGCTCTTCGTGCCCATGGCTGCAACATCGGCTAGCCATGCTCCGCGGCGACGGCCCTCCGCTTCACCTCCACAGGAGATTCATGACATGACTCAGCGCACGGCATTGGTCACGGGCGGCACAGGCGGTATCGGCAGCGCGATCATTCGCTATCTGGCCGGTCAGGGGCACAAGGTGGTCACCAACTACCGCGACCAGGCCAAGGCCGACGAGTGGCATCGGGCGATGGCCAGGGACGGCATCGAGGTATGCATGGTGCAGGGTGATGTGTGCGACCCGGTCGCCTGCGAGGCGATGGTCCGCAAGCTCGAGGAGACCTGCGGGCCGGTGGAGATCCTGGTCAACAACGCAGGCATCACCCGCGACACCACCTTCCACAAGATGACCTACCAGCAGTGGATGGATGTGGTGAACACCAACTTGAACGCCTGCTTCAACGTCACCCGCCCGATTATCGAGGGCATGCGCGCGCGCAAGTGGGGCCGCATCGTGCAGATCAGCTCGATCAACGGCCAGAAAGGCCAGTACGGCCAGGCCAACTACGCCGCCGCCAAGGCCGGCATGCACGGCTTTACCATTTCACTGGCGCAGGAGAACGCGAAGTTCGGCATCACCGTCAACACGGTGTCGCCCGGCTACGTGGGCACCGATATGGTGATGGCGGTGCCGGAGGAAGTGCGCGAGAAGATCGTGGCGCAGATCCCGGTGGGACGGCTTGGACGGCCGGATGAAATCGCGCATGCGGTGGCGTTCTTCGCCGGCGAGCAGGCCAGCTGGATCACCGGGGCGAACCTGGCGATCAATGGTGGGCATTACATGGGGTGGTGAGGTTTTGCATGCCTCGCCGGACTCTGTAGGGCGGGCACTGCCCGCCAGCTTTAGGCGTAGCCTGGGGTAGAGCAAGTGCGGCGGGCAGTGCCCGCCCTACGAATTTCCCGCCTTGTCGAGCAACTTCTCCAGCACCTTGCCCACCGCCGCGAAGGCGAACGCGCCGGTGACGTGGGTGGCCGCGCCGAGGCCACCACCGCAGGCAAGGTTCAGCGCATCACCGCCGGGCGGTCGCGTGCCGCATACCGTACCGTCGGGCTGCGGATACTGGACGTTCTGCAGCGAATAGACGGCTGAAACACCGAAGTAGCGATCCGGGTTGCGTGGAAAGTTGAAATCCGTGCGGAGCTTCTTGCGGATCAGACTGAACATCGCGTCGTGCTCGGTGCGCGACAGGTCTCGCACACGGATCTGGGTGGAGTCGGTGCGCCCGCCGGCCGAGCCGACGCTGACGATCGGCAACTTGCGCCGGCGGCACCAGGCGATCGTCTCCAGCTTCACGCGGAATGCATCGCAGGCATCCAGCACCACGTCGTAGCCGCGAGCGAGCAATTCATCGAGCGTGGATGGGGTGAGGAAGCGTTCGATCGCCTCCAGCCGGATGGTCGGGTTGATCGCATGCGCGCGCGCCGCGATCACGCCGACCTTGGGTTTGCCGTACTCGCCATCGAGCGCGTGCAGCTGGCGGTTGGTGTTGGACACGCAGACTTCGTCCGCGTCGATCAGGGTGAGTCGACCGATGCCGCTGCGCGCCAGGGC
>JBEPVP010000215.1:0-6103 GCA_041690935.1 Rhodanobacter sp.
GAAAGCACCGCACGCGACGCAACTACAAAGGAATGCTGCTCTGCCGCCTAACGCTATGTAGACCCCACTTCGGGGCATATACACCGATGGTCAGGCTTCATGCCCATGCCGTCAAGCGTGGAAATCCTACATGGCCACAACGACTTGGCCGATGACAGGCGTTGGCGGCGGAACGATTCTTCCGGTGTGTATCTCACGGATCGAGGTGATATGACTTATTCCCCACGAACTGCGGTGATAAAAACTCCGCAGGAAGGAGCCGCGGCACCGCGGTTACTGGATGAGGTCCGTCGACATTTGCGGCTCAAGCACTACAGCTTGCGCACGGAGAAGGTGTATGTCGGCTGGATTCGCCGGTTCATCCTGGCCAGCGACAAGCGGCATCCGCGGGAGATGGGCGCGGTTGAGATCGAGCTTTTTCTTTCGCAGCTGGCGGTACAGGGCAAGGTGGCTGCGAGTACGCAGAACCAGGCGCTGTCGGCGCTGCTGTTTCTCTATCGCGTGGTGCTGGGGATCGAGTTGCCATGGCTGGACAACATGGTCAGGGCCAAACAGTCGCAACGGGTGCCCACCGTGTTGTCGCGCGATGAGGTGAAACATTTGCTGGCGCAGATGGATGGTCGGCCGTGGCTGCTGGCGAGCCTGCTTTACGGCACCGGCATGCGCTTGATGGAATGCCTGCGATTGCGGATCAAGGATGTGGACTTTGACCGTCACGAGATCACCGTACGTGAAGGAAAGGGTGGCAAGGACCGACACACCATGTTGCCCCGACTGCTGATCGAACCGTTGCGGCGTGAGATCGAACGTGCCCGCACTTTGCATGAAGCCGACTTGCGCGCCGGCTTCGGCGTCACCGCGCTACCTTACGCGTTGGCGCGCAAGTATCCGAAAGCCGGACGCGAGTTGGGCTGGCAGTTTGTGTTTCCGTCGGTGCAACGATCGCTTGATCCCCACGATGGCATCGAGCGGCGACACCATTTCGATGACGGCATGCTTTCACGCGCCATGAAATGTGCCTGCCGCCGCGCCGGCATCGTCAAACCGGTCAGCGCGCACACTTTGCGGCACTCCTTTGCAACGCATCTGCTGGAAGCGGGGCAGGATATCCGCACGGTGCAGGAGTTGCTGGGTCACAAAGATGTCGCCACTACCCAGATCTACACGCACGTTCTCAACCGCGGCGGACACGGGGTTTTGAGTCCACTGGACCGGGACTGATGGCAAGCCGTGCAGCGGCAGGCGATCAACGCAAGGCCATCTCGAAAATCCGCATTTTTGTCGTCACCCCGGCGGGCCGGAAGCGCATTACAACAGCGAAGCTGGTCATCCAGCGACTTCAAGCCTTTAAAATGCACTGGCACTGGGTTCCGGCCTTCGTCGGAATGACGTCATCGGGAGGTCTTCCGAAATTCTCTCAATGAAACTGGTCGCTGGCCGGCACCCACGAGCTGGACGATGAGGCGGGACCGGCCGGCTTGACCGGCAGCACGATGCCTTCGCAGCCGGGCGGTGGCGGGCTGCCGGCGACACGCGCGACCGCGCATTCGGCACCATTGTCGAGCTTGATCATCGGTGCCGCTGCAACACGGCTGGACGCCGGCGCGGGCGGCGCCAGCGGGTTGGCCGGGGCAAGGTGCATGCGTTCGTAGACACTCGCGTCGACCGGTTTCGGCGGTGGGTCGGGATTTCGGCAGCCGAACAGCGACATCGGCAACAGCGGCATTACCGCGCATTCGATGCGCACGCCACGTGGCAGGTGGAAGGTGTGCTTGACCGTGGTTTTTTCTACGGCATGGCGCAACGCCGTGTCGATCGAGCTCTCGCCTTCGGGGGCCCAGTCCTGTTCGAAACGGGTCGGCTGGTAGCCGATGTTCGGCGCGCCATGGCGCATGATCTCGGTATCGCCACGCGGCTTCAGTTGCACGTAGCTGCCCAGTTCACCCTGCTGCTGGCCCTGCTCGGCGCCGGGCTGGTTGCCGCCGGGCTGGCCGATACCCCGCTGCTTGCCACGGCTGCCCTGGTCGCTGCCCTTTCCTGCCGCCGGGGGCGCGGCGGCGGTGTTGATGCCGGTGTTTGCCGGTGCGGCAAGTACGCCGTTCGGCGCACCCGGGGTGGCGCTGTCGCTGCCTTGCGGGGTCGCATCGGGTGCACGGCTGACGTCGCGGCCGCTGTCGATGTCGCCCGGACTCGGCGTGGCTTCGGCGGCTGCCGGCTGCTCGGTGGTGTTCGGTGCCGCGGCTTGCGCTGGCGTGCTGGCCGCCGGCGGTGCTGGCACGGTGGCGATGACCGGCGGCGCGCTGAGCTGGGGCCGCTCGATGGACGGCTGGACGGCCATCTTCGGTGCCGTGTTGGCCACGTCGATCTTCACGGTCGGCGCCACCGGCCGTACTTGCGCCGGCGTCGCGGGAGCCAGCGGCACCGCTTCGAGTTCGGCTTCGGCCACGTCGATCGCTGGCGCCTGCACGTGCGGCTTCTGGTTCGGCACGGTTGGCATCGGCGTACTCAACTGCGCCTGCAGGTTCACTCTGGGTGAGGGCTGGGCCGGCAGCGGAATCGGCTGCAATTCGGGCACCGGCGGCGCGGCCGGCGGCTGCGCGCGGGCCGGCGTCACGCTGGCGGGCGCGCTGGATTTGGGCACGTCGGTATTCAGCGCAATGCTGGATACGCTGATCGGCGACGCCTGGGCTGGCACTTCCGGCAATGCCAGCGAGGCCGGCGGAGGCATCGGCCGGGTACCTTCCAGTTGCGGCTTGCGCACCGACTCGGGCTGGAACTTCGGTGGCACTGGCGGTTGCAAGGTCGGCGTCGGCAGCGTCACTGCCGGTGGCTCGCCCGCCAGCGGAATCGGCTGCAGCTCGGGTGTCGGCGCTGGCTGCGGCAGGCTTACCGGCGGCGGCGGGGCCGCCGCCGGTTTCGGCGCGGGCGCGTGCGGCCGAACCGCCCTGGCGATCATCGGTCGCGCGACAGCCGGCGTCGGTTGTGCCGCCACCACTGCCTGCGTATAGGCGCTGCGCTCGCTGCTCGGGGCGGGTCGACTGCTGCGGCCCTGATGCCGTGGCCCGAGCTCTTTCGGCGGCGTGCCGCGCACGGGCGGCGGCGGCGGTGGTTCGGGCGGCTCGATCAGGCGCACCTGCAGGAACTGCCGGGGCGACTCCGGCGGCAACTTCAACTCATACGCCGGACCGAGCACGAAGGCGAACAGGAACAGCAGATGCACCAGCAGCGCACCCACGGCGGCGAGTACGCGCAGGCCGCTTTCACGCGGGCGCTGACGGGTGCGCTGGTGATAGACCCGCGCTCGACTGGCCGCCGCCAGCGGCGAGTTCAGCATGATCCGCGCAGGGTTGGCGGAACGGCCGGCGGGTTGATCCGGGGGTGGCAGGGGCATGCGGCCAGTGTAACGGGCGCCGCCGCGGTTCCGCAGAACGCTCAGTGAGCGCGGGCGGCACCCGCGGCGCGGGCGCGCAGTTCGGCATCGACCGCGCGGTTTGGAGTGTCCACCGGGCAACCCCACACCAGCGGCTTGCCGGTGCGATACATCGCAATGCATGCCTCCACGGCGGGCTTTGGCGGCGCATGGGCTTCGCCGTCCAGTGGCCTGGCCGGCGCCATGCTGAGGCGTTCGTCGCCATCCTTGGCCGAAGGAGGCGCGGGCGGATTGATGCAATCCGGGGTCGGGATGCCCAGGACCGTCATGCACTTCAGATGCACGCCGCCGGGAAGATTCACCTCCTGCGTTTTCACCACCGCATCGATTACATGCCGAACCGCCGCCCCGCCGGCGGTTTCGTCCGGTGGCGGAAAGTACTGCTCGAAGCGGGTCGACTGGTACTTGACCGGACTGCTGTGCTGCATGATGCGTGCATCCCCCTGCGGCAGGTGCTGCACATAGCCGGGTGCGGGTGCGCTGGCCGCGGCGGCCGGCAGCAACGGCAGGCCGTGCTCGTCATACAGGCGCGCCGCGTCGGCGGGTTTGGGCGTCGGCAACTGCAGGGTCATCGCGTCTTTCGCCACCGGTTCGGGGCGCCGCGGCAGCGCGCGGGGTGGCGGGGGCGGCGGTGCCTGCAGCGGCGGCGGCGCCTCGACAATGGTCGCAGGCGTGCGGGCGAGGAAGCGCACCTGCAATATCTCGTCAGGCCGTGCCTGGCCCGTCGCCTTCGTCGATGGCGGACGCATGCCGTACCAGATCGCTACCACGAACAGCGCATGCAGCAGCACGGCCACCACCAGCGCCAGCCGGTGCTGGCGACGATCACGCCCCGGCGCGCGCTGGCGCGGCGGGCGTGGCATCGCCGGCGGCGAACCCTCCGACGGGATCAATCCAGCCTCGGCTTGATCCTGATCCGGCGGTGGCTGGCGATGGTGTGCGACCTGCTGCGGAGGGACGATGACAAGGCCTCGTGGGTACGGATGACGGCGGACAGGATGCCGGATGGCGCTTGAACCCGACCGCACCGGGCCAAGGGGATGCGGGCGCGTGGTCCGCGCCCACCAACAGACCGCGCGAGCGGCGTGGCGGTTCCCCGCACTGCAACTTGACCGCACCGACGGTTCGCTCAAGTCTAGGCGGACGGCGCCGTGCGCCGTCTCTCCGCCATGACCGCCCTTGCCCTGCGCATGCCACGCCCGGCGCCCGTGCAAGACGACCATGACGGCCCGCCATCGTCAGCCGCCAACGCGCGGCCTCATGCGGCGCCGTTCATGCCACGAGGCCACGCCCTGCATGGGAGGGTCGCATCGTGACGTATTCCACGGAAAGCATCCGCAACATCGCGCTCGCCGGACACGCCGGTGTGGGCAAGACCACGCTGTTCGAAGCGCTGCTCCTGGCCGGCGGCGTGATCCAGACGCCGGGCACGGTCGAGCGCGGTAATACGGTGTCGGACACCGACAGCCAGGAGAAGGCGCGCGTGCATTCGATCGACACCTGCATCGCCCATCTCGACCGCAGCGACTGCCACCTCAATCTGATCGACACCGCCGGCTATGCCGATTTTCGCGGCGCCACGCTGGCCGCGCTGGCCGCGGTGGAAACCGTGGCTATCGTGGTCAACGCAATCAACGGCATCGAGCACGGCACCCGCCGCATGATGATGCACGCCAAGGCACGCGGACTGGCGCGCGTGCTGGTGGTCAACAAGATCGACTTCGACGGCGCCAACCTGGCCGCCCTGGTGGACGCGCTGCGCGAGGAGTTCGGCAACGAATGTCTGCCGGTGAACCTGCCGGCCGGGCGCGGCAAGCGCGTGCTGGATTGCTTCTTCCACAGCGAAGGCGCCACCGACTTTTCCTCGCTGGCCGAGGCGCACCAGCGCATTCTCGACCAGGTGGTCGAGATCAACGAAACCGTGATGGGTCAGTATCTCGATGCCGGCGAAGCTGCGCTGACGCCGCAGCAGCTGCACGATGCGTTCGAGCAGTGCCTGCGCGAAGGCCACCTGGTGCCGATCTGTTTTGTCAGCGCGCGCACCGGTGCCGGCGTCAACGAACTGCTGGATATCGCCGCGCGGCTGCTGCCGAATCCGGCCGAGGGAAACCCGCCGCCGTTCGCGCGTGGCGATGGCGCGCCGCTGGAAGTGAGCGCCGACCCGGCCGCCCACGTGATCGCCGACGTGTTCAAGATCGTCAACGATCCGTTCGTCGGCAAGCTCGGCGTGTTCCGCGTGTGGCAGGGCACGATCCGCCGCGACAGCCAGCTGCTGGTCGATGATGGCCGCAAACCGTTCAAGGTCGGCCATCTGTTTCGTCTGCAGGGCAAGACGCATGTGGAGGTCGACACGGCGATACCCGGCGACATCGCCGCGGTGGCGAAGATCGAGGACATCCACTTCGACGCGGTGCTGCACGACTCGCACGACGAAGACCTGATCACGCTGGCGCCGCTGACCTTTCCAACGCCGATGTATGGTCTGGCGCTGGAGCCGAAGCACAAGGGGCAGGAGCAGAAACTCTCCAACGCCTTGGCGCGGCTGGCCGAGGAGGATCCGTGCTTCCGCGTCGAACACCACAAGGAGCTCAACGAGACGGTGGTGCGCGGGCTGTCCGACCTGCACCTGAAGATCATGCTGGAGCGCATGCGCGAACGCTACGGCGTCGAGGT
>JBEPVP010000216.1:0-6102 GCA_041690935.1 Rhodanobacter sp.
CAGCAGCCGTTCGCAGATGGCGCGATACAGCGACGGCAATTTTTCCAGTTCAGCCAGCGCCACGCACTCGTCCACCTTGTGGATCGTGGCGTTGACCGGACCGACCTCCACCACCTCGGCGCCCATCGGCGCGATGAAGCGACCGTCCGAGGTGCCGCCGCCGGTGCTTTGCTCGGGTTCGATGCCGCACAGCTCGCGGCAAACCGCCACCACGGTTTCGCGCAGCACGCCACCGGGCGGGGTGAGGAACGGTTCGCCGGAGAGATTCCAGTCCAGCGCAAAATCCAGACCATGCCGCTGCAGGATCGCCTCGGTGCGTGCGCGCAAATCTTCCGCGCGGCTGGCGGTGCTGTAGCGGAAGTTGATCAGCGCGGTGAGCTCGCCGGGGATCACGTTGTTGGCGCCGGTGCCGGCGTTGAGATTGGAGACCTGGAACGAGGTGGGTGGGAAGTCCGGGTTGCCTTGGTCCCAGCGCTCGGCGGCCAGTTCGGCCAGCGCCGGCGCGAACGCATGGATCGGGTTCAGCGCCTTCTCCGGATACGCCACGTGGCCTTGCACGCCGTGCACACGGAGCGTGCCGGACAGCGAGCCGCGGCGGCCAACGCGGATCAGGTCACCGAGCTTCTCCTTCGCCGAGGGCTCGCCCACCACGCACCAGTCAATGCGCTCGCCGCTGGCGCGGAAGTGCTCCACCACCTTGCGCACGCCGTCGAGGTTGGTCGGGCCTTCCTCGTCGCTGGTCAGCAGCAGCCCGACCCGGCCGCGATGCTCGGGATGCGCCGCCGCAAACTGCTCCAGCGCCACCACCATCGCCGCCACCGAACCCTTCATGTCGGCGGCGCCGCGGCCGTATAGACGGCCATCGCGGACGGTCGGCTCGAACGGCGGACTGTGCCACGCCGCTTCCGGACCGCTGGGCACCACGTCGGTATGACCGAGGAAGATCAGGGTCGGGCCAGCCGTGCCGTGGCTGGCCCAAAGATTGTCCACCTCGCCGTAACGCAGCGGCTCGATGCGAAAGCCTGCGCGGGCCAGCCGCGCGCCGATCAACGGCAGGCAGCCGGCGTCTTCGGGCGTTACCGAACGGCGGCGGATCAGCTTACAGGCGAGTTCGAAGACGTCGGACATGGACACTCACGCAGCACAACGATAGGCGATGGCGCAGCATACCAAGCCCACCGCGCAACCCATGCCCTCAACCGGCCAGCACCACGCCCAGCAGATGCCCCACGCCGTAGGTGATCGCGGCAGCTGCGGCGGTGATGGCCAACTGGCGGGCGATCGAGAACAGCATGCTGCGGCCGGTGAACAGCGAGGTGCCGATGCCGATCAGGGCCAGCCCGGCGGCGGTGGAACACGCGCTGACCAGCAAGGCGGTGTGGCCGCCGAGGAAGAAGAACGGCGCCACCGGAAACAGCGCGCCACAGGCAAACAGGCAGAACGACGAGATCGCCGCCCCGTACGCCGAACCACCGAGCTCGCCCGGGTCGATGCCCAGATCCTCGCGCACCAGCATGTCCAGCGCCGCCCGCGGCGTCTCGGCGATGTGCTCGGCCAGATGGGCTGCCGCCGCCGGCTCCAGCCCTTTGTCGCGATAGATGCCGGCGATGTGCTGCAGGCCATCTTCTGGCGCCACGGCCAGGCGCTCGGCGCGCTCGGTGATCTGTGCCTGGTAAAACTCGCGCGAACTGTTCACCGACAGCCATTCGCCCAGCGCCATCGAACAGGCGCCGGCGACCAGCCCGGCCAGGCCGGCCAGCAGCACGGCGCGATCGCCCGAGGCGGCGCCGGCCATGCCCATCACCAGGCTGACGTTGGAGACCAGCCCGTCGTTGGCGCCGAGCACGGCCGCGCGCAAGGTGTTGCCGCTCTGCGTGCGATGCCGGTGGCCGCGCACGCCAAGTTCATGCGGCGGGATGAAATGATCGCGGTGGCCGCTGCGATCGACCGGCGTGGCGCCGTGATCGGCATGCTCCAGCCGCACCACCGTCGGCATCACGAACTCGGTGCCGAAGCGCTGCGCGAACCAGCTCAGCGTGCGCACGCGCAGTCCGATGCGTGGCGTCGGCACGGACTCGCCGAGTTCGCGCAGGCGCGCCTCCCAGAACTGCGCATTGATCTGCTCGCCCGCGGCGATGCGCTGGTATACATGGCCCAGTCGCGCATCGGCGGCCAGCTCGGCCAGGCGTGCGTACAACGCGGCATTGTCGCGTTCGATGCGCAGGTTGCTGCGGAATCGCCGCGCGCGGTGGTTGGTCATGTCAGCCTCCGAACAACTTCTTGAACGCGTTGTCGCTGAAACCCACGCTCATCGCGCCGTCGGGTTGCACCACTACCGGGCGGCGGATCAGCGCCGGGTATTCCTTCAGCAGCAAGGTCCATTCCGGATCGCTGCCAGGGTTCTTGCGCTGCGGCAGCAGATTGCGCCAGGTCGTCGAGGATTTGTTGACCAGCATCTCCCACCCACCCAGCTGCGCCGCCCACGCCTTCAGCGTGACCGCCGGCACCGGGTTCGCGCGGTAGTCGACGAAGCTGTGCTCGATGTTGAAACGGACGAGCCAGTTGCGCGCCTTCTTGCAGGTGTCGCAGTTTGGAAGTCCATACAGGACGGGATTCACTCGCCGCTCCGCAGCAGTTCGTTGATGCTGGTCTTGCTGCGCGTCTTCGCGTCGACCTGCTTGACGATGATCGCGGCGTACAGGCTGTGACTGCCGTCCTTGGCCGGCAGGCTGCCGGCCACCACCACGCTGCCGGTCGGCACGCGGCCGTAGCTGACCTCGCCGGTGGCGCGGTGGTAGATGCGGGTGGACTGGCCGAGGAACACGCCCATGCCGATCACGCTGCCGCGCTCCACCACTACTCCCTCGACCACTTCGGAACGCGCGCCAATGAAGCAGTTGTCCTCGATGATGGTGGGGTTGGCCTGCAGCGGTTCCAGCACGCCGCCGATACCGACGCCGCCGGACAGGTGCACGCCGGCGCCGATCTGCGCGCAGGAGCCGACCGTGGCCCAGGTGTCGACCATGCTGCCGGCACCTACGTACGCACCGATGTTGACGTAGCTGGGCATCAGCACCGCGTCTTTCGCGATGTGCGCGCCGCGGCGCACCAGCGCGCCGGGCACCACGCGCGCACCGAGCTGTTGCAGTTCGGCGTCGTTGCCGTGAGCGAAGCGCAGCGGCACCTTGTCGAAGGCCTGCGCCGGGCCGCCATCGATCACGCGGTTGTCGTTGATGCGGAAGTACAGCAGCACCGCCTTCTTGAGCCACTGATTGACCGTCCAGCCGCCAGCACCGTCCGGCTCGGCGACGCGATGCTCGCCGGATTCCAGCAGGTCGATGACCTGCTCGACGGCGGGTCGCAGATGCGTGTCGATCTCGGTCTGGGTCAGCGCGTTGCGGCGCTCGAAGGCGTCGTCGATCACGGTTTCAAGAGTTTGCATGAGGCTTGTTCACGGGTTCAGTTGAGCGGAAGGCAAGGTTCACGGGGCTGGTCGCAAAGAGTACACGCTGCGGCCATCGCTGCCCTGTCCGGCATGGAGAATTCATTCGTCCTTGACGCGATCCGGCGGTACATTGGCCGCTCGTGACCGCAAGCTGCGGGTCCTTCCCACCTTGCCAAGGAGCCGATATGAATCAGATGAAGATCGCCGTACTCGTCGGAAGCCTGCGCGCGGATTCATTCAACCGTCGGCTTGCCCGCGCGGTGGAGAAGCTGGCTCCGGCCGAGCTCGCCTTCCGGCATGTCCAGATCGACGACCTGCCGCTGTACTCGCAGGATTTCGACGCGGCCTATCCGGCGGTGGCCACTCGGCTGAAGCAGGATATCGAATCGGCCGACGCGCTGCTGTTCGTCACGCCCGAGTACAACCGCTCGGTTCCCGGCGTGCTGAAGAACGCGATCGACATCGCCTCGCGCCCGTGGGGCACCAACTCGTTTGCGAAAAAGCCGGGCGCGGTGATCGGCACCTCGATCGGCTCGACCGGCACCGCGCTGGCGCAGCAGCATCTGCGCAACATCCTGGCCTATCTCGACGTGCCGACGCTGGCCCAGCCGGAGGTGTTCGTCCACTTCAAGGATGATCTCATTGCCGACGACGGCACCATCGGCAACGACGGCACCCGGAAATTCCTGCAGGGTTTCGTGGACAGCTATGTCGCATGGGTCAGGCGTTTCGCCGGCTGAAGGATTCGGTCGGGGCGGCTGAACGGACGCAGCCGGCCACTCGTCATTCACCGCTTCGAGACGAGGTATATGCCCATCATGGCTCGTCCGCTCGCGTCGTGAATCAGCTTCGGCACGGCACGGTTCCCAGGTTGCCACGACGCGAGATCCATCCGCCCACCTGCCGCAGGATCCCATCATGCGCGAACAAATCAGCGAAGGATTCATGGTTTTCCTCTCCGACGGCGACGAAGGCATCGGTTCCGTGCGGGAGATCCGCCACGGCTTGCCCGAACTGGTGATCTACATCGAGAACGCCGGCGATTTCGTGGTGCCACTTTCGGCGGTCAAGGGGGTGCATTCCGAGAAGGTCGTGCTGAACTTCGACCAGCTGGATCTTCGTCTGCGCAATGCGATACGCCATGCACGCGACTCGGAAGACCCCAACTATGTGCCGCCGGCGTCAGAGGAAGAAGAGGAAGAGGAATAGGCTGGCGTTTCTGGAGGAGTTACCCGGAGCAGCATGGTCGGCAAAGACGAGGAAAGGCTGAACCGCCAGCTTGACCGCATCGAACAGGAGCTTCCGCGCTGGCTCAGCCGCTGCATTCGCTGGCTGCGTGAGCCTTCTTCCCGCTGGGTGCGCATTCCGGCAGGCATCATCCTGATCGCCGGCGGCATCTTCAGCATCCTGCCCCTGCTCGGCTTGTGGATGCTGCCACTGGGCCTGCTGCTGCTTGCGCAGGATCTGCCCTTTCTTCGGCGTCCCACCCGGCGGGGCTTGCTGTGCGCCGAGCGGCGCTGGCTTCGATGGAAACGGTCGCGTCGCAGAAAGGCTTCGTGACACTCGGCGAGGCGCGAGCCGGCGGTCATTCACTTTCGTTGCCCGCTGGTGCAGCGGCGCGGCAAGCCCGACACGAACTTCAGGACGGCATGGCGTCCGCTGCGTTCATCCCAAAGACGATCCGGCACATGATGGCCACGGCGCTACGGACAGCGGATGTGCCAGAGACAGGGATTCAAAGGTGCAGGGTCAGAGCCTGCAGCGGCAAGGCAGAGCGGTACGCGAAGTTTCGCCCCGACTATCTCGGGCAGGCCGTTGCGGCCATTGATGCGTACACGGTGAAGATCAAAACGTAAGTGGTGGGCCGTGTAGGGATCGAACCTACGACACCCGCCATGTCATGGCGATGCTCTACCGCTGAGCTAACAGCCCACTTACGACTTGCCTGATCGTTGCGTTCTCGTTGGGTGCAACGGGTGGCGCTGTCATGCGATCTCGCCCTACCCAGTCGAGGTAGTGCTGCATCGCCGAGCCAACCGCCCGTCTCGCGTTATTGCTGACTACGCGAGCGGCGCAGTATACGGCAGCCGCTTCCCCTCGACAATATCCCGGCTGGGCCGGATGGCGCTGGCTCAACGCAAAGTTTGTTCCCGCACCTGGTGGATCTGGTCACGCAACCGGGCGGCATCCTCGAACTCCAGGTTCTGCGCGTGCTTGTACATCTGCGCTTCGAGCTTCCTCAGCATGCCGGACGCCTGTTGGGCGCTCAGCCCGGCATAGTCCGCGGCCTGTTCGGCGACCGCCGCGCGGCTCCGCGACGATTTGTTGCCACGCCGGTTGCCCACCTCGCTGCGCGCGCCCTCCATGATGTCGGCGATGCGCCGCACGATGGTGGTCGGCACGATGCCCTGCTGCTCGTTCCAGGCCAGCTGCTTCTCACGGCGGCGGGCCGTCTCGTCGATTGCCGCCCGCATCGAGCGGGTGATCTGATCGCCATACAGGATTGCCTTGCCGCGCACGTTGCGGGCGGCGCGGCCGATGGTCTGGATCAGCGAGCCGGTGGAACGCAGGAAGCCTTCCTTGTCGGCGTCGAGGATCGCCACCAGTGATACCTCGGGCATGTCCAGGCCCTCGCGCAGCAGATTGATGCCGACCAG
>JBEPVP010000217.1:0-6090 GCA_041690935.1 Rhodanobacter sp.
TCGGACTTGTCCTTGCTCGGATCGCCGATGATCACCGCCTTGCCGCCGCCCAGGTTCAGGCCGGCCACCGCGTTCTTGAACGTCATGCCGCGCGACAGCCGCAGCACGTCGTTCACGGCTTCCTGCTCGGTCTTGTACGGCCACATGCGCAAACCGCCGAGCGCAGGGCCCAGCACCGTGTTGTGGATCGCGATGATGGCCTTCAGGCCGGCGTCCTTGTTCTGGCAGAAGACGACTTCTTCGTGACCCGTGTTGGCGATGGTTTCAAAGATCATTGGAACGGTGACTCCATGATTACGGTGCCGATGGGCATCTACAGATGGGCGGCGGAGAGGACAGCGGGAATCCGCCAGAGGGTGATGAAAACGCCGGAAACTGATCGCCCCGACCGGAGCCGGGGCGATGAATCAAAGCGTCAAGTTTAGTACGTCGCCCCAACCGATGGTGACGCGGCGCAGCAAGCCGCTGGCGTATGGAGCCCGATCCAGCGCGGCACCACGTCAGCGGCGCCAGTGGCCATCACGGAAGCGCCAGCCGCGATGCCCATGCACCCAGTGCGCGGGCGCATAGCGATAGCCGGGGCGAACCTGCACCCAATGGCCACCGGCCCAGAGATGGCGATGCCCGTCCCATCGCCAGTAGCCGGGCGCCCAGACATAACCGCGGCGCGGTGGCGGGACGCGCTCGAAGCGGGGCGGCGGCGGTCCGACGCGAACACCGATGCCCACTGAAACCTGGGCCGCCGCCGGCGGTGCGTAAGTCATGCCGGCGAAAGTCAGGCCGATGCCGGCGAGCAGGGCCAGCTTGAGGGGCAGCGTGTTTTTCATGAGCGTCTCCGTCAGTGCCGCACCACGCGGCAGGCAGGACCGAAAACGACTGGAGCCGCAGGGAGTTGACCCGCCGAGCTGGCCCGTTCAGCTGCGGGCCGGCAGGGGATCACATGTGGCAGTTCGGCGCATGGCCGCTGGCGCGCGCCTGCTGGTACACCGGCAGCAATTGCTGCGCCTGCTGGTTCAGCGCCTGCGCGCGGTTGCCGGAGGACGGATGCGTGGACAGGAACGCCGGCGGTTTGCTGCCGCCCTGCGCGCCCATCTTCTGCCATAGCGTGGCCGCGGCGCGCGGATCGAAGCCAGCCTGCGCCATGTAGCGCTGGCCCAGCGTATCGGCCTCGCTCTCCTGGGTGCGCGAGAACGGCAGCAGGATGCCGACCTCGGCGCCAAGGCCCAGCGCGGCGGCCGCATAGCCGGCATTGGTGCCACGGGTGCCGGCATAGACGGTGCCGGCCGCCACTGCCGCCTGGGTGGCCAGGTTGTCGGAGACGCGTTCCGCGCCATGGCGTGCCACCACATGCGACAGCTCATGGCCGAGCACCACCGCCAGCTGGTCCTGGTTGCTGGCGAGCTTGAACATGCCCTTGTTCACACCGATGCGCCCGCCGGGCAGGGCGAACGCATTGGCGCTGTCGTCATCGACGATCTGCACTTCCCACTGCTGCGTGTTCCACGGGGATGGCAGCACCGCGATCAGCGCATTCGATACGCACGTCGCATAGGCGCGCTGGCGCGGCGCGTCGACGAACTTGCCCTGTTTGCGCATATCGTTGAACGCGGTCAGCCCCATCTGGCTCATCTGGCTGTCCGACACCACCATCAACTGCGAGCGGCCGGTTGGTGAAGTGACGCAGCCACCCAGCACGGCGGCTGCGAGTGCTGCGATCAGGTAGCGGTATTTCATGCGTGATCCCCTGCATGGTGGCTGGCGTGGCTGTGTGGTGAGCATACCCGCAGGAAATCACGCTGGTGGTCAAAGCGGTGTTGATGAAATGTACGAACGATCGTGCTATTTTGTGCCGCATGAACACCACAACCCATCCTGGCAAACGCGCTTCCACCCGCGAAACCATCCTCGATCACGCCTATGCGCTGGCCCGCAGCGACGGGCTGGAAGGCCTGTCGATCGGCACCCTGGCGACGGCCGTGGGCATGTCCAAGAGCGGCGTATTCGCCCACTTCGGCTCGCGCGAAGAGCTGCAGCTGGCCGTGCTCGACACCGGCAGGCAGCGTTTCATGGAAAGGGTGCTGCTGCCGGCGCTGCAGCCGCCGCGCGGCCTGCCGCGGCTGCGCGCGATCGTGGCGAACTGGTTCGAGTGGAGTCGCGAGCATCAGAGCGGCTGCGTGCTGCTGTCCGCCGCCAGTGAGTACGACGGTCGCGATGGTGCGCTGCACGACGGCGTGGTGCGCCAGCAGGCGGGCTGGCGCGGCGAGCTGCAAAAGACGATCGGCCAGGCCGTCGCCGAAGGCCATTTGCGCCCCGACACTGACGCCGCCCAGCTCGCCTTCGAGATCTACGCGCTGATGCTCGGCCTGCACCACGACGCCGGGCTGTTCGGTTTCGACGAGGCTGGCCGCCGCACCACGGCGGCGTTCGAGCGCCTGTGGCGCAGCTGGCAACCCTGAGGTAACTCCGATGTCCTCCCAGTCTCCCACCGTGACAACTCGCCCCGACTTGGCCACCCGCCTCAAGCTCGGCGCCGTGCGCGCCAGTTTCGCGCTGGGCAGCCGGCTGGCGCCCCAGCGCACCGTGAACCGCGCCGCGCGCCTGTTCGCCACTCCGTTTGCCAGCAGCCGCAGCCGTGCCCAGGCCGTGCGCTGCGATGCCGAGATGCAGCGCGGCGAACTGCAGGTCAACGGCGAGACCATCGCCACCTACGTGTGGGGCGATCCCACGACCCAGCCCTACGCGCTGCTGGCGCACGGCTGGTCCAGCTTCGGCCTGCGCTTTCTGCCGTGGGTGGCGCGGCTGCGCGCACTGGGATTTGCCGTGGTGACTTTCGACCAGCCCGGCCATGGCCACAGCAGCGGCAAGCTGTGCACGCTGCCGGAATTCACCGCCACGATCCGTGCGATCGGCGCGCACTACGGCAACGCCGCGCTGGCGGTCGGTCACTCGCTGGGTGGCGCCGCCGTCACCTTCGCCCAGGACGAGAGCTGGCATGCCGATCGGCTGATCCTGGTGGCGCCGGCGGCCGACATGAAGGCCGCGGCAAGCCGCTTCTTCCGCTTCGTGCGCCTGGCCAGCTACCTGCGTGAACCGTTCTACGAATGGCTGCACCGGCGCACCGGCGTGCATATCGACGAGCTGCAGGTGGAACGCAAACTGCCCATGCTGGGCCAGCCCGCGCTGATCGTGCACGACCTCGACGATGACGAAGTGCCATGGAGCGAAGGCGAACGCTACGCCCAGTATTGGCCCGGCGCGCGACTGTTCACCACGCAGGGACTGGGCCATCGCCGCGTGCTCGACGCACCCGAGGTGATCGAGGCGGCGCTGGCCTTCATCGACGGTGAGCAGGTCGGTACGCGGGTGGTCGGCAGTCTGAACCTGGCGCGTTGTACGTAGCCACCGTCGCTGCTCGGGTATCCATCGACCCGTCGCGAGAACGCCATATCGCCGAGACGCACGCTGCCGCGTGGCGCCGAGGCAAAAGTGAGAGGCGACGTTCGCCCAAGGAACGTCGCCTCTCCGGTTACACGAGCATCAAGTCAGGTCGTAAACGACGGGTTCACGCAGGGTCATGCGCCAGGCGTCATGGCCCTGCGCACGATCAGACGATTAGCGATCATCTCCGTCACGCCCCGCGGAAGCGGAGACGACCGGGCGCACGGGAACAAGGCTTCCTTGCAGAACCCACGCGCGTTGACTGGGCGCAAAACGTGGGGCCAGCAAGCCGTCGTTGATTTCGCGGGTCACCGCAAACCGCTTGAACTGTGTTGCCGACAGGAACAGCCGATCGTTGGTCGGGTAGCCGTCGCTCGCCGTGTCGACGTCACCTTCCGCCGCTGAAATGACACCATCGCCGTTGGCATCGACGCGCTTTACCTCGGCGGCGTAGGCATCGAACAGGCGCCGGGGAAATGCCACGCCCGGCTCGAACGAAGCGAGTCGCTCGTAGGTGTCGAGGTAGATTTCGTTGGCCAGTCCGCTGGGGATGAAGCGCTCGCGGAACTCGCGTTGCGAGTCGGCGTCGGCATCGAACTTGTCCACATCACGCGGTCCGGAAGCCTGCAGCACGCCCATCGTGTTCGGGTCGTCGCCGTAGTGGACGGCGTCGTTCGGCGGACCGGAAGGGCCAGGGCCCGGAATCACGGATGACAGCGCTCCCACTTTCCCGGCCTCGAACGTGCCTGGAATGCCGCCCGTGAACGGCAGCTCATAGAGCGGGTGGATCCAGTTCGTCTGGTAGTTGAACTCCCAATAGGCGTGACAGTCGCTCTGCTGAAGGCAGTTGTACGCGCCCATGCTGAGCTGGATCGGTACCACATTGGTCTGCACGTTCGGGAAGTGGTCGTGCGCGCTCGGGAAGTGCACATCCTTGCCGTCCATCGTGAAAATTCGTCCTTGCAGGTTGTGGCCGCTACCCATGTACTTCAGCTGCCTGGCATCCGCCGCCGTCAGCGTGCCGAATTGCGCATGCCCGTCGCGCCGTGGTGATGCGACAGCGGGCACCGTCAGATCGTGGATCATCCAGCCTTCGTACCATCCGCTCTCGTTGTTGATGACGAACAGGCCCGAGAGGTCGGTGAAGATATCGATGAATGCGCGCACGCTCGATGGATTGGTCGGCAACCCGGGTTTCGGTTCCAGCGCCACGCGAACGACACCGATCGTGCTCAGGCCGCAGTCGGGACCGGTGGCGGTGAGCATGGCCTGGTCATTGATGCCCGGGAACGTCGCGGTGAACGGGTTGGCCTCGAACCCGTGCGTGCTGAGCAGGTAGTACTGGAACAACTGACTCGGCTTGTCCGCCTCGGCGTAAACTTGCAGCGGAAGCTGACTGTGCGGCCGGCTCGCCAGTCGCTGCAAGGCGTCCTGCAAGGGATCCGGAAGATGGCGGACATCACCGCGATCGCGCACGGTGTCCACATCCTGGGCCGCATGAGGGTTGGCGTGACATGGCGGGACCGGCTGCTCGGCACGCACGGCTGTCGTGGCGAACAAGGCGGCGCCAAACACGGCGGCAGTGGAAGCATGGGCGAGAGCGGTAGCAAGTTTTGCCCTTCGCAGGGCCGGTTTGAAATGCTTCATGACAGTTCCTCGATGGCAACGCCGCCGAGTCGCCACAGGGCCCCCCATGGCGAAGTGCGGGCGGCGCATGTATGTGCCGATGTGGAGAAATTCGGTTCATTCATTTTTCGCCAAAGATCGCGTACTGGGCGGGCAGTGAGGGCAGCGCGACGCGGCGACGGTTCTCGGCTTGCGCGAGTTCGCGTCCGCGTGGCGCGCCAAGGAGAAGGGCTGCGTTCCGCGCGCTCAACCTCGATCCCCACTAGAATCGTGAAGTTCAAGCACACGATGTCGGAGTTGCCATGAGTTCCCCCGCCAAGCACGTCCCCGCCAGCGCCGCGCAGACCGAAACCACCCCGCTGCGTTTCGTCACCGCCGCCAGCCTGTTCGATGGTCACGATGCGGCGATCAACATCATGCGCCGCATCATCCAGTCGCAGGGCGCAGAGGTGATCCACCTCGGCCACAACCGCTCGGTGGAAGACGTGGTGCGCGCCGCGCTGCAGGAAGACGCTGACGCCATCGCGCTGTCGTCCTACCAGGGCGGCCACGTCGAGTACTTCAAGTACATGGTCGACATGCTGCGCGAGCGCGGCGCCGGCCACATCCGCGTGTTCGGCGGCGGCGGCGGCACCATCACGCCGGAAGAAATCCGCGAGCTGCAGGCCTACGGCGTCGAGCGCATCTACCACCCGAACGACGGCATGAAGCTCGGCCTGGTCGAGATGATCGAGGACGTGATGACGCGCGCCGGCGCGGGCGCCGCCAAGCGCGCCGAGTCCGAAACCAAAGCCCTGCCGACCGTCGACATCGACGACGAAATCTCGATCGGCCACATGCTCTCGGCGATCGAGGAGGGCAAGCTCGGCGACGCCGAGCTGGAGCATCAGCGCAAACAGTGGAAACTCGCCGGCAAGCACACGCCGGTGCTCGGCCTCACCGGCACCGGCGGCGCCGGCAAGTCCAGCGTGGTCGACGAACTGCTGCTGCGCTTCCTGCATGCATTCCCGGAAATGCGCATCGCCG
>JBEPVP010000218.1:0-5995 GCA_041690935.1 Rhodanobacter sp.
CCTGGCCGCAGGCCTGGCATCGGCTCGAATGGATCAGGAGCGTCGCCCGTTGCGCCTGATGCCGAAAGACCTGCGCTGGCGCTGGCTGGACGACGACGCGCTGGAACTGTCGTTCGAGCTGCCGGCCGGCGCATACGCCACTGTCGTGGTGCGCGAGCTGGCCCTGGCGCTGTAGGAGCGCGCCCTGTGCGCGAGCTCTATTGCGTGAAATCACCAAGAGCATCGCGCACAGGGTGCGCTCCTACAGGTTTTTGTCAGCCTTTCAGCAACACCACCACCGCCCCGGTGCCGCCCAGCGCCGGTCGCGCCGAGGCAAACGCGATCACGTCATCGCGTCGGCGCAGCATGCGGTCGGTGAGACCTTTCAGCACCGGCCCGGCGGAGCGTGAGCGCAGGCCCTTGCCATGCACGATGCGCACGCAGCGCAAGCCGTTGCGCTTCGCCTCGGCCAGAAACATGACGATGCTGGCCTGCGCTGCGGCCGCATTCATCTGGTGCAGGTCGATATCGTCCTGCACGCTGAACTGGCCGCGCTTGAGCTGACGCAGCAACTTCGGCGGATAGCCGTCGCGCAGATAGCCCAGTTCCTCACCGACTTCGAGCACGGCCGGGTCGAACGCCATATCCAGCAACTCGCCCGGCACCGCCGCCTCGTCCGCCTCCAGCATGTGCGGGTGCGGCGCGGGTTTCGCGGCAGCGGGTGGCGGCTGCACCGGATCGATGACACGCACGTCGCCGATCGCCTCGCGAAACAGGCGGCTGTCCTCGTCGTTGATCGGGTGGGGTGCGCGAGGCTTCATGCCTGCATGCTAACCAACCGGACACGGGTCGGGCGCAAATCCGCGGAATTGCCGCGCATGCGAGTGAAACCGGCGGCACGCTCCGGTAGACTTCGGGGTGTCGCGCAAGCGCTGTCGGGTGACGGACAGCGCGCCCGCAGTCAGCTTTCGACGGAGCATCATGCGAGTTCTGGTAAGTAACGACGATGGCGTGGATGCCCCGGGCATCCGCGTGCTTGCCGAGCGTCTCGGCGCGGTGGCTCAGGTAACCGTAGTGGCGCCCGATCGCGATCGCTCCGGCGCCAGCAATTCGCTCACCCTCGACGCGCCGTTGCGCGTGTTGCCGATGGGCAACGGTTACTACCGGGTGGCCGGCACGCCGACCGATTGCGTGCATCTGGCGCTGGCTGGATTGCTGGATGACGAGCCTGACATGGTGGTGTCCGGCATCAACAATTCGGCGAATCTGGGCGACGACGTGATCTATTCCGGCACGGTGTCGGCGGCTATGGAGGGGCGATTTCTGGGACTTCCGGCGATCGCGGTGTCGCTGGTCAGCCAGGATCACAAGGGCGTGCATTACGACTCGGCCGCCCAGGCGGTGTTGCTGTTGATGCGACGCATGCTGGTCGATCCGCTGCCGGCCGACACCATCCTCAACGTCAACGTGCCGGATCGGCCGTGGGCGGAAATCGAAGGCTTCGAGGTGACCCGGCTGGGTCGGCGTCATCGCTCGGCGCCATGCATCGAACAGACCGATCCGCGCGGCCGGCCGATCTGGTGGATCGGGCCGGCGGGCGAGGTGGACGATGCCGGGCCCGGCACCGATTTCAATGCGGTACGGCGCGGGTTTGTGTCGGTGACGCCGATCCACGTCGACCTGACCCGCTTCCAGGCGCTGGAAAAAGTCAGCAGCTGGATGCAGGCGCTGAGCGACGACATGGCGGTCGGCCAAGTCAGCAACGATGAGGCGGCCTGAGCCATGACGGTCTATCCCCTGCCGGCAGCGGATCTCAAGGGCGAGGGCATGACCTCGCAGCGCGCGCGCGATCGCCTGGTGGCGAATCTGAAGGATGGCGGCATCCGCGACCCGCGCGTGATCGATGTCATCCGCAATACCCCGCGGCACCACTTCATCGATCAGGCGCTGCATTCGCGCGCCTACGAAAATACCGCGCTGCCGATCGGCCACGGCCAGACCATCTCGCAGCCGTGGGTAGTTGCGCGCATGACCGAGGCGTTGCTGGAGCGTATCGACGGCAGCCAGGAGCTGCCGCAGAAGGTGCTCGAAATCGGAACCGGCTCGGGCTATCAGGCGGCGGTGCTGGCGGCCCTGGTACCGCAGGTCTTCACGGTGGAGCGGATCGAGGAGCTGCTGCGCCAGGCGCGTCGGCGTTTCCGTCAGCTCGGCCTGACCAATCTGCGCTCGCGCTATGACGACGGCAAACTTGGCTGGCCGGACGAGGCGCCGTTCGACGCGATCATCCTCACGGCGGCCGGCGACACCATTCCCAGCCGGATTCTCGATCAACTCAGCCCCACCGGCGTGCTCGTCGCGCCGGTCGGCTCGCCCAGCCGGCAGACGCTGATCCGCATGCGTGGTGATGGCAAGGGCGACTTCATCCAGGAGGAGCTAGGCGCAGTGAGCTTCGTGCCGCTGCTCGGCGGAATCGGTTGATGCGCCTGTTCGGGGCGCTGTACGCGCGTGCACTGGTGTGGTCGCGCGAGCCGCGGGCGCTGTACTACCTGTCCGGGTTGAGTTTCGTGGAGGCGTTCATCTTCCCGATTCCGCCGGAAGTGATGCTGGCGCCGATGATGCTCGGCAAGCGGCACAAGGCATTCTTCTTCGCCAACATCAGCCTGCTGTTCTCGTTGCTTGGTGCGCTGGTCGGTTATGCGCTGGGTCACTGGGCCTTTCACGCGCTGCGGCCGCTGCTGGATACGCTGCACCTGCTGACGCCGATCGAACAGGGCGTGGCAACACTCAGCACGCAGATGCACGAGCACCGCTGGGGGATGTTCGGCGTGTTGATTCTGGCCGCGCTGCAGCCGGTGGTGCCGATGAAATTCGTCACCTGGGCCTGCGGCATCATCGGCGTGCCGATCCTGCCGTTCGTGGCCTGCATCGGACTGGGGCGCGGCAAGCGCGTCTGGTTGCTGGCGCTGCTGATTCGTTTGTTCGGCGAACGCGCCGAGCGGATCCTGCACAAGTACATCGAATGGATCGGCTGGATCGCACTGGTGTTGCTGGTCGTGTTGCTGGTGTGGTGGTTCGGGCTGCGTTGACCGCCGGCCATCCAGGGGACTGCTGTCGCATGAAAAACCTATCCCGCCTCGGTATGCTGACAAGCATGGATCGATATCTTCACTGGCTGACGGCACTGGCCGTATCCCTTCTGTTGGCCGGCTGCGGCACCCTGCGCAGTTCCGTCGTGGTGGAGCCGGCGGCGGGCGGCAGTGCTCATGGCAACCCCGGCTACAGCCCGTACAACCACGCGGGCCGCACGCCGGCGCCGACGCGCACGCCGATTCCCGGCGGCAGCTATGTCGTGGTGAAAAGCGACACGCTGTACTCGATCGCCTTTCGCAAGGGCGTGGATTTTCGCGATCTGGCGCAGTGGAACGGCATCGTTGCTCCTTACACGATCTGGCCCGGACAGCGATTGAGCTTGTCGCCGTCGCGCAAGATGGCTAGTGCACCGACAGCCCAAGTTCCGGTGCGCCCGATCGTGGCTGGTACCGTGCTGCCGGGTCGGCCCGTCGTCAGGCCGCCGGTGGCCACGACAGCATCGGGGTTCGAGCCGGTGCCGCCGCCATCGACCGCCATCGCCTCCCCGGGTGGCACAACCGCGACGCATCCACCGGTAGCCGTCGCGCCAACGGTTGCACCGGCGGTGACGGCCACCACTTCCGTGATACCGGTCGCCGGCATGCCGACGCCAGCGCCGGCGGCCGTGCCGCCACCTGTCCTGGTTCCCGTTGCAGCCGGCGCTTCACGCGCCGTGAGCGGGATTGGCTGGCGTTGGCCGGCCGACGGCGTACTGGTCAGTCGCTTTCAGAGTGGCGATGCGATCCCCGGTATCGAGATCGCCGGAAAGCCGGGGGATCCGGTGCGGGCGGCGGCAGACGGGGTCGTGGTGTACAGCGGTAATGGCCTGGTCGGCTATGGCGAGCTGGTGATCATCAAGCACAACGAAAGCTTCCTGTCCGCTTACGGCCATAACCGCAAGCGTCTGGTCAAGGAAGGTCAACGGGTCAGTGCTGGTCAGCAGATTGCCGAGATGGGTTCCACCGGTGCCACGCGCAACGAACTGGAGTTCCAGATCCGCAAGGACGGCAATCCGGTCGACCCACTGGGCTATCTGCCGCGACGTTGAATAGGCCGTGATCGGAAGATCGGGCGGCCGGCGTCATGCCGCCGGCAGGATGAATCCGGCCACGACGCGGCGACCTTCGCCAGCCAACAGGTTGTAGGTGCGGGCGGCGGCGGCGTTGTCCATCACCTCGATACCGACGCCCTTGCGCAGGAAGCCGGCCATGAAGATCGCTGCCGGAAAGACCTGGCGTTCACCCGTACCCAGGATCACCAGCTCCGGTTGCAGCGCCAGCAGCACATCGACATGGCTGGCGTCCAGCGTGCTGGCGGCGTCGACCGGCCAGTTTTCGATGACCCGATCCGGCGCCAGCAGGAAACTGGCGGCGAGCTCGCGATCCAACAGGGTAATGGTGCCGGCGCCCACCCGGCGCACGAACAGATAACCTTCGGGGTGATCGAGCGAGAGATCCATCAGGGCACTCCGGCAAGGCAGATCTAGCGCGGCAGGGCGATCTTCGGTTCGTCGGCGTTGCGGCGAAACAAGACCACCACGTGGCCGATCTGATGGATCTTCTCGGCCTGCGTGCCGTTGGCGAGGATGTCAATCTGTGCCTGCCGCTCGTCCTTGTCACCACCGGACAGCTTCACCTTGACCAGTTCGTGAATGTCGAGCGCCTGGTTCAATTCCTTGACCACTGCCTCGCTGGCGCCCTTGTTGCCAAGCAGGACAAGCGGGCTCAGGTCATGGGCGAGGCTGCGCAGGTAGCGAGTCTGCGAGGAGGAAAGGGTCATGCGGCGGTGCTCGATTCGCGGTAAATGAACGGCAAAGGGTATCATGCGCCTTCCCTTTCCCCAATCCGTGACCGAAGAAGACATGGCCCGCAGCAAGAGCAGCGCAGTCTGGCTGCGCGAACATTTCAATGACGAATATGTGAAGAAAGCCCAGTCCGAGGGCTTGCGTTCGCGTGCGGTGTACAAGCTGGAAGAGTTGATCGAGCGTGACCGCCTGCTCAAGCCGGGTATCAGCGTAGTCGATCTCGGCGCGGCCCCGGGCAGCTGGTCGCAACTGGTGCGCAACCGCCTGGGCGATACCGGCAAGGTGTTTGCGTTGGACGTCCTGCCGATGCAGAGCATCGCCGGGGTGGATTTCCTGCAGGGCGACTTCCGCGAGGAGTCGGTATTGCGCGAGCTGGAAAGCAGGCTGGCGGGGCAAAAGCTGGATCTTGTACTGTGCGATCTGGCCCCCAATATGAGTGGTGTGGCGCTGGCCGACCAGATCCGTGCGATGGCGCTGGCCGATCTGGCGCTGGATTTCAGTCGGCAGTGGCTCAAGCCGGGCGGATCGTTCCTGATCAAGTTGTTTCAGGGCGTCGGCTTTGATGAATACTTGCGCAGCTTGCGCGCGGACTTCACCCGCGTGACCATGCGTAAACCCAAGGCCTCCCGCGCGCGTTCGCGTGAGGTGTACGCACTGGCGGTGGGGCTGAAGCCTTCCGCGGTGTCACCGGCGAGAACCGTGCATGAATGAAACAGCGAAAAATGTGTTGCTCTGGGTGATCATCGCGGTGGTCCTGTTCACCGTGTTCCAGAGCTTCAGTCCGCGCGGCGCGGCTTCCTCCGACCTGCCTTACAGTTCGTTCGTGCAGAGTGTCGACAACGGCAACGTCGGCAACGCCACGATCAGCGCCGATCAACCGGCCACCATCAGTGGCAAGCTGAAGGACGGCAGCGCGTTCCGCACGGTCGCGCCCATGCTCGGCTTTTCCACCAACGCGGTGGTCAAGCAGATGCAGGACAAGGGCGTCGAAGTGCGCCAGGATCCCTCTGAAGGTTTTTCGCTGATCGGCTTGCTGGTCAGCTGGCTGCCGGTGCTGCTGATCGTGGGCGTGTTCATCTGGTT
>JBEPVP010000219.1:0-5904 GCA_041690935.1 Rhodanobacter sp.
GGCTGGTCAGCAAGGACAACGAATTGCTGAAGCTGGCCCCGCGCTGCACGCGCGATGCGCTGTTCTGGATCGGCCTGCCGCAGGCGTGGTCGCTGCGCAAGGGGTGAGCGTCGCAGCGTCGCCGGTACGGTGCTGTGGTGTACTGGAACGCCCGCCTGTCGAGACGCGCCCATGCTCACGCCGCATTCCATCGACTGCCCGTATTGCGGCGAGCCGATCGAGATCCTGATCGACGCCTCGATCCCCAGCCAGCAATACATCGAGGATTGCCAGGTGTGTTGCCGGCCGATCACGCTGCGGGTCGAGATCGACGCCGACGGCGAGCCGCGGGTGCATGCCTCGGGCGAGAACGAGGCCTGAAGCTTCAGTCGGTTGCGAGACTCGACGATTCGACGATGGCGATACCCGCCGCCTGCAAGGTGGCCTGGGTGGCGTCGTCGCTGGCTGGCGTCACCGGGCGGCTGAGGTCCCACAGCAGGTTGGCGCGGAAGCCGAACTCCCGCGCATCCTGCGCCGTCCACAACACGCAGACATCGCGCGCCAGCCCGCACACGAACACCTCGTCCACGCCGCGCTCACGCAGCCATCCGGCCAGCCCGGTGCGGGGCCGCTCGCCGTGCGGCCCGTGGTTCTCGCGAAAGCCGCTGTAGGAATCCACACCGGGATCGCTGCCCTTGCGAATCACCGCGTCCAGCGCCGACCAGTCGATGCCCGCATGCAAGGCGGCGGCGGGCGTGTCCTGCACGCAATGCGCCGGCCACAGCGTCTGCGGCTGCTCGTACAGCGTGATCTGTTCGAACGCGGCGCACCCCGGATGCGAGCTGGCGAACGAGATGTGTCCGCGCGGATGCCAGTCCTGCGTGGCCACCACATGGCGGAACACGCGCGAGCGCAGCACGCGGTCGATGCCGGGCACGATCGCGTCGCCCTCGTGGCAGGCCAGCGCGCCGCCGGGCATGAAGTCCGGCTGCACGTCGACCACGAGCAGCGCGGCGCGGAGAGAAATGATCGGGTGCATGCAGGCATGGCGTCGATGATTGATCCCGCGCAGTCTATCGCGCGCCCGGCCCGGCGCAGCGATGACCCATAATGGCCGTTCACCAGATGGCGGCAAGCAGAGGGGGCGCGATGCATTACGACCAATCGTGGATGGGCTACGGCATCGTCGGCGGCGTGCAGGCCGGCGCGATCTCCGCGTTGGGGGGCGTGCTGCTGTTCGTCCTGTTCCACTGGCTGGGCCGACGCAACGGCTGGAGCTACGGACCGCAGATCGGCTGGTCGTTCCTGCTGGCGACGCTGCTGACCGCCAGTGGCGACATGTGGGATCTGTTCTATTTCAACTACGGCCAACTGCAATCGCTGCAGCTGCTCAAGGCCAAGCTGGCGCAGGTGCATGACCCGGACAGCATCGGCCTGCGCGTACTGTGCGAATGGCTTGGTATGGCAGTGGGCATCTATGTCGGCTGGGCGATCTGCGGCGGCCATCGACGCGGTGACGGACGCGAATAGCGGCGGCCGGGCAGCTGCGCCGCCGCACACGGTTTTCGGGAAGGATCACGTGCGCGGCGGAGCGTCGAGCCGGTGCGCGAACATCCATGGCCACAGTTCCGTGGTGGCATAGGCCATCGGCCAGGCGGCGTGGCCGACACCGGGGAATTCGGTGTAGCGCACCTCGCTGCCGCGGGCCTGCAGCGCGGCGTGCATGCGGTGCGATTCCTGCGGCGGCACCACGTCGTCGATGGCGCCGTTGAAGATCCATGTCGGTAGTTTGCCGATATGCGCGGCGACCCATTCATACGGATCGGTCACCTCGGCGGGGACGCCTTGCACGTGCAGATCGCCGTCATTGGGGTGTCCGATGCCGCCGCAGATGATCGCCGCGGCGACGAACATGCCCGGGTGGTCCAGCGCGATCTGCCAGGAGCCGTAGCCACCCATCGACAGGCCGGTCAGGTAGAGCCGCTGGCGATCACCGTGGTAGTGCTGGATGCTGTCATCCAGCGCCTTGAGCGCCATCTGCTCGATCTCGCCATTCCAGGCGCTGCCGTCCGGCGCCTGCGGGATCACCACCAGCGCCGGAAAGTCCTTGCCGTGTTCGGTCAGCCATGGCGGCAAACCCTGGCTGAGCTGGCTGCGGTTGTCTTGGCCGCGCTCGCCGCTGCCATGCAGGAACAGCACCACCGGCCACGCGCGTTTGGCCGTCCAGCCGTCCGGGACGAAAACCTGATAGTGATAGGTGGTGCCGTGCAGCTCCAGCGAGCGTTCGACGAAGCGGGTGGATTCGCTGGCGTGGCTGACGAGGCTTGTAATCATGAGGAGTAGCAGCAGGACGAGCTGGCGCATGGGAGGGAATCGGTCGGGGCGGTAGGCCAGTTCATGCCGATGCGGCGCGCCGGGCAAGCGGCAGCGCAGCATCGGCTACAGCAGCGGGTCGAACAGTCGCGCCACCTGCATCGCCACCCGGCGCAGGTACGGCGCATGGCGGTTTTCGCGCTCGTCCACGGCGGGGGCAGGGCGGAAAGCGGCCGCCAGCATCGCCGCCACGGCGGCGGCGAAGGCCGGGTCGACTGCCAGCGCGGCGACCTCGAAGTTGAGCCGGAACGAGCGGCTGTCCAGGTTCATGCTGCCGATCGCGGCGGTATCGCGGTCGATCAGCAAGGCTTTCTGGTGCAGGAAGCCGGGCTGGTAGCGGAACACGCGGATGCCGGCGCGCACCGCATGGAACGCATGCAGGGTGGAGGCGAGGAACACGGTGTGGTGATCGGGCCGCGCCGGAATCAACACGCGCACGTCGACCCCGCGCAGCACCGCCAGCTGCAGCGCCGCGCGCACGGCGTGGTCGGGCACGAAGTAGGGCGTGCTCAGCCACACGCGTTCGCGCGCCGCGTTGATCGCGGCGGTGAAGAACAGCGAGCCGGTTTCCTGCGGATCGGCCGGGCCGCTGGCTACGATCAGTGCGCTGGCGTTGCCGTCGCCGGGCGGCGTGGGCGGCAATGACAAGGCGGTGCCGGTGATCCACTGCCAGTCCTGCGCGAACAGCTGCTGCAGATCGGCCACCGCCGGTCCGTGCAGTTCCAGCTGGGTATCGCGCCAGGGCGCCAGCGGCGGTTTCAGGCCCAGGTATTCGTCGCCCACGTTGAGCCCGCCAACGAAGCCGCAGGTGCCGTCCACCACCACGATCTTGCGATGGTTGCGGAAGTTCAGCTGGAAGCGGTTGCGCCAGCGATGGGTGGCGAAGCGGTGGATCGCCACGCCGCCGGCACGCAGTGTGGCGACGTAGTGGCGCGGCAGTGCGTGACTGCCGATGCCGTCGAACAGCACGCATACGCGTACGCCGGCCGCCGCGCGCTGCAGCAGGATCTGCTGCAGGCGCCGGCCGAGCGCGTCGTCGTGGATGATGAAGAACTGCACCAGCAGGTATTGCTCGGCGGCGGCCATCGCCGCCAGCATCGCCGCGAACGCCGCTTCGCCGTCGATCAGCAGGCGCAGCCGATGGCCGCTGCGGAACGGTCGGCCTTGCAGCGCACTGATCGCCGCGAAGCGGGCGCAGCCCGGATCGAGCGGTGACGCGTCGAGGGCCGCGGGCAGCGCGCGCGCCGGCTGCGCCGGATGGCTGAAGCGATAGCCGAGGAAGCGGCTGGAGCCCAGATACAGGTACGGCAGCAGGGTGACATACGGCAGCAGGATCAGGCCGAGTGCCCAGCCGATCGCGCCCTGCGGCGTGCGCGTGTGCATCACCGCGTGCATCGCCGTGACCATGCCCAGCAGATGCAGCAGGGCGATGCCGATGGTGAGTGCGCTGGCGGTCATCGCGGGCGCGGCGAGCCGGTCAGTCGCGCAACAGCTGGTCGGCCAGGTGACGGGCCTGCTGGCGGATCTCCGGCATCGCGGTGGATTCCCACAGGGTGCCGCGCAACAGGCTGCCGATGGCGAACAGGGTCGGCCAGTACGTTCCGTCATGCTGCAGATGGCCGTCCGTATCGGCCAGCACGCCCAGGCCCAGTGGATCGGGCGCGATGTGCGCGTTGGTCAGAAGCTGGCTGATCAGTCGATGCGGGGTGCGCCGCACGTCGGTGTTCAGGCCGACGGTCTGGATCACCAGGTCGGCATCCAGCGTATGGGTCTGGCTGGCGCGACCCAGGGTCAACCGCACGGCGTCGCCGACGACATCGACGGAGTGCACGCGTCCGCGCCGGCGCTGCAACCGGCCGTCCTGTTCCAGTGCGGTGATCGTCGCGCGCACCTGCGGCGGCATGCGGTGGCGGACGCGCTCCCACGCCCAGCGCGCGTGTCGCATGAAGCGCGCGCGTTGCTCCGGCGGCAGCTCGCCCCACAGGCCAGGCACATGCGGCCGCAGGCTGTCGACGATGGCGCGCCACTCAAGGCCTTGCTGCGCGACCGCCTCGCGCAGAAGGTGCAGCCACAGGCGGATATCCGGCGCGTCGCGCATCGCCTCGATCAGTTCGGCGCTGTCGTCGGCCGGCACGGCGGCCGCGTGCAGGTGCGCTTCGGGCAGCAGGCCGTGGCGCGAGATCGCGGTGAATTCGGTCTGCGGCCAGCGTGCGGAAAGCTCCAGCAACACGTCGACTGCGGTCAGGCCAAGCCCGATCAGCACCACCTTGCGCGGCGGCAGCGGCCACGCATCGCTACTGGCCAGCAGGCGCCACGGATCCACCACATAGCGGCCACTGTCCAGTGCCGCGGCACTGACCCCGGGCAGCGGCTGTGGCGGCAGCGCGCCCAGCGCCAGCACGGCGGCGTCGACACGGTGGCTTTCCTCGCCGTGGATCACGGTGACGCCGTCGTGTTCGGGCACCAGCGCGTCGACCGCGAACGGGACGATGTTCACCGCATGCCCGTGCGCCATGGCCTGCTGCAGGGCGCGCGCCACTTCCGCCTCAAGATAGTCGCCGTAGCGGCGGCGCGGCAGGAAGTCGGTGCCGGCGATCGACGGGTCGTCGCGCTGCACGAAATCCAGGAAGCCGCGCGGCTTGCCGGCGAACATGCTCATCGAGGCGGCCCGCACGTTCAGCAGGTGGCGCGCCGACGTGGTGCCGTAGGCCACGCCGCGGGCGCTGCCCGCACCGCCGGTGAACCAGTCCAGATGCAGCGACTGCGGCGGCTGGCGCTCCAGCAACTCACTGAACAGGGTGGCGGCCGCGGCGCCGCCGCCGATGATGGCGACCCGTCGAAACATGGCATTCCTTGTGACCGTGGGGTGGCGTGCCGATCAGCCGTGCAGCCGGCCGGCGATGGCGCTGCGCTGGGGCTGGGCGATCCAGTGCCCGGCCGGTTCGGCCTGTTCGTAGGCGAAGTACTGCGCCAGCGCGCCGCCGTAGACATGCAGGGAGAGCGCCGTATCGTGGCGCGACAGGTTGCGGCAGCGGTGCGCGCGAGGCTGCTCGCCATCGAACCACGTGCCATCGCCGGGGCCGAGCCAGTCGCGACCGTGCATGCGCAACTCGCCCGAGAGCGGATCGCGCGCGTACGACTGCACTTCCAGCGCGCCATGCAGGGTCATTTCCAGACCCCACAGGCCGGCGTGATCGTGCACCGGGGTGTGATGATTCGGCGGCCACGCCATCACCAGCATGCTGATCGCCGGCTTGCGCCGCTCGATCAGCAGCCAGCGTTCCAGACCGCGCTTGCGCGCAAGCAGGGGTGCCAGCCCGCTGGCCAGCAGCGCCGAACCCTGGTGCACCACACGGCCTAGTTCGCGCGCCATCAAGGCGAGATCCGGTTGCCCGGCACTGGCATGCTCGAGCGCGATCTCGCGCAGGGTTTTCAGAGTGTGCAGGTGCTTGCCCATGCGCGAAACCTGGCCGGGTGAATGGGCGTCAGTGGAGCATGCGTATCGTTAAAGCCACGTAAGCCGAACGCGCAAGCGGAGCGCGCCGACCGGCC
>JBEPVP010000220.1:0-5883 GCA_041690935.1 Rhodanobacter sp.
TCGACCAGCGAGCCCGGCAGGAACGCGCGGACATCCTTGATGTCGACCGTGAAACCGCCCTTGACCTTGCCGGAAATCATGCCGACGATGGTCTCTTCCTTGTCGAACGCCTGCTCCAGGTCGTCCCACACCATCGAGCGCTTGGCCTTCTCGCGCGACAGCTTGGTCTCGCCGAAACCGTCTTCCAAAGCTTCGAGGGCTACCTTCACCTCGTCGCCTACCTGCACCTCCAGCACGCCGTCCTCGTTCTTGAACTGCTCGATCGGGACGATGCCTTCGCTCTTCAGGCCAGCATTGATCACGACGACGTCATTGCGGATTTCCACAACGATGCCGGTGACGATGGCGCCGGGCTTCAGCTTGGAGATAGCCTGTTGGCTCTGTTCAAACAGTTCGGCAAAACTTTCAGTCATGTTGATTCCATAGTGGGAAAAGACCCTGGTCCGTTGCGCTCTGGTGTATTGCGCGCGAACTTCCGGTCCACCGGTTGAGGGTGTCTTCAGGTGGTTCCTCGGGAACCGACCGTCGTCACCATTGGCCAAAACCCGCTGCCGTAGCAGGGGCGAAGAAACCGTCGCGCAGTCCGGTCAGGGCTGCACGACGGCAAGTACTTTCGCGACGACCTCGTCGATCCCCATCCCGGTGGTATCCACCAGCAAGGCATCTTCGGCAGGCTTGAGCGGCGCGACGACACGCGATGCATCGCGGCTGTCACGCGCCTCGATTTCTCGCTGAAGGCCGCCAAGTGTAACGCTGAGTCCCTTTTCCTTCAACTGCTTATAGCGTCTTTTCGCTCTTTCGGCGGCGCTGGCGGTAAGGAAAACCTTGTAGGCGGCATCCGGGAAGATCACCGTGCCCATGTCGCGCCCGTCGGCCACCAGTCCAGGCGCCTTGCGAAAGCCCAGCTGCAGCGCCACCAGCGCCTCGCGCACGGATGGCATCGAGGCGATCGCCGATGCCGCGGCGCCGGCGGTTTCGGTGCGAAGTTCGTCGGTGGCGTCGTGACCATTGACGACCACGCGTGTCTCGCCACCATCCGCGGCCGGCCGGAACTGGATCTTCGTACCATGTGCACAACGGGTCATCGCCTCCACGTCCGACAGATCCAGCCCGGCCATGCCGGCGGCGTAACCCACGGCCCGGTACAAGGCCCCCGAGTCCAGCAGCCGCCAGCCCAGCCGCCCGGCCACCAGCGCGCTGATGGTGCCCTTGCCCGATCCAGACGGCCCGTCGATGGTGAGTACGGGAACGACGGATGCGGCATGGCTCATGACAAGATCCTGGATGAACGGGAAAGGCGCGAGTCTAACGCGTTGACCCGACCCGGAACGCGTGCTATCTACCCGTTCTCCTTGCACGCAAGCCATGTCCGATCCGCCTTATGACCGATCTTCGCCGCGAGTTCGACCAAGCCGCCGAGGACATCCAGCGATTGGGCAAGCGTCCCGACAACGACACACTGCTGAAGCTCTACGCCCTCTACAAGCAGGGCTCGGAAGGCGACCTCAAGCGCACCCAGCCGGGTTTCTTCGATTTTGTCGGCACCGCCAAGCACGAGGCGTGGGCGCAATTGAACGGGGTATCCGAACAGGAAGCCATGCGCCGCTATATCGCCCTGGTGCGCCAACTGCTGACCTGAAAAGGCGCCCGCACCGGAATCGCTTGCTTTCAAACGCCCAATACCGGCACATTCATACGATCGTTTGAGCCGCGCGTGGGTCGCATGCATTATCCGAATCTGTTCACGCCGCTGGATCTGGGCCACGTCACCCTGCCCAATCGCATCCTGATGGGCTCGATGCATACCGGGCTGGAGGACAAGGCCAGCGACTACGACAAGCTGGCCGCGTATTTTGCCGAACGTGCCCGCGGCGGCGTGGGGCTGATGGTCACCGGCGGCATCTCCCCCAGCATCCAGGGCTGGCTGAAGCCGTTCGGTGGACGCCTGACGATGCCATGGCACAAGCCGCGACATCGCAAGCTCACCGGCGCCGTGCATGCCGAGGGCGGGCGCATTTGCATGCAGATCCTGCATGCAGGCCGCTACGGCTACCACCCGCTGTCGGTTGCGCCCTCAAAGAGCAAGTCGCCGATCACTCCATTCACCCCGCGCGCGCTGTCGTCGCGCGGCGTGGAACGCACCATCGACGACTTCGTGCATTGCGCAAAGCTGGCGCAAGACGCCGGTTACGACGGTGTCGAGGTGATGGGCTCGGAAGGCTATCTGATCAACGAGTTCATCGCCGCGCGCACCAACCAGCGTACCGATCCCTGGGGCGGCGACGCCACGCGGCGCATGCGCTTTCCCGTGGAGATCGTGCGGCGCACGCGCGAGGCGGTGGGTCGAAACTTCATCATCATCTACCGGCTGTCGATGCTCGACCTGGTCGATGGCGGTCAGGACTGGAGCGAGATCGTGACGCTGGCCAAGGCGATCGAGGCGGCTGGCGCCAGCATCATCAATACCGGCATCGGCTGGCACGAGGCGCGCGTACCGACCATCGTCACCAGCGTGCCGCGCGCCGGTTTTGCCTGGGTCACGCAGAAGCTCAAGGGCGAAGTGACGATTCCGCTGGTCGCCACCAACCGCATCAACATGCCGGACGTGGCTGAGCGCATCCTCGCCGACGGCGAAGCCGACATGGTTTCGATGGCGCGCCCGCTGCTGGCCGATTCGGCCTGGGTCAACAAGGCCCGATCCGGCCGCAGCGACCGCATCAACACCTGCATCGCCTGCAACCAGGCCTGCCTCGATCATGTGTTCCAGAACAAGCGCGCCAGCTGCCTGGTCAACCCGCGTGCCTGCCACGAAACCGAGTTGACGATCGAACCGACCAGTACGCGCAAGCGCATCGCAGTGATCGGCGCAGGCCCGGCCGGCATGGCTTGCGCCAGCACGCTGGGCGAGCGTGGCCACGCCGTGACCTTGATCGACCAGGCCGGTGAGATCGGTGGCCAGTTCAACTACGCCAAACAAATCCCGGGCAAGGAAGAGTTCCACGAGACGCTGCGCTATTTCCGTCATCAGCTGGCCGACAGCGGTGTCGACGTGCAGCTGGGCCGGTCCGCGGAAGCCGCTTCGCTGCGCGCAGCCGGCTACGACGAAGTGGTGATCGCCACCGGCATCACGCCGCGCCAGGTGAACTTTCCCGGCAGCGATGACCCGCGCGTGCTGAGCTATCTCGACGTGCTGGCCAGACATCAGCCAGTCGGCGCCAGGGTGGCGATCATTGGCGCCGGTGGCATTGGTTTCGACGTGGCCGAGTTCCTGATCGAGCATCCGCCCTCGCCCACCACCGATGTCGCCCGATGGACCCGCGAATGGGGCGTGGACATGCAGCTGACGCATCGTGGCGGCCTGCAACCAGCGCAGCCGGAAGCACCCGAGCGTCAGGTCTGGCTGCTGCAACGCAGTGACGGACGCCCCGGCGCACGCCTCAACAAGACCACCGGCTGGGTGCATCGGGCCACGCTCAAGGCCAAGCGGGTGACCATGCTGGGTAGCGTCAGCTATCAGCGTCTCGACGATCAGGGCTTGCACATCACGATCAACGGCACTCCCCAGATCCTGCCGGTCGACCATGTGGTGATTTGCGCAGGCCAGGAACCGAATCGCCGCCTGGCCGATGAATTGATCGCGGCCGGCATGAAGGTACACATCATTGGCGGCGCCGATGTGGCCGCCGAGCTCGACGCCAAGCGCGCCATCGCCCAGGGCACCCGACTGGCCAGCGAAATCTAGGGCCGGATACGACGACACCGCTGCTTCGATGGCAGCGGCGTCGGCTTGGCAAAAGAAAGCGCCCCGCAGGTAAGACGCATCGACATGGGTTCAGGGGGGAGTTGAACCAGATGTCGTATTTAGCGTCGCTGCGGGGCGAGGGCCGCCGCCACTAGGGGGGAGGGAAGTGGCGGGACGGGAGAGAGTTTATGATCGACGCAATAAAGTATCTAATATATATTTAGATACTAACTAATTCGATATCGCTATATGTTTGATTTCCGCCAGCTACGCTATTTCGTCGCCGTCGCGGAGGAGCTGAGCTTCACCCGGGCAGCGCTGCGCCTGCACCTCTCGCAACCGCCGCTGTCCCAGCAGATACAGGCACTGGAACAGGATCTGGGTGTCCGTCTGCTGGAGCGCACCAAGCGCCATGTGGCGCTGACCGAGCCGGGTCGGGTCTTCCTGGAGCAGGCTCGGCAAATTCTGGCGAAGGCTGAGGAGGCGCGCAGCCATGTGGTTGCCGCCGCCGCCGGCTACATCGGTCAACTGCGACTGGCGTATACGGTCTCGGTCTCGTTTCATCCGGCCCTGCCGCAAGCCTTGCTGCGTTTTGGCCAGATCGCGCCCAACGTCCGCCTGCAGCTCTGCGAGATGTATACCGAGCCGCAGTTCGCCGCCTTGCTGGCCGGCCAGATTGACGTCGGCTTTGTTCGCGACGCACCGGCCCACATGCGGGATGCCCGCGGGCTGCGGCTCAGCGTGATCGATCGCGAACCCCTGCTGCTCGCCCTGCCCGTCGGCCACCCTCTGGCCGGTCGCCGCAGCCTGCGTCTGCTCGAGGTGGCCGATGATGCCTTCGTCTCGCAACCGCGCGAGCTTGCCGCCACGCTCTACGATCGGCTGGTGAAGCTGGCGACCAAGGCGGGTTTTCAGCCATCCATTACCCAACACGCACAGCAGATCAACGGCCTGCTGGCACTTGTCGCGGCGGGTCTGGGACTGGCCCTGGTGCCGGCCAGCATGCGCTGCGTGCGTCTGGCCGGGGTCAGCTATGTGCCGCTGGAGGACTCCGATGCCCACCTGCTGCTGGCGGTGGCGTGTCGTGCCGACGATCATGCCCCGGCGCTGCAGCAGTTCCTGTCCACGGTGGCGGAGACTGCCGTCGCATCGGCCTTGTGATAGGTCATCGGACTCGTTACACTTGCACGCTTACATTTTCGTTTAGTGGCAGGAGCTGGCCGTGAAGGTGCTTAACTCTTTGAAGTCCGCCAAGGCGCGGCATCGCGATTGCAAGATCGTGCGCCGTCGCGGCAAGGTGTTCGTGATCTGCAAGAGCAATCCCCGTTTCAAGGCTCGCCAGCGCTGAGTTTCAGTCGCTGATGAGCAAGTGAAAAGGCCGCGAAAGCGGCCTTTTTTCATGGCGCCGGATACGACGACGCAGTGGCACGATCGTGGCGACACACAGTCTCCACTGCTTTCGCAAAACGGAGGCGCGCCACGACAGGACGATCAGACGTAGCGGATGCTGACGACCTCGTAATGCTTGACGCCATTGGGTGCGGTGAACTCGACGCTGTCGCCAGCGTTGCGACCAATCAAGGCACGAGCGATCGGTGACGATACCGCGATCATCTGCCGTTTGATATCCGCCTCCAGGTCCCCCACGATCTGGTAGGTCACCGGCGTACCGGTGTCCTCGTCCTCCAGCTCCACGGTGGCGCCAAACACCACGCGATCCCCCGGGTTGAGCTGCGCCACATCGATCACTTCGGCATTCGACAACAAACCCTCCAGCTGACCGATGCGACCCTCGGTGAAGCTCTGCTGCTCTCGCGCGGCGTGATACTCGGCATTTTCCTTCAGATCACCATGCGCACGTGCCTCGGCAATCGCCGCGATGATGCGCGGCCGATCGACAAATTTCAGCTGTTCGAGTTCTGCGCGCAGGCGCTCGGAGCCTACCTTGGTGATCGGGGGACGACTCATGCGCCGAGTTCCTTGTGCAGTTCCTGCAGGCTGTGCACTTCGCCATCGCTACGGAAATCGAGCGAATGCACGAGCGCGCGTGCGCCTGCCACGGTGGTGGAATACGTGACGCGATGCTGCAGGGCCTCGCGCCGGATCGAGAACGAGTCGGCGATCGCCTGCTTGCCCTCGGT
>JBEPVP010000221.1:0-5879 GCA_041690935.1 Rhodanobacter sp.
CAGCAGACCACGCTGAACGCCCGCATGGACAGCCTCACCGCGCGTTACCAGGCGCAGTTCACCGCGCTGGACACCCTGATGTCCAAGCTCAACAGCACCAGCAGCTATCTCACCCAGCAGTTCGACGCGCTTACCAACAGCAACAAGAAGTAAGGGGATACGGTCATGGCATTTGGTTATGGCGCAAGCGCCTATCAGCAGGTTCGTTCGCACGGCGGCGTGGAATCGGCCGACCCGCACGGCTTGATCACGCTGCTGATGGATGGGGCACTGGAAAGGCTGATAAAAGCCCGTGCGCACATGCAGCGCGGCGAAACTGCCGCCAAGGGCGAGACCATCACCCGTTGCATCGAGATCATCGGCGGGCTGCGTGACAGCCTCGACCCGAAAGTTGATGAGGCGTTCGTGGCTCGACTGGATTCACTCTACGAATATATGGGTCGCCGCCTGCTGCAGGCCAATATGCGCGACGACACCACCTTGATCGATGAAGTGAGCCGCCTGCTGCAACAGGTGCGCGACAGCTGGGTGCAGGTGGCGCCCGTTGCCGCCCCGCAAGCCGCCCGCGCATGATCGCGACGATGGATACGCTGGCGCCGGCATTGCAGTTGACCCGCGAAATGCTCGCCGCGGCGCGCGCGCAGGAATGGGATCGCCTGATGGCGCTTGAAGCCGAGCGCGAACCGCTGCTGCTGCGTCAGCACACGAAGGACGCGGCCAGTCGGATGCAGCTGGGCGAAATTCTGGCGTACGATCACGAACTGCTTGCCTTGGTTGGTCACGCACGCGATGTGGTGGCCGCACAATGGCAGCTTGAACACGACCGAACCCGAGCCATTGCCGCCTACGCACAGCCTTGATCCGACGCCGTCCGGCCAACCGTCATTGCTGCGTCAGCGCCACAAAATCGCCTGCATGGCGATTTTCGACGTTCCACCACCCGACGGGGCCGCAGCATGACCACCAGTAGCTGGGACGATTTCGAAGGACGGCTGAGCAGTGAAGAGAGTCTGCACGTCGACAGCGAGCCACTGGTCTGGCCGCCGGCGGTGGGGCAGCAAGCGTGGATGGCCGAGCGCAACGCCAACACCCTGGCGGTCATCGCCGCATTGGAAGAGCGGGTCACTGAAACCGGCGAAGAAGACAATCCGCTGATGCAGGAAATGCTGCGCATGGATGCCAAGCTCACCGCCCTGGTCGATATCGTCAACCAGCTGCTGGTGCCGGCCAACACCCTGCCACCGCAGCAATTGCTGCGTTTCAACGCGGTCGGCGCATTGTTGCCCGCGGCGCTGGTGCCAAGCGGCGATGCGTTGCTGCTGCGCCTGCGCTTCGACGTTTGTCGCAGCCTGCCGCTGGAACTGGCGGCGCGGGTAGAGCGACGCGGGGACGATGGCCGGGTCTTCGTCGCGTTTGTATCGCTGAGCGACGTGCTGGGTGACGCGATTGAGCGGCTGGTTTTTCGCCATCACCGACGCAAAGTGGCAGAGGCGCGTCAGCTGGCAACTTGACTGCCTTGCAGGGGCCGAAAACTCCGCGTGACGCAGTTCTCACTACCGAAGTTCGGCACGAAGTTTTCTTGACGCCGGTTGCGCGCGACGCCCGCGCAGACGATAGCGTTGACGACTTGGGAAAGCGCCGAAACTTCATGCGGTTACGCCAGTCGTCTGCGTATGTGCGCAACTGCGGCTGCGCGTAGTTCGCACTTCACACCCGTCCCGTGACGCTTTGTCGTCGCGTCGAGCGCCAAAACTGGCCCTCTTATTGCTCACTGTTCATCGAGCCGGCGACGGAAAGCCGGCGCGATGAGATCACGCCCGCCAGGAAGCGCGGTATGGGTCAGTGCAGTAACAGCAGATAGCAGGGGCGAGTAGTGCAAAAGTTCGATTTTCTGGTCATCGAGTCCGATCCGGCGCGTCTGGACTCCGTGCTGTCGGCGCTTCATTTTCTGGGCTACCGACCGCAGCACGGCGCAGCCTGCAGCGGCACGGTGGAGTCCACCCACGCCTGGCGCGCGGTATACATTGGCAACATCGGCGGCAACATCGGCGAGGTCGCCGAAGCCGAGCGCCAGTTCGCCCTGCTTGGCGCCACGGCGGCACACGTCCCGGTACTGCTGGCCAGCGACTCGGCCTGGGCCGAACGCTTCTGCGCATCGTCGTCGCCGTTTGCCACGCGGGCGGCCACCGTGGAATTCCCCCTGCGTTACGAGAAGATGGCCGAGGCCATGCGCAATATCTATGCGCGCCTGCTTGGCGGTCAGTCCAATGGGCTGCGTTTTGTCGGCAGCTCGGCGCCGATGATTCGCGTCAACAGCCTGATCCGACAGGTCGCACCGTTCGACTCGAGCGTCCTGGTGCTGGGCGAATCGGGCACCGGCAAGGAGATGGTGGCGCGGGCGATCCACGAGAATTCCCCTCGCCGCGACAAGCCGTTCGTGGCGATCAATTGCGGCGCCATTCCGGCCGAGCTGCTGGAAAGCGAACTGTTCGGGCACGAGAAGGGCGCCTTCACCGGCGCGATCAGCGCGCGCAAGGGCCGCTTTGAAATGGCCGAGGGCGGCACCCTGTTTCTCGACGAGATCGGCGACATGAGCCTGCCGATGCAGGTCAAGCTGTTGCGGGTGCTGCAAGAGCGCGCCTACGAGCGGGTTGGCGGCAACAAGACCCAACGTTGTGATGTGCGCATCGTCGCGGCCACCCATCGCAACCTCGAACAGTCGATCGCGAACGACGAGTTTCGCGAAGACCTGTTCTACCGGCTCAGCGTATTTCCGCTGGAATTGCCGTCGTTGCGCGAACGGCTGGAGGACCTGCCGTCGCTGATCAGCGAATTCAACCAGCGACTGGCCCGCCGCGGGCTGGGCGTGGTGCGCTTCAGCGCCGGCGCAATGCAGTCGCTGCGCGCGCATGCCTGGCCGGGCAACGTGCGCGAGCTTTCCAACCTGGTCGAGCGCATGGCGATTCTGTTTCCGCACGGCGAAGTGCGCAGCAGCGATCTGCCGGAAAAATATCGTGGACAGCATGCCGGCGACGACGTGCGTGGTGTGGCGTTGCTGGCCATGATGCAAGACGAGCGGCAGCCGGGCGAGGGCGCAGTGCATCCGGTGTCCGAATCCCTGCGCATGCTGCCCGAGCAGGGGCTCGACCTGAAAGATCACCTGGCCGACATCGAAGTGGGACTGATCCGTCAGGCGCTCGACGTCAGCGGTGGCGTGGTGGCGCATGCAGCGCGGTTGCTGCACATGCAACGCACCACGCTGGTGGAGAAGCTGCGCAAGTACGGAATGCAAAACAGCCTGGCGGCATAGCTGGCAAGAGTGCGGCCGTCGGCGACCGGCGGCGGCGCGACGAATGCCGCCTGCAAGCGCACCGCCTGCTGGTTGCCCACGTCCCGTTCGCTTTCCACACCCATGGCACGGCTCGTGCTTTTACCCCTGTAAACCCGTCACGCGCCGGGATTCCGTCATGAGGCAATCGACATGAGCACGATCGACGTCAACAATCTGCTTTCCCAGATGCGCCAGATGACGGCGCAGGTGCGCCCGCCGGAAACCGCATTCAAGGCGGCGCCCGCAGGTCCGCAGGCTGACTTCTCCGCCGTGCTCAAACAATCCATTTCCGCGGTGGGTCGCAGCCAGATGGAAGCGGGCAACATGGCCGCGAGTTTCGAGCGTGGCGATCCGGGCGCGGACCTGGGACGCACGATGATCGCGGTGCAGAAGGCGGATCTCTCGCTGCGCACCATGGTCGAGGTACGCAACAAGCTGGTCGATGCGTACAAGGACATCATGAACATGCCGGTCTGACGCATTCGCGTCGATCTCGACTCCGCCCTTAGCAAACGAGCAGCACCATGGCAGACAACGCCATCGCGACGACCGGCAACAACGGTTCGCGCCTGGATCCCTTCAAGCAGATCGCCCGCAATCCGGCGACGCGTCAGCTCGTGCTGCTGGTGGCGGTCGCTGCGGCGGTGGCGCTGGGAGTGGCGGTGGTGCTGTGGTCGCGCGGGCCGAACTACGGCTTGCTGTATGCCGGGCTGGAACAGAAGGATGCCGCGGCGATCACCCAGGAGCTGCAGACGACCAACACGCCCTATCAGCTGAGCAGCGACGGTTCGTCGATCATGGCGCCGGTCGCCGATCTGGCTGCGCTGCGGCTCAAGCTGGCCAGCAAGGGCTTGCCGCAGGGCAGCGCCGGCAGCAGCGCCCTGCCGGCCACCGATTCACCGTTCGGCATGAGCGATCTGGCCGAACGCACCCGCTATCAGCAACTGCTGGAGACCGATCTCGGCGCGACCATCGGCGGCTTGCAGTCGGTGCGCGCCGCGCGCGTGCATCTGGCGCTGCCGAAACCGTCGGCCTTCATCCGCGACAACAAGGAAGCCAGCGCATCGGTGCTGATCACGCTGTATCCGGGGCGCCAGCTCGATGCCGGTCAGGTCGCGGCGATCGTGCACCTGGTGGCGGCCAGCGTGCCGGATCTGGATGCGCGCCAGGTTTCGGTGATCGACCAGCAAGGCCAGTTGCTCACCAGCGATCCGGACAGCCCGGGCGCAGTCGGTGACAACCGCCTGCGCATGGCGACCCGGATCGAGAACACCTATGCCCAGCGCATCGAGGAGCTGCTGACGCCGCTGGTCGGTCCGGGCCGGGTGCGCGCGCAAGTCTATGCGGATCTGGATTTCAGCCAGACCGAGAAAGCCACCGAGACGTTCGGTCACGATCAGGCAGCGCTGCGCAGCGAGCAGACCAGCACTGAACAGCACGGCGCGGGCACCGCCGCCGGTGGCGTGCCCGGCGCGCTCAGCAACCAGCCGCCGGCGCTGGTGGCGCAGCCGACCGCGGCGAAGCCCGATGCCGGCAAGGCCGCTGCGAATACCACGGCGAGCGCAGCGACCGGCGACAGTTCCAGCAGCGCCACGCGCAACTATGAACTCGACCGCACCATCAGCCATGTCAGCGATCCGGCCGGACGGCTGGCCCGGCTGACCGTGGCGGTGGTGCTGGATGACAAGCTGGTCAATCCGGTGGCCACCGCGGCCGGTGACGCTGCCTCGGCGACCACGGCCAAGAGCATCCCGTTCAGCGCGCAGGAACTGCAGCGCCTGACCGAGCTGACCAAGAATGCGGTGGGCTTCAACGCCACCCGCGGTGACAGCGTCAGCGTGATCAATCAGGCATTCCATCACGGTCCTGTTCCCGAAGCGCTGCCGGATACCCCGCTGTGGGAACGGCCCGGTGCGATGGATCTGATCAAGCAGGGCCTCGGTGTGCTGATCGCGCTGCTGGTGGCGTTTGGTCTGCTGCGTCCGTTGCTGAAAGGGCTGGCGCGTGGCGAAACCGCATCGCGTGCACTGCCGGCACCGATGCCCAAGATCTCGGTGCGTGTCGACGACGAGCCGGCGGCCAACGAGCCGGCCCGGCTCAGCGCCGCGCCAACGCTTGCGTACGAACAGCGCATCGGCCAGGCCAGGCGAATGGTGGGTGAAAACTCCAAACAGGTGGCGCAGGTTGTGAAGAACTGGGTAAGCGAAGATGGCAACTAATCGTGCGGATTCACCCATCAACGGCGCGCAGCGCGCGGCGATCCTGCTGCTCACGCTGGGCGAGCAGGATGCCGCCGAGGTACTCAAGCATCTCAGTGCACGCGACGTGCAGGCGGTCGGCACGGCCATGGCGGCGCTCTCCAGCGTGTCGCGCGAGCATGTCGAGCACGCGCTGGAAAAGCTCAACGAAGACATGGGCCGGCAGACCTCGCTGGGTGTCGGCACCGAGGAATACATTCGCAAGATCCTGGTCAACGCGCTGGGCGAGAGCAAGGCCGGCGGCCTGATCGACCGCATCCTGCTCGGTCGCAGCAGCAAGGGGCTGGAGT
>JBEPVP010000222.1:0-5871 GCA_041690935.1 Rhodanobacter sp.
GATAGACGCTGCGGCGTCGTGACTACCGGCCCCCGGCCGCCTTGGGGGCCGGGGGCCGGTGGCGTTGGGGGGCCAACCGGCGAGGGGGGTTTAACCGGAAAAATGCCAGAAAATGGAGCGGTGCTACGCCCCCCGCGCCAGCCCGCGATCGTGGGCCTGGACCCGGCGGGCCCCGAGGCGGATCTTTCCGGCGGGACCGAAGACCGCTTGTGGCAATGCATGAAGAACACGCCCGGCATTCCGCTGGAATGTCCGCAGGCGCCGCTGACATGGTCCAACTACCCCGTGGCCAGGGGTGCTGGCGGGTTGGGTGCCAACACCGGCTGGAACGTGAAGGACAAGCCGATGGAGCCCAGGGTGGCCGCCTGCGTACGCAACATACTCGGCTGGTCACAGGACCAGACGCATGTTTTCCAGGCGACTTTCGTGCGCGGGACCGCATGGGTGCAGCCGCAGTTCGCGAATCCCGCCAATGTCGCCGCCACCGGGTGCAACGGCCCGGTGCGCCAGTGTGCAAGGCATTTCGCCGCGCGGTCGCCGCGCGGTCGGACCCTTGGTGATTTCACCTACTCGGCGGCTGCGGGCGGAGCATGTCCCGCCTCGGTCGCACCGGCCACGGTCACCGCGACGTCGTCGGCGGACTGCCACCTGATCGGCGATGAATGCACGCGCACGGCGGTGGCCGAGTCCGCGCGCCTGCTCCGGCATGAACAGGGGCACATGGACATCGCCTGCGCGATGGCACGCAAGTTCAACATGGCGATCACGCACGGCACGCCGTTCCCGGTCCTGAACCGCAACCCGGTCGCTTTCATACAGCGCATCCAGGACCGGTACGACGCGCAGACCCGGCACGGCTGCCTGCCGGGACCGCAGGCTGCCTGGGAAGGCGAGATCGCCAGCGGCCTGCCGAAGGAGCCTGTTCCGCAGACACCGCCACCGACGCCGCGCCCACGCCGGAGGCGTCGATGAACATGTCCCTATATTCGCCCGTGTCGCCGTATTCCATCGATGTGCCGATGCGCGAACGACGCGGTCACGCGGATCGGCACGCCGGTGGTCGAGCAGGTGATGGCGTTGCCGCTGCCGTTCGCGGCCAACCCATCGCGCATGCCCGTGCGCGTCGCCTGGATGAGCGCATGCCATGAACATCTTCGACGGTCTGCTCGGCTACGAGAAACTGATGCTGCTTTGCGGCTTCATCCTGTTCGTGTTCGCGCTGGTGGCGATCACGGTGATGATCGTGCAGCGGCGTGATTTCAAGATGGCGATGGTGCTGATCATCCTCGCGATCGTGCTGATGGGTTTCCCGGGCATCCAGGCGGTCAAGTTCAGCCAGGACACGGTGGAGCTGGACCGGATCCGCGCGCAGCCCTCTGCGCCGAGCGATCCGGCACAGAAGGCGCAGGATCAACAGCTGCTGAGCAATTTGCAGCAACGTGCCGCCGGCAATCCGCAATTGCAGGCGCAGGTGTCGGACGGCTATCGCGCGATCGGCGAGGTGGACAAGGCCTACCGGATGGCGCAGTCGCTGCTGCAGCAGAAACAGTCGGCGCAGGTGCAGGCCACCCTGGTACCGGTGCTGACCGCGAAATTGAACGAGGTGCAGGCGAATGCGCCGATCGCGGTACCGGCGCCACCGCCGGCGACTTCGGCCAGTGCACCGACACCGGCGAATCCATCGGCCAGCGCCCCGACCGCAACGGCTGTCCCGGACGCCACCGCGCCCACGGGCACGGGCACCGCCACCTCACCGTCCGCGCCGGCAGACAGCAGCCGGCAACGCGAGATCGCCAACATCGCAAAACAACTGCAGGGTACCGGCGCCGCGTTGCCGGCGGCTTCGCATGTGGCGCTGGCCAAGGCCTATGTCGTGCTCGGCCAGCCGCAGAAGGCGCAGGCCAATGTCGACGCGGCGCGGAGGCTCAACCCGAACATCATGATCAACGCGGCGGTACTGCATGCGGCCAAGGCGGGCAGCAATCCATGACCGGCGGAGCGATGACGATGGATACCTTGCACAAGGGCGATCAGGGTTCGCAGGTCAGCCAGTTGCAGAAGCTGCTGGTGCAGCGTGGCTATGCGGCCGATCTCAACGGCACGTTCGACACCAGGACCTGGCAGGCGGTGCGTGCGTTCCAGACGCAGAACCTCGACCAGCACGGCCAGCCGCTGGTGGTCGATGGCGTGGTCGGCCCGCTGAGCTGGTGGAGTCTGTGGAACCCGAAGCCGTTCATCCGGACACCGACGGCGGTCGATTACAGCGTGCTGCCGGCACGTGGCGGCGGCCGCATCGGCCGCGCTGCGCTGGCGGTGGCGATCGGCGAGCTGAAGGCCAACGCGGGCGAGATCGGCGGCGACAATCGCGGCCCGTTCGTGCGCAAGTACCTGACGCCGGCCGGTCTCGACGAAGGCAATTCGTGGTGTGCCGGTTTCGTGAGCTGGTGCTTCCTGCAGGCATCCGGCGGCAACGAGGCCGCGATGCCGTTTGCATACACCGCCAGCGCGCGCACGTTGCTGGCCGAATTCAAGCAACGGGAGCGGGCATCGGCGCCGGGCAGCGGCTATGTGCCACAGCCGGGCGACGTCGTGGTGTGGTGGCGCGTGAGCCTGGCCGGCTGGCACGGCCACACCGGCCTGGTGCACTCGGTGCAGGACGGCATGCTGTACACGATCGAGGGCAACCGCAGCCCGCGCGTGCAGGGCTTCTCCTATGTGCTGAGCCGGATGGACAAGCTGCTCGGCTTTGGCCATGTGCCATGAGCGCGTTCCCCGGCTCCCCGCGCATCCTCAAGGGCGGCATCGTGCTGATCGACGCCGCCAGCTCGGCCGTGCTGCGGGTGATCGCGCTGCAGTACAACCCGGACACGCTGACCCGCTCGCTGCAGGTGCAGGCGGTCAGTGCGGATGGTGGTGACCGCTCGGAAGTATTGCGTCTGAAGGGGCCGCCGGTGGAGACGCTGAAGCTGGAAGCGGAGATCGACGCCACCGACCAGCTGGAGTTTCCCGAGCAGAACAGCGCCGTCACCCAGTCCGGCATCTTCGCCTCGCTGGCGGCGCTGGAAACGATGGTCTACCCGACCAGCGGGCAGCTGCGCGCGAACGACCTGCTGGCGCAGATCGGCACGCTGGAGATCGTGCCGATGGAGACGCCGCTGGCGCTGTTCGTGTGGAGCAAGTCGCGCATCCTGCCGGTGCGCATCACCGAGTTCAGCATTACCGAGGAAGCCTTCGACACGGCGCTGAACCCGATCCGCGCCAAGGTCAGCCTGGGTTTGCGCGTGCTGTCGGTGAACGACGTGCCGTCCGGACACAAGGCCGCCAGCCTGTTCATGAACTATCTGCAGCAGAAGGAGCGCCTGGCCGGCAGCGCGGCCGGCCAGCTGTCCGCGCTCGGCATTACTGGAGTGCCCTGATGAACGTGATCTTTCCCCCCACCAGCCGCTATGCGCTGACGCCGACCGCGACTTTCGTGCGTGCCGACGGCACGCCGCTGACGTACCTGAGGCGCCGCTTCGTGCCGCCACCTGAAAATCTCGCGCTGCTGCAATGGCATCGAGTCGTGCAGGGCGAGCGGCTGGACAATATCGCGGCGAAGTATCTGGGCGATCCCGAACAGTTCTGGCGGCTGTGCGACGCGAACCGCGCGCTGCGCCCGGAGGAATTGACCGCGACGATCGGGAGAGAGCTGCGCATCACCTTGCCGGAAGGCATCCCGGGGGTGCCGCATGCTTGAGGGCGTGCACCTGACCTTGCTGGTCGGTCCGGTGGTGCCGCTGCCGGTGCCACAGATCGTGCTGGACGCACTCACCCAGGTCGAGGTGAGCGCGCCGGACGAGGCGGCCGGTGCGTTCACCCTGCAGTTCACGCTGAGCGTGCAGTCGCCGCTGCACACGCTGTTCCTGTTCAGCGGCGGCGGCGTGGTGCCGCTGCTGCGGGTGATCGTGGTGGTCACCGTGAACGGCATGCCGCAGGTGCTGATCGACGGCGTGGTGACCAGGACCGAGGTGGTGCCCGGCGCGGACCAGCGCCACACCACCTTGCAGATCAGCGGCGACGACCTCACCGCGGTGATGACCAAGCTGGAGTTCTCCGGCCTGCCCGGGCTGCCGTATCCGGCGATGCCGGCCGAGGCGATCGTGGCGCTGCTGCTGGCGAAGTACGCGTTCCTCGGCATCGTGCCGCTGGTGATCCCGAGCATCGCGATCGACGTGCCGATCCCGACCAACCGCATCCCCACCCAGCAGGGCAACGACCTGGAATACATCCGCCTGCTGGCCGAGCGTGTGGGCTACGTGTTCTATCTCGATCCCGGCCCGCTGCCCGGCATGAGCACGGCGTACTGGGGGCCGAAGATCAAGGTGGGCGTGCCGCAGCCGGCGTTGAATGCGGACATGGATGCGGCCAGCAACGTCGACGAGCTCAGCTTCAGCTACGACGGCAACGCGCGCAGCCTGCCGGTGGTCTACATCCAGAACGAGCAGACCAAGGTGCCGCTGCCGCTGCCGATCCCGGACATCGGCCCGCTGAACCCGCCGCTGGGTCTGATCGATCCGCCGCCGCAGCGGTTCCGTCCGTTGCCCGAGACGGCGAAGTATTCGCCGATGCGCGCGCTGCTGCTGGGCATGGCCGAAGCGGCGAGGTCGGCCGATACCGTCACTGGCCGCGGCAGCCTCGACGTGGTGCGCTACGGCCGCGTGCTGAAGCCGCGCCAGCTGGTCGGCGTGCGCGGCGTCGGCCCCGCGTTCGACGGCCTGCACTACGTCACCCAGGTGCGCCACACGATCAGGCGCGGCGAGTACAAGCAGGGCTTCCAGCTGTCGCGCAAGGGCCTCGTTTCCACCGTGCCGCTGGTGCCGTCATGAACAAGTTCCATGGCAAGTACCGTGGCACGGTGATCCAGAACGTGGACCCGGAACAGCGCGGCCGCATCCAGGTGATGGTGCCCGATGTGTCGGGGCTGATTCCGTCGAGCTGGGCGATGCCGTGCGTACCGATCGCGGGCAAGCAAAGCGGCGTCTATGTGGTGCCGCAGATCGGCGCCGGCGTGTGGATCGAGTTCGAGCAGGGCGACCCGGACTATCCGATCTGGGTCGGCGGCTTCTGGGGCGTGGCGGCGGAGGTGCCGGCGCTGGCGCTGGCCGGCAATCCGGCCAGTCCCAGCGTGGTGCTGCAGTCGGGTCTGCAGAACAGCATCTCGATCAGCGACGTGCCAGGGCCGACCGGCGGCATCCTGCTGAAGAGCGTCACCGGCGCGATGATCATGGTCAACGAGATCGGCATCACGATCTCCAATGGCCAGGGCGCCACCGTCGTACTCGCGGGTCCGACGGTGACGATCAACAACGGCGCGCTGGTGGTCACCTAGGAGGGATGCGATGCCGGGCTTTCTCATCCATGTCGGCGCCAGCGTGCTCTGCGCGCACGGCGGCCAGGCGCAGGCCACCGCACCGAACCCACGCGTCAGCGTCAGCGGCCAGCCGAGCGTGACGTTGTCGGCGCCATGGCTGGTCGCCGGCTGCGCGCTGCCACCGCCACCGGGCGCGAACGGGCCGTGCATCAGCGCGCAATTCGTCACCGCCGCCACCCGGGTCACCTCGAACGGACAACCGCTGTTGTTGTTCGACAGCCAGGCGATCTGCGCGCCGACCGGTACGCCGCTGCTGATCGTCGCCAGCCAGACGCGCGTCACCGCGATGTGAGGACGTCATGAACATGGACTACCCGTTCCATTTCGACCATCGCGGCCGCGTCGCGGAAACCGGCGACGACGAGCACGTGCGCGACATGATCGAGCAGCTGCTGTTCACCAGCCCGGGCGAGCGGGTGAACCGGCCGGACTTCGGCAGCGGCCTGCTGCAGCTGGTGTTC
>JBEPVP010000223.1:0-5865 GCA_041690935.1 Rhodanobacter sp.
GGCCGATGGCGGGCGTACTCGAACCCGCGCTCACCAAGTTGATCATTGGTGCGGGCACAGTGCCCAGCCTCACCGGCACCCTGAACACGATTGCGCGCCAACCAAACGTCAACGCCTGCACCACCATGGCCCCCCGGGTCGAAGGCATGCGGCCCGGCCTGCGCGCGCAGCTGCCAACGCCCTCGGCCGAGACGCGCGGTGGCCGCCGGCCGGCAGCGCCTGTACAGAAGCCGCAGACGGGGCGATAGCGGACATGAAGCGCTTTTATAAAGAGACGGCGACCGAGGCGGGCGAGGGCGGTTTTCACGTGCTGCTGGACGGCAAGCCGATGCGCACGCCGGCCAAGTCCATCTTCGTTGTGCCGACGGAGCCACTCGCCCAGGCAATCGCCGGCGAATGGGGCGAAGGGTGCTATTTATCCCCCGGTGGCGCTTTTGGCACGGGTTGGGAAAGCCGGCAGTATGCCCGATGAGGTGCAGCCATGGGGGCACCTCTCACCAACCTGGTGCATCGGCTGGAACGTACGGGGCGGGCCCCGCGGCGCTCCGGCCGATCAGCATGCCTAGAACGTCGACAGCACGTTGAGGAATACGCCACGGTTGTTGTACGACAGATCGGTCAGGTTGTCCGAGAAGTCGGTGAAGTTGTAGCCGACACCCACCTTCACGTGCTTGTTCAGGTAGCGGTAGACCCCGACCAGCGCACCCTTTTTGGTATCCGCCGCCTCGCGTGCATGCAGGCGACGCAGCTCGACCAGGCCGCTCCAGTTGCGCACGAAGTGCCATTCGCCGCGCAGCACCATCAGGTCGGCGGTGCTGTCGAACCAGTCGCCGGCGGCGCGGGTGGGCTTCAGGCTGCCCCAGCGGTAGCCGTACTTGCCGCCCAGCGACAGCCAGGGCGTCACGTCCCAGATGGTGTCGATCGAGAACACCTGGCTCTTCTGGCTGTAGTCGACCACCCTGCTGCTGTACAGGTTGGCGCCGGTATCGAAGCTGCCCGAAGACGACGGCGACAACTGACCAGGCGACGGCAGGTCGTACATGTAGGTGTACTTGATCAGCGTGTTCCAGCGGTCGTTGTCGACCGGACGGAAGGCCGCGCCGATCACCCCTTCGGTGTAGTTGCCGTCGAAGAACACGCCCTGGCTGGAGCCGCTGCGCGCCACGTCAAGCTTGCCGAGCAGGCGCCACGCGGGCGTCAGCTGGCTACCCAGGGTGTTGCGAGTCAGCCATGACGTGCGCCGGCCCGACAGGTTGCTGTCTTCATAGCGGTACTCCACGCTGGACGCCCACTTGGTGAACGCATCCTTGTAGGCCAGCGTCACCCCGGTGGACTGGCGGCGCATGTCGCCGGCCAGCGGATCGGACACGATGCCCTGTTCCATCCTGAGCCCGGTGGTCCAGCGGTCACTGGCTGCCAGGTCGATGCCGAACGCATGCACCAGGCTGTCCTGGCCGCTGCCGGTGGTCTGGCGTGACTCCTCGTAGACGCTGACGCGATCATTGAGCTTGCTGCGCACGCCACCGAGCAGGGTGCCGAAGCGACCCCGATAGGCCAGGTCCGGCCGCTCGGTTTCCATCAGGTACTGGGCGTACACGTTGCTGCGGTCGCTGATCCGGTAGTCGCTGCCGAGCTTGCCGCCGACACCGCCGTCACCGTCGGACACCTCGCCGTCGACATGGATGCGATCGGTCGCCTGCCAACCCGCGCCGAGTCCGGCGCGGTCGTTGTTGCTGCGGGTACCGCTGCGCGCCAGTGTCTGCTGGGCGTAGCCATAGGCGTTCCACGAACGCAATGTGGTCGGCAGGATGTCGCGCTTGCCGGCCTCGCTGGCCTCCGACTGGTAGTCCAGCCGCACGATGCCGTCGGTGCGGGTACCGTTCTCGGCCAGGATGTCACTGCGGATCAGGGCGGTGTTTGCGGTACCGCGGTTCTCCGAGCGGGCGCCCACGCTGGCCGCCCAGTTCGGATCGAGCTGCTGGCGCAAAGACGCCTCGGCCACGCGGGTATCCTGACTGGCTGCATCGCGCTGGTCGACCTTCAGGCTGACGTCGGTGCTGTCGCCCAGCGGCAAGCGTGCGCGTGCGCCGACCTGGCGGGTGGCTTCGCCGCTGAGGGTGATCTGCCCCGGCGCGGAGAAGCCGGCGCCGCGATCCTGCCAGTAGCCGGTGAGCTGACCCTTCATGCCTTCGCTGATGTCGGCCAGCGACAGCTCCCCTTCGACGCGCCGGGCCCAGGCGATGCCGTTGCTGTTGACCCGCTGCTGGTTGAAGCCGAAGCCGCCATCGATCGAGCTGAGCGCGCCGCTGCCGTCACCCTTGGAGCGCGCCGTCTCCGCACGCAGGTACGTACCTGGCTTGTAGCGCACGGTGGCGTCCAGTCCGCCCAGGGTTTGGTCAGTGCCGTCACCGGCCTGGTGGTAGCTGGTGGCACCGATGCGCAGGTGATCGTTGAACCAGTGCTCGCCACGCGCGCCGGTGGCGAGTTGGTTGATCGCGGTAACGCCGGGCACGAACTCGTAATTCACCACCAGGTACGCCGGGTTGCCGGACAGGCTGCCGGTCTGCACCAGACCGCCGCCGCTGGCCACCGAGGATAGCGGCGAGATCAGCAGAACGCGGCCCTGCAGGTAGTTCAGGTCATAGTCCGAACCAGGAACCAGCAGGGTGCGCTGCAGTACCAAGCCGGAATCACGGTCACGGATCTCTACCCAGACACGCTCCGAGCCCACCGTCACATCCTGCTGGTGCAGGTAGTAGAGCGAGCCACCGGTGCCGCGAAATTCCTCGCGGGAAGCCACCGTACCGGGGTCGGCGGCGAACGCATTGAGGCTGCTGCGACGCTCGCCGTAGGTGGTACTGTCCGGCGACTTCAGCAACAGGTTGGCGCCGTACAGGCCGCGCGAATACTGCACCAGTTCGCTGCCGGTCCACGCGGTGAGGAAGTTGCCCCACATCAACTCGTTGTCGTTCTTGCTGAGCTTGACGTAGAACTTACCTTGGGTCGGCGCATCGTCGACGGCGGTAGAGTCATCGCCGTACACCGGGTAGTACTGATCCGGGTCCATCCGCCGCAGCAGGTAGCGCGGATCCTTGCTGGCGAAGTTGCTGAACAGGTTGGATAGCGGCTGCTCGCGCGTGTCGGCCGAGGCGGTGAGCTTGTAGCCGTTGTCGAACTTGCCCTTGGTGTAGAAGGCCAGACGTCCATCCACGAAGCTGCTCTTGACCTCGTCCTTCAGGCTCGGATCGACCACCAGCGCGTTACGGGTGGCGCTGCCGTGGCCTGCGGTGACATCCGCCACCGCGACATAGAACCAGTCGTTGTCCGGAATCACGATGTTGCGGCGGTAGTGGTTTTCCTGGCCATCGCCCGCCTGCGTGTTGACCACCACGGCATGACTCCCGGACGGCAGAATCTGCTGCAGCGCAAATTTTCCGTCACGACCCACCGGCACCTGCTCGCCCAGCGCATTCACCCTGGTGCCGGCATCGGGTACATGGCCGTTGATGGTGACCGTGCCGCCATGCACCGACATGTTGGCGACCTCGCGGGTGTTCTGGCCGTAGCCGGTCAATGCCTCGCGTTCGGCGGTGTCCTGATCGGGATGACGGGTCAGGTGGTCGACCAAGGTGAGTGCCTTCGGCGTGGTCTCGTCAAAGCGGCCCTTTGTATCGCTGACGCGCAGCACGTAGAACAAGTCGTCCGGCATCTCCGCCGGCGCCCGCCACGCGGTGGCGCCGCCCAGCGTGACCGGAACCACCGCCAGCGGCGTCTGCTGCGGATTGCTGCCCCTGGCGAAGATGCGGATCTGGGCGTGCTTGATCCATGCGGCGTAGTTGCTCCAGCTGCGGAACAGCACCGGCTGGTCGCGCTCGGCGCCGTCGGCCGCCCAGGCGTTCAGCGCCGGAGCAACTTCCATCGGGTCATAGCGCACCTGCACGTTGTCGCCGGCCAGCGCCACGTCCACGCAGCGCTGACGATCGGCCTCGGCCGGCGCCTGACCGTCCTGCGGCACGCCATCGACACTGACCTGGAAAGGATTGGCCGGCGTCGGCTGCAGGCCCTGGCTGTCGCCGGACGCTCCGCAAAGCACCTGCGCGCCGTCGGCAGGTGCCGCCGCAACCGCCTTTTGCGTACCCCATACCTGGATCGAGACGCGGCGATTCCTGGCCATGCCGGCGGGCGTTTGGTTGCTGGCCACCGGTTCGGCCTCGCCCTTGCCGGCGATGGAGAAACGCGACGCCGCCAGTTGCAGCTTCTGCTTCAGATAGCCGGCCACCGCGGCCGCACGCGCATCGGACAACGCCTGGTTGTCCGGATAGACCGGTTTCAGCCGCGCACTGATGCGCTGGTTGTCGGTATGCCCGATTACCATCACGCGACTGATCTCGAAGCCGGCCATCCTGGCGGCCAGCGTGTCCAGCGCTGCTGTAGCCGCTGCGGTCAGTTCGGCACGACCGGAAACAAAGTTGGCCTGCGCATCATCGCCCAGCCTGGCCGATACCTGGCTCGGTCCCGCCGGTGCCGGCCTGGCGGCGTCGGCGCGCATGCGCCGAAGCTCGCTCGGCGCCAGGCCACTGGCCGCCAGCGTGGCACTTTCGGCCTCGCTGGAAGAGGGCATGTCGGCACCAAACACGCCGGCGTTCTCCACCACCCGGCCGTGCAGACGATCGTGGCAGAGGGCGTCCCCGACAGCACATTGCGGCAGGCCTGTCTGGGCATGTACGGCAAAGCCTTGGCCCAGCGTACCCAGTGCCATGCACACCAAGGCAGCAAGCGTCTTGCGTGGAAGCGTGATCATGGCTGCACCCCGATGATTTCCTTCTCGACCTGCAACGGGTACTGGCGTCCCTGCTTTTTCCAGTCGTCTGTGATTTGCTCGCGAAGCTTGCGCAGCCGCGCCTCGGCACGGTCGCGGCTCTCTCCGCCGGACAGGTGATAGGCCAGACGCACCACCGACGGTTTGCCTTGCAGGCCGTGGTAGAGCGCGGGCAGGCGGGCCGCCCAGGTCGGTTTCAAGGCATCGCTGTCGTCGACAAACGCCGGCGCGCTGAGGTCGACACGCAACACCCGATGGATGGTTGCGCCGAAGTTGAGCTTGACCATCTTGCCGGCGGTGACGCGCACGTCACCGGGGTTCTCGGTGGTGAGGCGATAGCCGGTGGGCAGGGTGCGCTCGTCCAGCTTGAGCACGAAGTTGGCACCGCGGGCATGCTCGGGCACCGCTGCACAGGGGATGTGATAACGCCCCTCGGCATCGGTGGTCACCAGCAAGCCGCGCGGGGTGACCAGGCGGATCGCCGGCAGGCCGGGCTCGCCCTGATCCTGGTAGCCATTGCCGTTGCTGTCGTCGAACACCTTGCCGATCAGATCGGCGCAGTCGAAGGTCGGATCGGGCACGATGCGCACGGTGGCGTTGCCCAGGTTGGATACCACCCGGTCGGCGATCGTGTTGAGTGCCCACGCCTGGTTGACGTACTCACCCTCGCCCACGCCGGTACCGATCACCAGCACCAACTGCACGGTATGGCTCTGGTTCGGTGCAAACGCGAGATCCGGCCAGCTCAGCTCGCGACCGTTGATCAGCGGTTCGCGCGCCACGCCATCCACGCGGGCGCTGCCGTTGCGGTACTTGAAGCCGGCCGGCACCAGGTCACGTGCGGCGATGCTGCTCAGCGGCACCGCCAGGGTGTTGCTGATCTCGATCGTGTACGGCACCAGCTCGCCCTTGGTCACGTTGATCTTGGGCGTGGTCTTGCGCACACGCAGTGCACCCTGCAGCACCGGATCCACCGGTACGTGGTTGCCGGTCAGACCGGCCGACGCGGCGTTCAGCACGAAGCTCAGGTAGTACGGCGGCAGGTC
>JBEPVP010000224.1:0-5748 GCA_041690935.1 Rhodanobacter sp.
GCATGCAGGCGTGCATCGGCAGCGGCCGCCTGCAGCACGAGCGCATCGGCCACGCCATCGAGCAGGCGCACGTTGTCGCGCAGCCGCGCGCGGATGCCCGCATCGTCCAGCTTGTCGTGCAGCGTGGCGTTGAGTTCGACGAACCAGCCCAGCGCACACTGGTCGAGCATTTCGCGCCGGCTGCGGCCACCGCCGGCGGCGTGCCACTGGCGGAACAGCCGCTGCATGCGCGTGTTCAGTGCCTGCGCGTGTTCGAGCTCCGCACGCAGCTCGCCGAGCAGGTCCAGATCGGTCAGGCGCTGCTGGAAGATCAGCTGGCACAGCACGCCCCAGTAGTACGCGTAGTCCCAGATCACCTTGGCCGGCAGCACCTCGGCGTTGCCGAACAGCGGGTACTGGTCGCGGAACAGCGCCAGCGTGTTGTCGTAGAACGACAGGAACAGCTTCTCGTAGAAGTGCGCATACGGCGCCAGGTTGCGGCCGGCGCGGTCGTGCCCGATCAGCGCCACGATGTAGGTGTTGGCGATCGCGATGAAGTCGCTGCCGGGCGAATAGAACGGATCGAGGAAGGTGCCCGCCTCGCCGGTCAGCGCCCAGCGGTCGGCGGAAAACAACTGCCTGCTGCTGTGCGAGTAGTCGCGCAGGAAACGAAAGTCGAGCAGGCTGTCGCGTTCGGCCGCGATCGCGCGGCCCATCGCCGGCTGGCGCGCATGCAGCCACTGCAGCGCCAGCTCGAAATCGCGCATGCCCTCCAGCGGGTGCATCGCCGCATCGGCCACGATGCCGACCGAATGCGCGCCAGAGCCCAGCGGAATCAGCCACGCCCAGTAGCCCGCCCCCATCAGGTGATTGGTCGAGCGCCAGCGTTCCGGCGGCGTGCAGCGGCCGCCCCATTCGGCGTCGTCGCTCCAGCGGCCGATGTCCAGCCGCGTGTCCATGCGAAACCACACCGCGTTGGCGTGGTGGCCGTTGTCCACGGTCAGCTCGAAGCGCCGGCGCAGCAAGGCGGCGCGGCCGGAGGCATCCAGCAGCCAGCGCGCGCCGACGGTGTGTTCGCCGTCGGCATCGACGAAGCGCACCGCATGCGCCGCGCCATGTTCGCCCACGCTGAAGCTCTTGACGGTGGCGCCGTCGCGGAACGTGACGCCACGTCGCGTCGCTTCCTCGCCGAGAAACGTCTCGAAGATGCCGCGGTCGATCTGGTAGCTCGGAATCGGCAGGATCCGGCTCACGCCCAGTTCGGTGGCCTCTTCGATCGCGTGCATGCCTTCGGAGAAGAAATAGCGCAAGCCGAACTTGCGAATGTGCGCCGCATCCATGTGCTCGCGCAGACCCAGCGTGTGATCGAAGTAGTGCGCGCCGATCTCCACCGTCGATTCGCCGACCTTGTGCGCCGCATTCGGCAATGGGTGCCGGTTGCGCTCCAGCACCAGGATGTCCATGTCCGGAAACTCGCCGCGCAGCTGCAGCGCCAGGCACAGGCCGGCCAGGCCACCGCCGAGGACTACCGCTTCGTGTGTCGTCTCGCTCATGCCGGATCAAGACTCCCGAGTGCGTGGTGCGGTGGGCGCAGGCCGTGGAGGATGGCTCAGCGCGGGTCGGGGTGGCGTGAGCCAGCGCAACAGCCAGGCCAGACCGCGTGCGGCGAGCAGGATCACCACCAACTGCTGCAGCAGCTGCGCGTGGGCCATGGCGTCAGCCGGAGGCGCTGTGGATGACGACCGGTGCGGCGCGCGAGCGGCGGTAGCTGACGAGGATGTTGCCGTAGTGGAAAATCCGGCCCACCGTATAGAGGGTGATGCGAGTCACGTCACCGACCGGATTGAAATGGCTGAGCCGGAATTCGCCGTGGTAGCGCGAGGCGATCGGCACCGAGACCACGCCGATCCTTTTCTCGCGCGAGGCGGCAATCAGGATCGCCGCCTCGAATACGAAGTTCTGCGCCGGCAGGTCGACCAGATCCAGCGCCGCGCGTGGATACCAGCGCTGGCCACTCTGCGTGTCGGCCACCGGCTGCGCGCATGCGCACGAAATGCCCCAGTCGGCCACCGCATTGGCGCGGCGGCGGCCCTTCGGCTGCTGCTCGCGATCGAGCAGGCGCGCGCCGATCACGATGTGCCCTGGGTATTGCTTGGCGGCCGCCACGATGCGCGGGATGTCGGCGGCCAGGTGCTGGCCGTCGCCGTCCATGGTGAGCACGGCGTCATAGCCTTGCCGCAACGCCTCGCGGAAGCCGCGACGCAAGGCTTCACCCTTGCCGCAACGCCGGTCGTGGCGCAGCAGGGTCACCGGCAGGCTGGCGACGATCTCCGGCGTGCGGTCGTCCGAGCCATCGTCGATCACGATCACCGGGGCACCCAGTGCGAGCACGGACTCGACCACCATGCGGATCGCGGCCTCCTCATTGAGGCAGGGAATCAGCACGCACCAGCGCGCGACAGCGGTGTTCAAGCGACCTGCTCCCTTTCGATGCGATCCATGTCGATCTGCAATCCCAGTGTAGCGGTGGCCGCCAGCTGGCAGCTGCCGCCGTTGCCGCCGGCCAGCAAGGCCAGCAGCGACAGGCTGGCGGCCGCGGGGTTGCTGGCGCGCCAGCCGGCCAGCGGTTCGGTCAACGCGGTGTCGGGACCGGCCGCGTTCAGGTGCAGGTCGAGCCGGGCCAGCGTCGACGGGCCGCGTGCGGGCGTCAGCACCAGGGCGCAACCGAACGGCTGGCTGCAGCCGGTGACTTCGCCGACCGGTCCGTTGCCGGCGGTGTCGCTGCACACCAGCAGCACCGGTCGCTGCTCGGCCAGCAGCTGACTCACCGCTTCCAGCAGGCCGGCGCCGAAGCTGGCGCGCTGCGCGGCCACGGCGGTGGACGGCGCGTGGCAGCCGGTGGCGATGGTCCAGTAGCCGACCGCCGCGTTGTGCACCGAGTTGTGGAAGCGGATCGGCGACAGCTCGCCCGGTGCCTGCGCCAGGGTGGCGCACATGTAGTCGGTGATCGGCTGGTCGCCGTGCGAGGAGGCGAACACGCAGGCCAGTGTGGCCGCATCGCAGCCGCTCATCGCCACCGCCTGACCGGCCACCTCGACCGCCAGCAGCACGCTCTCCGGCGCGCGGCGACGCTCGTTCGGCGGCAGCGTGGCGGCGGCCGGTCGCGTCGGTGCGGCGGGCATGACGCCGCCCAGCACGCTCTGCAGGGCGGCGAAGTCGGCCAGTTGCGGCGACCACACGCCGATGCCGTCCACGTAGACACGCAGTGCCCTCATGCGGCAAATCCCGCGCGCGCAAACGCGAGGCAGGCGTTGTTGCCGCCGAAGCCGAACGAATTGCTGAGCGCCACGTCGACGCGCCGCTGTTCGTTGCGCCAGGCAAACTGCGCGCCGCAGATCGGGTCAGGCGAGTCGCCGCCGAGGTTGCCCGGAATCAGGCCGTGCTCGATCGCCAGCAACGCGATCGTCGCCTCGACGATCCCGGCCGCGCCCAGCGTGTGCCCGGTGAAGCCCTTGGTCGAGCTGGCCCGTGTCGTGGCCGGAAACGCGCGGCCGACCAGCGCGGCCTCGACCTCGTCGTTCTTGCGGCTGGCCGTGCCATGCAGGTTGATGTAGTCGACCTGCGCGGGAGCGAGGCCGGCGCGGGCCAGGGTGTCTTTCAACGCCAACTCGGCGCCGAGGCCGTCCGGATGCGGCGTGGACATGTGATGCGCGTCGCTGGCCTCGCCGTAGCCGAGCAGTTGCGGCGCGTCGGGCGCCGCGTCCGCGCGCTCCAGCAGCGCGAAGCCGGCCGCCTCGCCGATCGAGATGCCGTCGCGTGCGGCATCGAACGGCCGGCACGGTTCACGGGATATCAGCTCCAGCGCGTTGAAGCCGAACAGTACGCTGTCGCACAGGGTATCCACGCCACCGACCAGCGCCGCGTCGACCAGGCCGAGGCGGATCATCCGCTCGGCACTGGCGAACACCTTGGCGCTGGACGAGCAGGCGGTGGAGATGGTCAGGCACGGCCCGTCCAGTTCCAGCGCAGCAGCGACGAAGCTGACCAGCGAATGCGGCGTGTGGATCAGCGGCCGCAGCATGTTGTCGGGAAAGCCGCCGTCGGCGTCGAGCCGCCGATAGGCCTCCTCGGTGGCACCGATGCTGGCGGTGGAAGTACCCAGCAGCAGCGCGATGCGCGCGGCGCCGTAACGGCTGCGCGCCGAGCGCACACGCTCGAGGAAACCGTCCTGGTTCAGGCCGAGCCAGGCCAGCCGGTTGTTGCGGCAATCCCATGCCGCCAGGGCGGCGGGCAGAGTGCTGGCTTCCACCCCGTCGACGCGGCCGATCCAGCACGCCAGCGGCGCGCTGCTGATGTCGTTCGGACGCAGGCCGCTGCGGGCGTGGCGCAGTGCATCGAGCTGGGCCGCAAGGCCGCTGCCCATGGCGGAGGTGGCGGTATACGCGGTGACCGCGAGTGGAGTCATCGAAAGGGGCATCGCGAAAGCCTAGCGGTCGCCCTGCAGCTTGCCTAGCCTGCCGTCGACCTGCCTGCAGGCGGTGAGGCATGCTGGCCATGGCGGCATGAAGGCGCCGCGAACACCGCGGCGGCCGGCCCGATTGCCGCGTCAGCCATGGCGCCGCGGCGGTCGATGCCAGGGAGCCGAGCCGGGCGGCGATTGATCTGGCGCAGCTCGGCGCGACGCCGCGTCGCAGCGGCCTGCCGCGCATGTCTTGCTAAGCTCGCGGCATTGAATCGACGGGTCAGACGATGAGCCAGCAAGCGGATCTTGCCGAAACCTACCTGCGCGGATTGCAGGAGCGCATCTGTGCCGCGATCGAGCAGCTCGACGGCGCGGCGCGTTTCGAGGAGGACGCCTGGCAACGCGCGGCCGGCGGTGGCGGGCGCACCCGCGTGCTGCGCAACGGCGCGGTGTTCGAGCAGGCCGGAGTGAATTTCTCGCGCGTGTCCGGCACCCAGTTGCCGCCCAGCGCCACCGCGCACCGACCCGAATTGGCCGGCGGCAGCTTCACCGCCACCGGCGTGTCGCTGGTGCTGCATCCGAACAACCCGCACGTGCCGACCACGCATGCCAACGTGCGCTATTTCGAGGCCAGCAAGGAGGGCGTGGAGCCGGTGTGGTGGTTCGGTGGTGGCTTCGACCTGACCCCGTTCTATCCGCACGACGAGGATGTACGGCACTGGCACAGCACCGCGCGCGATCTGTGCACGCCCTACGGTATGGACGTCTATACGCGCTACAAACGGTGGTGCGACGAGTACTTCTATCTGAAGCACCGCGACGAGACGCGCGGCGTCGGCGGGCTGTTCTACGACGACTTGAACGAAGGCGGCTTCGAGCGCTGCTTCGCGTTCACCCGCGCGGTTGGCGAGGGTTTCCTCGATGCGTATGTGCCGATCGTCGAGCGCCGTCGGGACACGCCTTACGGTGAGCGCGAGCGCGAGTTCCAGTTGTACCGACGCGGCCGCTACGTGGAGTTCAACCTGGTCTACGACCGCGGCACGCTGTTCGGGTTGCAGTCCGGCGGCCGCACCGAGTCGATCCTGATGAGCCTGCCGCCGCGGGTGCGTTTCGAATATGCCTATGCGCCGGAGCCGGGCTCGGCGGAAGCGAAACTCACCGACTATCTGAAGCCGCGCGACTGGGTGTAGCCATTGTAGGAGCCCGCGCGCCGGGGATTCGACGGGGGGGGGTTTTGAAAAGAAGAGCATACCCCGCGCGCGGCCAACAACCCCCCCTGGTTTGGGCGCCAACCGCAAGGCCGCGCG
>JBEPVP010000225.1:0-5726 GCA_041690935.1 Rhodanobacter sp.
GCAGGTACATGCGCAGCAGCATCTCGGCCCAGTCCTGCGCCTCGGTGCCGCCGGCACCCGCCTGGATGTCGACGAAGGCGTTGGTGGCGTCCATCTTGCCGGAGAACATGCGCTGGAACTCCAGCTTGCTCACCTGCGCCTCGATCCTGGCCAGGTCGTCGAGCACCGACTGCGCGGTCTCGTCGTCGCTGTCAGCCATCGCCATTTCCAGCAGCTCGCTGGCATCGGTGAGTGCGGCGGTCATCTTGTCGATGCCGTTGACGACGGTCTCGAGGCGGGCGCGCTCGCGCCCCAGCTCCTGCGCGCGCGCCGGGTCGTCCCATACCTTGGGATTTTCCAGCTCGCGGGTTACTTCTTCCAGACGTTCGCTTTTTGTGGCGTAGTCAAAGATACCCCCTAAGCGACTCGACCCGTTCCCTAAGGTCGGCGATCTGCGCAAGGATGGGATTGGTCTCGATCATGTTGGGGCCATGGTTGATGGCGCCCGGGCAGGCGCTGGATGAACAGCGAATCATAGCAAAGCACCATCAGGCACACACGGCCGGTTCACGCCAGCGCCTGCTGATGCACCCCCTTCACGGCGCGCCCGGACGGATCGGCCGCATTCGCAAACGCCGGATCCCAGGCCAGCGCCGCCGGCGACGAACAGGCGATCGACTTGCCGCCGGGCACGGTCGCCGCACACGCCTCGCCCGGAAAATGCTGCTCGAAGATGCGCCGGTAGAAGTACGCCTCCTTGGTCGCCGGCGTGTTGAACGGATAACGCGCCGCGGCGGCGGCGAATTCGCGATCGCTGATTGTCTGCTCCGCATGCGCCTTCAGCCCGTCGATCCAGCCGTAGCCGACGCCGTCGCTGAACTGCTCCTTCTGCCGCCACAGGATCGCGTCCGGTAGCGCGCCCTCGAACGCCTCGCGCAACACCGCCTTTTCAATGCGTCCCTGCCCCGCCATCTTGTATGTCGCGTCCATGCCCATGGCGATATCGATGAACTCGAGATCGAGAAACGGCACGCGCGCCTCCACACCCCACGCCATCATCGCCTTGTTCGCGCGCAGGCAGTCGTAGCTGTGCAGCGCATCCAGCTTGCGCACGGTTTCCTCGTGGAACGCCTCGGCCGACGGCGCCTTGTGGAAGTACAGGTAGCCACCGAAGATCTCGTCCGAGCCTTCGCCGGACAGCACCATCTTCACCCCCATCGCCTTGATCCGCCGCGCCAGCAGGTACATCGGCGTAGCCGCGCGAATGGTGGTGACGTCGTAGGTTTCGATGTGCCGGATCACCTCCGGCAGCGCATCCAGGCCTTCCCAGAACGTGTAGACGAAGCCGTGATGCACGGTGCCCAGCGCGTCGGCGGCGATCTGGGCGGCAGCCAGGTCGGGCGAGCCGTCCAGCCCGATCGCGAACGAATGCAGCCGCGGCCACCACGCCTCGCTGCGGTCGTCGTCCTCGACCCGCTCGCGCGCGAACTGCGCGGCGCAGGCGGCGACCAGTGAGGAATCCAGCCCGCCGGACAGCAGCACGCCATACGGCACGTCGGTCATCAGCTGGCGATGCACGGCCTGCTCGAACGCCTGCCGCAGGACCGGCGCGGCCACGTCGTGACCGCGCGTATGGGCGTAGTCGCGCCACGGCTTCACGTAGTAACGCTGCAGTTCACCGCGGGCGCTGTCGTAGACGTGGCCCGGCGGAAATGCGGACACGTCGGCACACACGCCGACCAACGCCTTCATCTCCGATGCCACGCACAGACGGCCATGCGCATCGTGGCCCCAGTACAACGGACAGACGCCGAACGGATCGCGGGCGATCAGGTAACGCTGCGCCGCGCCGTCCCACAGCGCGAACGCGAAGATGCCGTTGAGCCGGGACAGGCCATGCTCGATAAATTCGGCCGCCCCGTACTCGCGATACAAGGCATTGATCACCTCGCAGTCCGAGGCGGTGGTGAAGTCGTAACCACGAGTCTGAGTGGCTGCGCGCAGTTCGCGGTGGTTGTAGATCTCGCCATTCACCGCCAGCGCCAATGCGCCGTCGCGCGAACGCAGCGGCTGCGCACCGCTGGCCGGATCGACGATGGCGAGGCGTTCGTGCACCAGGATCACGCCGGCATCGACGAACACCCCGCTCCAGTCCGGCCCGCGATGGCGCTGGCGCTGCGACAGCTCCAGCGCCTGCCGGCGCAATGCGGCCAAGTCGTCGCCCGGCTGCAGGTCGAACATTCCAAAAATCGCACACATGGGATTCTCCTTCGTCATTGATTGAAATACACAGCCGCCAAAAAAACGAAGGCCCGCACTGGGCGGGCCTTCGTCGCGTATCGTTTCGTGGAGACTTGAAGCTACGCGCGGGCCCGCCAACAGTTGGCGTTATTGTTCGCGCGATTATTGTTGTTGCCGGCCAGCACGACGCCCCGCGCGGAAGGCGCGGTGAGGTTCAGGCGGCGGGTGGCGACGAAATGCATGGGGTCGACTTGAACAGATCGGTTGCGCGCACGCAAGTGCTGTGCGCGGCTGCTGTGCGCGGACCGGACGCGATCAGCCTAGCTCGCGGTGATCCATTGGGTGGCTTCGTCGATTTCCGCGCCGTGGAACAGGCGGAACTGTGCCGGGATGGCAAAGCTGAAGGCGGTCGCAGTGCCGCGCAGCCAGGCCACATCGGTGACCAGGGCGATCCGGTCCCAACCGCTGAAATGGCGCATGCCGAGCTTGGCGTCATCCCACATCGCGCCGGGATCGAAACCGGTGAAATCATCGGCGGTGACGTAGAGCAGGCGCAACTTTCGATTGAGCGCGAACGCCGCCTCGACATCCGGCACGATGATGTTTTCGTAGTCCGCGGCCGTGACCTGGCCATGAGCGCGAAAACCCAGTGTGCCGGCAGGTAGTCCTTCGATCTGTGCGATCACGGGTGTTCTCCTTGGGGGTTGGCAACCAGCTTGACTCACCCGGTGTGAAAAACGTGCAAGCCGAAAACAGGCAACTTCAGGCGAGCTCAATGTGCCGCAACAACAGACGCAGACTTTCGCGACCTTGCCAGTCGTTGATGGTCAGCTCGTAGGCAGCACGCATCAGGGGCGGTGGGGGCTGGCCGTGATAGGCGTTGAACATCACCGCATCGTGCAACGCGCCATCGCGCGGGTCGCGCAATTGCAGGCGCAGGTGGCGCTCGCCCATCACCTTCCAGCTGGCGCACTCGAACAGGTTGTCGAACAGCGGCTCGGGAAAGGCCTGGCCCCACGGCCCGGCGTGGCGCAGCTGCCGCGCCAGTGCCAGCGACGCCGTCGCAGGCGGCAACTCGCCGTCGGTATACAGCACCGCCTGCAGGCGCTCGGCGTCGATCAGCTCGCGCGCGATCGCGTCGAACGCAGCGGCGAAGCGCGGGTAGTCGCGGGTCTTCATGCTCAGGCCGGCCGCCATCGCGTGACCACCGAAGCGTTCGATCAGGCCGGGCTGGCGCGCGTCGATCGCGGCCAGCGCGTCGCGGATATGGAAGCCGGGGATCGAGCGCGCCGAACCGCGCAGGTTGTCGGCGTCCTCGTCACTGGCGGGTGCAAACGCGATCACCGGACGATGCAGCCGATCCTTCAGTTTCGAGGCAACCAGACCGACCACCCCGGCATGCCAGCTCGGCTCGAACAGGGCCACGCCGATCGCATCGATGTCGGTCAGACCGACCACCATCTGCTCGGCCTCGGCCACCATCGACGCCTGCAGGTCGCGGCGCTCGCGGTTGATCACATCGAGTTGCTCGGCGTAGCGGCGCGCCTGCGCCACGTCGTCGGTGAGCAGGCATTCGACGCCGATGCGCATGTCTTCCAGTCGCCCGGCCGCGTTCAGGCGCGGCCCGACGATAAAACCGAGGTCGCTGGCACACAGCGTGGCGAGGCTGCGCTTGCCGGCCTCGACCAGCGCGGTGATGCCGGCACAGGCACGACCGCAGCGCATGCGCTGCAAGCCAGCCTCGACCAGCACGCGATTGTTGAAATCCAGCGGCACCAGGTCGGCCACGGTGCCCAGCGCGACCAGGTCGAGCAGGCTCGACAGATCCGGTTTTGCGCCCACCCATGCGCCCTGCTCCAGCAACCGCGCGCGCAACGCCAGCAGCAGGTAGAACATCACGCCCACGCCGGCGAGTGCCTTGCTCGGAAACGCATCGCCGGCCAGGTTCGGATTGACCATCGCGTCGCAGGCCGGCAATTGCGCGCCGGGCAGATGATGATCGGTGACGATGACCCGGATCCCGCGCGCCTTCGCCGCGGCCACGCCAGCGATGCTGGCCACGCCATTGTCGACGGTGACGATCAGCTGCGGCGTCGGCTGCAATGACGCGACCAGGGCCGTGCTCAGACCGTAGCCGTGGACGAAGCGATTCGGGATCGCGTAGCTGACCCGTCGTGCGCCGAGCAGACGCAGCCCGCGCACGGCGACGGCGGTTCCGGTTGCGCCATCGCAGTCATAGTCACCGGCGATCAGGATGCTCCAGTCGTCACGGATTGCCTCGACGAGCAAATCGACCGCCTCGCGCATGCCACCCAGCGTCTGCGGCGACAGCATCCGGGCGAGGCGGTGTTCGACCTCGCCCGGCGTCAGCACACCGCGTGCGGCATACACCTGCTGCAGTATCGGGTGCACTGAGTCCGGCCAGCCGCTGGGCTCACCCTTGCGTTCGCGCCGGCGCAACTGCGGCGTGCTCAACGCCCTGCCCCGCGCCAGATGCGCCAGCGATGCGAAGGCTGGCGTCGCCAGCGTTCTCCGCTGGCGAAATGCAGCACGACGGCGTGCCGGCTGAGCAACGGTTGCAGCGTAGGCCACCAGGACGATGCGATGTCGCTGGCCGGCAGATCCTGCAGATCGATCAACCAGCCGGCGGCGGCTTTGGCGACGACGTCGGTGCTGCGCGCCCGTTGCGCGATACCGGCGCGGCTGGCCAGCGCACGCAGCAACAGGTCGTCGCTGATCACGCCACGCAACTCGCTTTGCAGCGGATCCGGCAGCTTGCCGCCGCCCCACAGCCACAGGCTGTTGACGGGCGCCAGGCCATCGGCACGTCGCTGGGCGTTCAACGGATGCTGGTGCAGCAGCACCTGAATGTCATTGAGCAACACGCGCCAACGGCGCCCTTGCGCACCCTGCGGCAGGTGTTGCGACAAGTCCTCGCCGAGGGCCTGCTCGGGCGCGGCAAAATGCGGCAGCGGCGTGGCGTCCGGCAGCCGCAGGTGCCAGCGATCCGGTGTGGAAATCTGCAGCTGCATGCCGGCCTCGTCGAACACCGGCTGCAGCGCCGCGGCGAATGCCTGCGCTTCGGCCATGCTCAACTGCAGTTGCCCGCACGCCAGCAGGCGCACCCCATTCATGTCGGGCTGCACCCAGGCCGGATCGGCCGACAGCCAGCTCGCGTCGCCCGCATCGCCGGCCAGGAACTCGCGGGTGAGCGCAGCGGCTGGCACGTTGGCATCGACGCCCGGAAAGTAATCGCCGAGCCCGTCCAGATAGCCGCTGCCGCCATCGGCCAGCCGGTCGGCGCGCGGCAGAAACTCACGCAAGGGATGACCCGGTTCGAAGCGCGCCAGCGCAGGCAGCCACAGTTGCAACACGTGCTCTGGCGTCGTCATCGCTAGGCCTCCAGTTGTTCGACCAGTGACAGCCACTCGGTTTCCAGCGCTTCCTTCTCGCGGCGCAGTTCGGTCTGACGCTGTCCCAACCGCATCATTTCGGTGGTGGAACCG
>JBEPVP010000226.1:0-5578 GCA_041690935.1 Rhodanobacter sp.
GTCGTGACGCGGGTCATCCGGCGCAGCTTGTCGCTCTGCTCGGCCATCGCGTCGGCCACATAGGCTTCCTCGCGGTGGGTGTGCGCGAACAGCTTGAGGGTCTGCACGTTGCTGTAGCCGTCGACGATGCGACCCATCAGCTTCGAGCGCGCCTCCGAGGCCAGCCATGAACGCTGCTTCAGGCGCGGGATGAAGAACACCAGCAGGCCGACATACAGGAACACCCACACGAATAGCGGCGCGGCCAGCCAGAAGTCCGCCTGCGCGAACAACACGATCGCGCTGCCGGTGTAGATGGTGACGTACCAGATCGCATCGACAATCTGCACGGCCGATTCGCGCAGCGCACCGCCGGTCTGCATGATGCGATTGGCGATGCGTCCGGCGAAATCGTTCTGGAAGAAACCGAGGCTTTGGCGGATCACATAGCGATGGTTCTGCCAGCGGATGCGGTTGGTCAGGCTGGGCAGGATCGCCTGGTTGACCAGCAAGTCGTGCAGGCTGTTCAGCACCGGCCGCGCGACCAACGCCACGAAACCCATCCATAGCAGCGTGCGCCCGTGCTCGTGGAAAAACGCCGGGCCCGGCGCGCCCTTCGTCATGTCGACGATGCTACCGATGAATCCGAACAGCGACACCTCGATGATCGCCACCGCAAAACCCACCACGATCGCCGCGGCGAATACCGGCCACACCTGGCGCAGGTAAAACGCGTAGAACCGCCACACCGATGTTGGCGGCATGTCGTCGACCGGTTCCTTGAACGCGTCGATGAGGGATTCGAACCAGCGGAAGATCATGGGGTGTTCCGGACGGGCATGGACGCAAAGTTGGGAACTTCGAAAAACTTTCCAGTGGCGTCATCCCGGCGGGTGCCTGGATGACGGCAAACGTGTTGTTCGAGGTACCCTTCATTGTGCTTGAAGCCAGACAACGCTGGCGTGACGATATACCGCCGTGGGTCCACGATTTGACGCAACGCCGGAGGCATCGCCATGTCCACCGAAGCACTCGAAGGCAGCTGCACTTGTCGCGCGATTCGCTATCGCACGACCAGCGAACCGATGTTTGTGCATTGCTGCCATTGCCGCTGGTGCCAGCGTGAAAGCGGCGCGTCGTTTGCGCTGAACGCATTGATTGAAACCGATCGTCTGGTGCTGCTGCAAGGCGAGCCGATCATGGTGGATACGCCATCGAACAGCGGCAAGGGTCAGCTGATCGCGCGTTGCCCGAGCTGCCATGTCGCGCTGTGGAGCCACTACGCGGGAGCGGCCAGGGCGCTGGCGTTCGTGCGCGTGGGCACGCTCAACGAGCCGGATCGCCTGCCGCCCGACATCCACATTTTCACCTCGACCAAGCAGCCTTGGGTGGTGTTGCCGCCGAGCATTCCCGCCATGGCCGAATACTACGAACGCGCCGCCTACTGGCCGCAGGCCAGTCTTGCGCGACGCGAGGCGCTGCTGGCCGGCGTGGCACGTCATCCGTAGATGATTTGGGGGGCGCAGCAGCGGGCATCCACACGCCGTTGCCCACCTCAATCTGAACGCCAGCCCTGAAATCACCCGTCCGTATCGGCGCCGATGATTGACCGCCCGTAGCGGCACTCCGATCATGCCCGGATGCCTACCTTGTTCCGTTACCTTTTGCTCCTGCTGCTGACGCTTGGCAGCACCACGCTGTACGCCCAGAACAGCGAGCAGCCACCCGCCACCGCCACGGCAGCGGCGACGCCCACACAAAGCCTGGATCAGTTGAGCGATCAGCTCGACTCGATCAAGACGGCGTTGAAAAGCAAGACCTCCGACCTGCCGTTGGCGGACCTGCGCGGCAGTGCCTTGAACGTGCAGGACCGAGCACGCGATCTGGCCGCCAACCTTGCGCCGCAAATGAGCGTGTTGCAGGCGCAGCTCACCGTGTTGGGGCCGCCGCCGACCAAGGGCGCGCCAGCGGAGGCGCCGGAAGTCGCCACGCAGCGCCGGCATCTGGACAAGGCGCAGGCCAACCTGGATGCGCAGATCAAGCAGGCGCAGCTGCTCAACCAGAACGCCATGACCCTCGCCGCGCAGATTACCGGCCTGCGCAACGACCAGTTCCAGGCCAGGCTGGCCTCGCGCACGGCCACGCCGTTCAGCGGCGCGTTCTGGGTCGATTCGGCGCGCTCGTTTCCGGACGACCTGATCCGCATCAAACGGCTGGGCGCGCGCTGGCGGGACGCCTGGAACGAGGCATGGCAACCACCGAATCGCGAACCTCTGCTGCTGTGCCTGGCCGCCGCGGCCTTGCTGCTGGGTGGCGGTCGCTGGCTGCTGGAGCGGCTGCTGCTGCGGCTGGCCACGCGCCGCGTACCGGACGGCCATTTGCGCCGCAGCGCGATGGCGATGGCGGTGGCGCTGACCGCGATTCTTACCACCGGGCTGGCGGCGCAACTGCTGTACCTGGGATTGAACTGGAACGGCATTCTCGCCGACGACCTGGACGCGCTGGGCCGCTCGGCGGTGCGGCTGGTGTGCTTCGCCGCGTATCTCACCGGGCTCGGCCGCGCCCTGCTGTCGGTGCGCCGACCGTCGTGGCGTTTGCCCGCACTGTCGGACCTGGCGGCACAACGACTGCGACCGTTTCCCTGGTTGCTGGCGGCGGCGGCGCTGCTGTTCGGCCTGTTCGAGCGCACCAGCCGCACGATTGGCACCAGCCTGCCGGCCACGGTGGCCGCGCGTGGCCTGATGGCGCTGGTCGTCAGCGGCCTGATCGGCATGGCCTTGTTGCGTCTGCGGCGCGCCCGCCACGAACAACTGGCCAGCGGCGCCGAAGCGGAACACCGGCCGGTGTGGCTCGGCCTGCTGATCGCGGCGGCCACGCTCGGCGTCATCATCAGCTGGCTGGCTGTCGCCACCGGCTTCATCGCGTTGGCGTTTTTCGTCGCCTGGCAGATGCTGTGGACCGGCGTGATCGTGGCCACCGCTTATCTGCTGATCCACCTGCTGACCGACCTGGTCGACACTTTGCTGTCGCCGCGCGGGCGCAGCGGCGAGCGCCTGCAGGCCACCTTCGAACTGGCGCCGCACACGCTGGAACAGGCCGCCACCCTGCTCGCCGGGCTGGTCCGGGTGCTGTTGATCCTGCTGGCCATGGCGACCGTGCTGACCCCGTTCGGTGCCGGTCCCAGGGATCTGCTGGCCAGCGCCACGCACACCTTCAGCGGGCTCAAGCTTGGCGAGCTGGCGATTGATCCGGGCAGCATCTTCAGCGCCGTGCTGGTGCTGGTGATCGGGATGTTCGTGCTGCGCGCGCTCAAGCGCTGGCTGCGGGAAGAGCTGCTGCCGAAGTCCAGGATGGAACCGGGCATGCAGGATTCCATCCTCACCCTGCTCGGCTATCTCGGTGGCATGCTGGTGCTGGTGCTGACCCTGGCCGCGCTGCACGTCGACCTGAAAAGCATCACCTGGATCGTCAGCGCGTTGTCGGTGGGTATCGGTTTCGGCCTGCAGGCGATCGTGCAGAATTTCATCTCCGGCCTGATCCTGCTGGTCGAACGGCCGGTGAAGGTGGGCGACTGGGTCAGCCTCAACGGTGTCGAGGGCGACATCCGCCGGATCAATGTGCGCGCGACCGAGATCCAGCTGTGGGATCGTTCCACCATGATCGTGCCGAACTCGCAGCTGATCACCGAGAACGTGCGCAACGTGACTCAGCCCAACGCGCTGGGCCGCGCCCAGATCAAGCTGCCGATGCCGCTGGATACCGATGCCGGCAAGGTGCGCGAGCTGATGCTGGAGGTGCTGCGCGCACACCCCGGCACGCTGGCCACGCCGGCACCGTATGTCCAGCTGGAGAACCTCGACGGCGGCACGATGACCTTCAACTGCGTCGCCTACGTGAACAGCCCGCGCGAAGTCGGCGGCGTGAAAAGCGACCTGCTGTTCGAGATGCTCGAACGCCTGCGCGTGGCCAAGCTGCCGCTGACGCGGCCGCAGAACATGCTGGTACGCAACCTGCCGCCGCTGCCCGAAGGCAATGACGATCGGGATTGAGTTGCAATGAAGGCGACCAAGCGAGCGACGCCGCATCGCCGCGCCATGCACTGATTCCCCGGACTGGCTAGAAGAACTCGTATTCCAGTTGCGCCAGCCAGGTCTGCCGGGGGCCCGCCGGATTGAGCCCGAATACCACGCCGACGCGGTACTCGATCTCGCTGGTGGTGCCCGGCAGATTCCATTCGCCGGTCACGATCGGGCCGGCCTGGTAGGCGCGATCGCCGGGACGTCCATACGCCTCGATACCCGGACGAAACGCCGTCGACACCTCGTAGGTGCCCGAATAGCTGTAGCGGAACTCGTATTTGCCGCTGGCGCCCGCGCCGATCTGCTTCTCCCAGATCAGGTTGACGGTGTGCGCGAAGTGACCCACCCGCTTTTCGATCAGCGGGCCGAATTCGACGGCGTCGCGGCTGTCGGCGTGGGTGTTGTGCTCATACGAGGCCAGAAACCCGAAGTCCGCCCAGTATTCACCCGGCGGGGTCAGCTGGAAGGTGTTCTCGAACTCGTAGCCAAGCAGACCGCCGCCGGCGCCGGGCTCTTTTTCGTATCGCGCCAGATAGAGCTCCGGCTTCCACCAGTCATTGACGGCGTGCGAGAGCGAGAGTTCAGCGGCGCGGGTGCCGCCAATGTCTGAGCGCCCATCGTTCATGTGGTAGCCGCGCAGCTCGATTTCGTTCTGGGTGGCGGTGACGTAAGGCGAGTAGACGATGAAGTCGTCCGCCTGCGCGATGCCCACAACGCCCAGCAAGGCGAGGCCCAGGGAAGCCGCCATGACACATTGCACACGGCGCCGAGCGACGGTTTTCTTGAAGACGTTTCGATCCATGGTGTTTATCTTTGATGGGAGCGATTGTTGGGGCGCACGCTCCCTGTCCGTCGCGGATATTTCACGACGAAGAGCACGCGGGAGTCGGGTATGCAGCAGAATCAGTGCTACGGCTACGGTGCCGTCTCGGCTGATATGGAACGGGTCGACGACGGGCGCAGGAACGCGCTGCGTTGCTGCCAGCGGATGCCGGCGAGCAGCAGCAACAGGGTGGTCAGATAGAAGGCGATCTGGATGCCGGCCGGTGTGGCGTTGTAGCCGATCAGTATCCCCAGTGTCTTGCCGGCCAGCGAACCATTCGACAATAGCCAGGAGGTGTTCCACAGCTGGCTGCCCCACGCCGGCAGCAGGTTGCTCTGCACCAGGAAGCCCGCAGCGGTGGCGGCCAGCCCCGATGCCAGCAGCATCAGCATACCGTTGGTGACGCTGAAGAAATGCTTGAGCGGAATGCGCAGCAGGCCGAAATACAGCGCGAAGCCGAGCAACGCTCCGCCGCTGACCCCCAGCGCGATGCCGCCGGCGAGCCCCGCGGCGCCGATGCCGCCGACCGCCATGCCATACAGGAACAACACGATTTCGGAACCTTCGCGCAACACTGCCAACGCCACCACCACCAGCAGCAGGGTCAGCGAACTGGAACCGGTTTTCACGGCGCCGCCGATCGCGTTCATGTGCTGCGCCAGCTCACGACCGTGCCTGGACATCCACACCACATGCC
>JBEPVP010000227.1:0-5574 GCA_041690935.1 Rhodanobacter sp.
ATCCTGCACGGCCGCTACGTGTGCAAGGCGCGCAAGCCGGACTGCCCGCACTGCGCGATCCGCGACCTGTGTCGTTACAAGGACAAGACCGCCGCCGACTGAGCCGGGCGGAGCGAGACCGGTAAGATGTGGCCCGAGGCCTCGACTTCGCGCCTTCGGCGCTACGCTCAGCCCGAACGGCTTCAGGGACCCCTGGCTGAAAGCCGAGCACCGAGGCACTGAGGTTCTGACGCAACAAGACTCCGCGGCTCCGCGAATTGAGGGCCGAAGAACCGGCCTGCTTCTCCTCCCGGACTTCCCTCCCCAACCGTTCTCCCTGAGCGTAGCCGCGCAGCGGCGAAGTCGGAGGGTCCGAGAGCTACAGACGGACACTGCTCAAGCCGGCAACTGCGCCCGCTCCAGCGCCGCGATGTGCCGCACCAGCCGCGGCCCCAGATAGCAATGCGAACCACACGGCAGCAGCCCGGCCTGGCCGAACTCGCGCAGATACCACGCCGGCGCGCGCGACACGAAACCGTGATGGTCGCCGGCCACGTCGTCGCGGCTGGTGAAAACCTCAAGAAACGCCACCCCTTCGAGCATCTCGCCGATACCCTGCAGGCCGGCGCGGATCTCCGCCGGCCTCAGGTAATGCAGCACGTCGGTGCACACGATCAGGTCGAAGCGCGTCTCGAAGCGCAGCTGTTCGAGCTGGCCGAAACGCGCGAGTCCCACATTGCGGCTGCGCCCGTAGCGCGCCACCGCATATTCGCTGGCATCCAGGCCGCGATACGCGATGCCCGGCCGCAACGCACGCAACGGTGCGCGCCAGGTCGCCTCGCCGCAGCCGACATCGAGCACGTTGCGGATCGGGCGGCCGAGGTAATACTCGGCCTGCGCCACCACCATCGCGACCTTGCGCCGCAGCTCCGTCGGCGAGCCGACCGCATGCCGCGGGTCGCGATACCACTTGTCGAAATAGTCGCGGTCGTAGGTCTTGGGCATGGTCGTCATCGGAAGCCTGGCAGGTCGCCATGGTAGCCGCCCGCAGGCGGCCCGTGACCGCCGGCATCACCTTGCGCATGCGCGACGCTTGCCAGCATGAAACCCCCGCATCCCGTCAGGAGTATCCCCATGCCCATGATCCGTTTCCGCCTGATCGGCAGCCGTGCCGATGCCGACGCGGTGATCGCCGCCCTGCACGGCATCAATGACATCGAACACGTCGAGGAAGTCGACGACCTGATGCCCAGCATGCGCGACGACTCCAGCTCCAGCGAGTCGGTCAGCGACAGCGAGGGCAAGGTCTACTTCATCGAGGTGGATGCCCCGAACGACCAGGTCGCCGACCGCGTACGCGGCAGCGCCGAAGTGATTTCCCAGGAGCTTGGTGCCGGCATCGAGTTCACCGACGAATTCTGAAACCCCCGCACTACCCCGACCGGGCCGTGTCATCCAGACCGCCCCCGCTGCGTTGAGACAGGACAGGCGACCGCATCGTGTCGCTTCTCCGAACCAGCGTGAGGACATGGAGCATGCACGCGATTGTGATCCGTCGTACCTGCATCGTGGCGCGCCCGCGCTGGCTGCTCGCCGCAACGTTGGCGCTGCTGCCCTGGGCCGCCATGGCACAGGACAACCCAGCGCTTAGCCATGACGATATCGCATGGCTGCAACGCGCCACCTTCGGCCTCGACTCGGCCAGCCTGGCGCGTTACCGGCAACTCGGCCGCACCGCCTATCTCGATGAGCAGCTCGCCGGGCGCAACGACAGCCTGCCACTGGCGATTGCGGCGCTGATCCAGAGCTACGACGTCAGCAGCACGCCCCCGCAACAGCTGCTGGCGACCTACCGCGATCAACAGCAGCAGTTCAAGAACACCGCCGAGGGTGCCGCCAGGGACGCTGCCAAAAAGACGCTGCAGGCCTACCGCAAGATGCTGTACCAGCAGGATGCGCAGATCGAACTGCTGCATGCGATCTATGGCGGCAATCAGCTCAAGGAGCAGCTGGTGTGGTTCTGGCTCAACCACTTCAGTGTGTACGCGGCCAAGGGGCGCGTGCGGCTGGTCGCGGCCGACTACGCAGAACACGTGATCCGTCCGCACGCGCTGGGCAAGTTCCGCGACTTGCTGATGGCCACGCTGAAAAGCCCGGCGATGCTGGAGTTTCTCGACAACGCGAAGAACGTCAAGGGCCAGACCAACGAGAACTACGCGCGCGAGCTGATGGAACTGCATGCACTCGGCGTGGGTTCCGGCTACACCCAGCAGGACGTGCAGCAGTTCGCTTTGATCCTCACCGGCGCCGGCATCCAGCTCAGGGGCGACCGGCAGGGCGGCCGGTTTCGCTGGCGCCGGCCGCAGGTCATCCGTGACGGCCTGTTCGTATTCAACCCGGACAAGCACGACTTCAGCGACAAGACGTTCCTCGGCCACACCATCAAGGGCAGCGGCTACGACGAAATCGAGCAGGCGGTCACGTTGATCTCGCGCCAGCCTGCCTGCGCGCAATTCATCGCGCGCCAGCTGTCCGAATACTTCGTCGCCGACCGGCCGCCACCGGCGCTCGTGGCGGCGATGGCGCAGACGTTCCAGCGCACCGATGGCGACATCGCCGCGGTGCTGCGCACGCTGTTCACCTCGAAGGAGTTGACCGCCAGCCGTGGCAGGAAATTCAAGGACCCCACCCAGTTCCTGGCCTCGGCGATGCGGCTCGCCTATGACGGCATGCCGCTCGGCAACGCCGCGCCGCTGGTCAACTGGCTCAACCAGATGGGCGAGCCGGTGTTCGGCCGCATCACGCCGGACGGGTGGCCACTCGACAGCGCCAGCTGGTCCGGCTCCGGCCAGATGGCCAAACGTTTCGATGTGGCGCGGGCGATCGGCAGCGGCCGGAACCGCCTGTTCACGCGCGACGATGACACGGCCGGGTCGCGTCCCGCCGTGCCCACGCTCGACACGTCGCTGTACCGCGCGACGATCGAACCGTACCTGTCCGGCGCCACCCGTGCCGCGCTGGGCAAGGCCCAGTCATCTGCGGAATGGAACACCTTTCTGCTGTCCTCGCCCGATTTCAATTACCGCTGACCCACAGCATCCACGCCCAGCTCGCCGAGGTACGCCATGAACCGCCGCGAATTCCTGTTTGCCGCCGCCGCTGGCGCCGCTGCACTGCCGGCCCTGTCGTTCTCCGGAACGTTGTTCGCCATGCCAGCCAGCGCGCCGCGTTTCCTGCTGGTCTTCCTGCGCGGCGGCTACGATTGCAACAACTTGTTGGTGCCGCGCGGCAGCGATTTCTACTACGCCTCACGACCCACCCTGGCGATCGCCAGGCCGGACCCCGCCAACCCGAACAGCGCGATCGCACTGGACGCGAACTGGGGCTTGAACCCGGTGTTGCGTGATTCGCTCTACCCGCTGTGGCAGCGCAAGCAGCTGGCCTTCGTGCCGTTTGCCGGCACCGACGATCTCTCGCGCAGTCATTTCGAAACCCAGGATAATATTGAATCCGGCCAGCCCACCGCCCAGCGCAGCAACTTCCGTTCCGGCTTTCTCGCGCGGCTGTCGAGCGCGCTGCCCGGTGTGCCGCCGATCGCCTTTACCAAATCGTTGCCGGTGAGTTTCCAGGGCGCCGGCAGGGATATCCCCAATATCTCGCTGAAGGGCGATCCGAAGTCGCACTTCGACGCGCGCCAGTCGGCGATTCTCACGCAGATGTACCAGGGCACCTCGCTGGCTGCCGCCACGGCGGACGGACTGGCGCTGCCGAATACCGTCTCGCAGGATCTCCGCGATGAAATGATCCATGCCAGTCGCGGCGCAGCCAGCGCCAAGGGCTTCGCCAGCGAGACCCAACGCATCGCCACGCTGATGCGCGATCGCTACCGGCTCGGCTTCATCGACATCGGTGGCTGGGATACCCACGTCAACCAGGGCAGCGTCAGCGGCGGGCTGGCCAACAACCTGCGCAACCTCGGCGAGGGCCTGGCCGCCTATGCCGACGCCCTCGGCGATGAGTGGAACAACACCGTGGTGGTCGTGGTCTCCGAGTTCGGCCGCACCTTCCGCGAGAACGGCGACAAGGGCACCGATCACGGCCATGGCACCGTGCACTGGGTGCTCGGCGGCAAGGTCAACGGCGGGCGTATCGCCGGTGAGCAGGTCGCGGTCAATCAGCAGAACCTGCTGCAGGATCGCGACTATCCCGTACTCAACAACTATCGCGATGTCCTTGGCGGCGTATTCAAGCGTGTCTGGGGATTGGCGAATGGCGAGTTGGAAAAAGTGTTTCCGCAGGCGCAGCCGAGGGACCTGCAGCTGGTCTGAGCACCACGCGACCCATCGCCTGCTCAGCTGGCCGCACGCGGCACCAGCATGTGCTTGGCGATATGCCCCTGCAGCCGGCCCAGGCTACGCACCAGATGCAGGCTGGCGAACAGCAGCACGATGCCGAGCACGCACATCGCGATCGCGTCGCCCCAGCCCGGCGCATGCGCACCGAAGCCCCAGTCCACGATGACCTGGTGGTTCACGTACAACCCGGGCAGCCAGTCGTTGCGGAACAGCATCGCCAGCGGCGCGCCGATGAAGGCGATCGCCACGCCGAGCAGGGTCACCGTGACGGTGACATAGGCGATGCCCAGCGGCAGCATCAGCCCCATGTAGCAAAGCGTGGTCCATGTATGCACGTCGGTAATCATGCTGCCGATGCGCTTCATCAAGCTCATACCCTGGGTCGGATACACCGGCCGACGTGGCATGCGCATGCCAAGCATCGCCTCGACGATGCGCCCTTCCACCAGCGACAGCACGCGCACGCTGCCGAAGAACAGCACGATGAACGGCAGTCCGATGATCAACACCGACAACCCCGCCGACAGTGCCAACCCGGTCACCACCAGGGTGAAGTAGAAGATGCCGGTGGCCGGCGCCAGCAGCATGTAGAACAGCGCGCCATAGGTGAGCGGATCGGCGGCGACACCGAAGAAACGCCCGGCCAGCGAACGGTGTTGCACCGGCGGCGGCGGACGGATCGCGCGCTGAATCCTGATTTCCTGGTCGCGGTAGATCTCGGCCACCTCGTCGGGCGCGCCGTAACTGCCGACCACCTGCGCCAGCATCGCCGCCTCGTCACGACCGGGCTGTTCGGACAACTCCGCGCGCAGGTGTTCCTCGGCGTCGTACAACGCATCCTGGATCAGGGCCGGGTCGGCGCCACGCAAGGCGCTGCGCAGCTGGTCGAGATAGTCGGTGATGGTGCGTGGCGCATTGATAGTGTGTGGCGCGTTCATTACACCCCTCCTTGCAGAACGTTATCGACGGAATCGCGAGTCGCATTCCAGGCCGCTATCCACTCGCGCAGTGCCTCGCGTCCCGGTTTGGTGATGCGGTAATAGCGGCGCGGCGGTCCGCTGACGGATGGCTCGACCTCGCTGGCGAGCAGGCCAGCGCCCTCAAGATTGCGCAGCACCGGATACAGCGCGCTCTGCTTGCCGGCCAGCACGCCCTCACCTGTTTCCTCCAGCCGCTTGGCGATCTGGTAGCCGTACATCGGCTGGCGCGACTGGCCAAGCACGGCCAGCAGCACCAGCGA
>JBEPVP010000228.1:0-5538 GCA_041690935.1 Rhodanobacter sp.
GCTGGCGGAACGCGCCGTTGTGGAACCAGTCGTCGCCCATCCAGCCGTCGACCATCGGGTTCATCGGCACCGACACCTTCAGCGCGGGGTGCGGGTTGACCAGCGCCATCAGCGGCTCGAAGCCGTCGTAGGAAATGCCCAGCGTGCCGACCTTGCCGTTCGACTCGGGGATGTTCTTCACCAGCCAGTCGATGGTGTCCCAAGTGTCCGTGGCGTCGTCTACCGGCGTGGGATTCAACGGCCCGTGCACCGGCCGGTTCATCACGTAGTCGCCTTCGGAACCGTACTTGCCACGCACATCCTGCACCACGCGGATGTAGCCATCCTCGACGATGATGTCGGCGGCGTTGTCGTAGCCTTGCAGCATCGGGCCGAGATGACCGCTCATGGTGTGCGTGGTCAGTGCCTTGGCGTCGTATGGCGTGCGGGTGAGCAGGATGCCGGCGTGCTGCGCGCCCTTCGGGATCAGGATGACGGTGTGCAGCTTCACCCCGTCGCGCATCGGGATCATCACGTCGCGCTGCACATAGTCGAAGCCGGCGGTGGCCGGCACGAACTTCGCCGGGGTCTCGCTGGGGTAGGCCGGGTATTTCGCCGGCGGCGTGTCGGTAGCCTGCGCGACACCACCCAGCGTGAGCAGCAGGGCGAACAGCGCAGGTTTCAAGCGTGCGGCGATACGGCTCGACTTCATGATGACTCCCCATGGGCAACCCGACTTAGCGTACCCCAATGGCGACTCGCCTGACGGGTCGGCAGGCGTTGGCAAGACTGTTGCTTGGTCCCCGACATGAGCGACCAAGCCTATGACATCAGCTACCTGATCGAATCCGAACCGGCCAAGGCCGAAGCACCCGCGTTGCCGCCTGGTTTGCGCATGGCCCCGGCACCACCTCCGGCGCCGCCGTCGATTGCCTCCGCGCAGGAAGCCATGGCACGAGAGCTGCTGCAGGTCGCCGACGCGCATGAGGCATTCATCCAGCAATACCTGCGAATGAATTGATTCCCGGCAGAACGAGTCGAGGGTGTAAATCGCGGGTTGCAGATTGTGTCCTTGTTGAACCATGTATGACCCACTTCGACACATCCTGCTGAGGCCGGTGCGCGGTGGCGGCGGGGCGTGAGACCGAGCACGGAATGTCGGTCCGCACCGTGAGTCAAAAAAAGCCGGTGCATGCACGGGCTTCCTGTTTGCGCGATGGTGCGACGACGGCTCAGTCGATCGTCGGCAAGCTGTCCACGCCGGCCTCGATGGCGGCCTGATGGGTCAGGCAGCGCGGCAGGATGCGCGCGAAATAGAATTTCGCGGTATCGCGCTTGGCCTGCTTGAACGCAGCGGATTGCGTGCCGGCTTCGGCCGCCGCCACGCTGCGCGCCCACATGTAGGCCAGCGCGACGTAGCCGGAGTAGTACAGGTAGTCGGTGGCGGCGGCGCCGAGTTCTTCCGGATTGGCCTGCACGCGCTGGGCCAGTTTCAGGGTGAGCTCGCCCCAGTTCTTGGTGGCGATGGCGAGCGGCGCGATGTACGCGCGCAGCGCTTCATCGGCACTGTGCTGCTGGCAGAACGCGCTGATCTCCTGCAGGAAGTGCTTGAAGCCCACCCCTTGCAGCTGGAGGATCTTGCGCCCGAGCAGGTCGGCCGCCTGGATCCCGGTGGTGCCTTCGTACAGGGTGATGATGCGGGCGTCGCGGACGAACTGCTCCATGCCGTTCTCGGCGATGTAGCCGTGGCCACCGTAGATCTGCAGCGCTTCCTTGGTGCACTCCTGCGCGAGTTCCGTCACCACGCCCTTGGCGATCGGGATCAGGAACGCGACCAGCTCGCCGGCGGCCTTGCGCGCGGCCTCGTCGGTCGCGCGCGCCTCGACGTCGGTCTGCAGCGCGGTGTACAGCAGCAACGCACGCGAGCCTTCGACGAACGCGCGCTGGGTCAGCAGCATGCGCCGCACGTCCGGCTGCGCCAGCAGGTTGTCGGCCGGCTTGTCGGGGAACTTCGCGCCGGACAGCGCGCGCGATTGCAGCCGCTCACGCGCGTAATTGAGGCTGTTCTGCAGCGCGCGCTCGGCCAGCGCCAGGCCCTGCACGCCGACCGACAGACGCGCCGCATTCATCATGGTGAACATCGCCATCAGGCCCTTGTGTGGCTTGCCGATCAGGTAACCCTCGGCACCGTCCAGGTTGATCACGCAGGTGGAGCAGGCGTGGATGCCCATCTTGTGTTCGATCGCGCCGGCAGCGACGCTGTTGCGCTCGCCCAGCGAGCCGTCCGCGTTGAGCCTGAACTTCGGCACGATGAACATCGAGATGCCGCGGCTGCCTTCCGGCGCATCGGGCAGGCGCGCCAGCACCAGGTGCACGATGTTCTCGGTGAGGTCGTGTTCGCCGGCGCTGATGAAGATCTTGGTGCCGCTGATCTTGTAGGCCGGGTGGCCGCCCGCGTCCGCCGCGCCCGGTTCGCCGCGGGTCTTCAGCAGGCCGAGGTCGGAGCCGGCCTGCGGCTCGGTCAGGCACATCGTGCCGGTCCAGCGGCCTGCCACGATGGGCTTCATGAAATGTTCGCGCTGCCATTCCTCGCCATGGATTTCCAGCGCGTGGGTGGCGCCTTCGGACAGCAGCGGATACAGGCTCCACGCCAGGTTGCCGGACTGGAAGATCTCGGTGGTGGCGGTGCCGAGTACGCCGGGCAACGCCTGGCCGCCGTAGACCTCAGGGTTGGTCAGGCCGGTCCAGCCGCCGTCGGCGAACTGCTTGAACGCTTCCTTGAAACCCTTCGGCGTGGTCACCGTGCGGGTGGCCTTGTCGAAGTGGCAGCCTTCTTCGTCGGCGGGGCCGTTGGTGGGCGCCAGCAGCTGTTCGCTGAGGCGGCCGGCTTCCTCCAGTACCGCGTCGAGCAGGTCACGGCTGTGCGCCTCGCCATCGCGCAGAACGGTCAGGATTTTTTCGGCACCCAGCACGTCAAACAGGGTGAAGCGCAGGTCGTCGAGGGGAGCCTTGTAAGCGGTCATGGTGATTCCTTGGATGGACAGGGTGCTGTCAGCGATAGGTATGGGGAATGCCCGGCACCGGCGAGATCCAGTCGCTGCCGTTGAAGTCGAACGCGCGCGGCTTGTCTTCCTGTTCGGGCTTGGCGCTGGCGCTGCCGCTGACGCGATAGGCCAGCGCGCCGGCGCTGCCCTTGCCGGCAATGGTGTTGAGTGCATCGCTCATCGCCGTGGTGGGCAACACGTCGAGTTGGATCACGTCACCGGCCAGCGCCGGGATGTCCAGCTTGAAGGTCGCGTGCAGCCGCACCGGCACCAGCGCGGCGATCTGCAGCTGGCCGTCCAGCGATTTGAAATCCATCTCGGCGTAGCTGTTGTTCTGGATGCGCACGGTCAGCTGCCACTGGCCGCTCGGCAGCACCGACACCTGCTGGAGGCTGACCGTGGGCGGGTAGACGCTCTTGCGCGCCGGCCCGCAGGCGATCAGGCCAGCGCTCAGCAGGACCAGCAAAGAACCTTGCAGCAGTCGCTTCATGGCGTCACCTCAAACGATTGTTTGAATCTTAGCAAAGTTGACGTAAATTCCCATGACGCCCCGCAACGGGCATCATCGCCGCTCCGTTTCCCAGAGCCAGCAGATTCGCCCATGACTTCAGCACGTCGCATCATCGCCCGCCGCTCGCCGATCCACGGCAACGGCGTGTTCGCCACCGCACCGATCAGCAAGGGCGAGGAGATCATCGAATACAAGGGCAAGCTGCTGACCCATGCCGAGGCCGACGAGCTGTACGGCGACGGCGGCGAAACCGGCCACACGTTCCTGTTCACGCTCAACGACGACTACATCGTCGACGCGAACCAGCACGGCAACAGCGCGCGCTGGATCAACCACAGCTGCGCGCCGAATTGCCGCGCCCTGGTCGAGGAAAGCGCCAGCGGCGATCCGCGCCGGGACAAGGTGGTGATCGAGGCGATCCGCGCCATCAAGCCCGGCGAAGAACTTACCTACGACTACGGCATCGTGCTGGACGTGCCGCACAGCGCGCGCCTGAAGAAGCTGTGGGTGTGCCTGTGCGGCTCACCGAAATGCACCGGTACATTGCTGAAGCCGAAACGCTAGTCAATCGTCAAAGGTGGCGTGGCGCGATGTTCTTGGCCCCTGGAGCATCGCGCACAGGTGTGCCCCCACAAAAATGCAGAGGCTCAGCGCTCGACTTGCTCGACAGCGCCGGGCGCGGCCGGTGTACCGATCCAGCGCCTGGTATCCAGCTGCTGGTCGATGACCTTGGCCAGTTGTTCGATCCGCGGACGCACCGCATCGGCGGCGGCGCCGGTGCAACCGTCGTAGAAATCCACCGTCTTGCTGCCGCTGGTGTCGGCGACGGTGATCTTTACGCCGGGCTGGTCGCTCATCATCATTTCGCAGCCGTCGTTGCGCGAGGTGTAGCTGTCCTGCATCGAACGGAATCCGCTCTGCGTGACGGCGGCAAGGATGCTGGCGAGCTGGGCCGGCGTGGCGTGGCCGCTGGCCTTGGCAGTCTGCACGTGGGCATGGCCGGTGAAATCAATCCGGCCTTCCGCGTCGACTGTCACGGTGTAGCCGGGGCACAAACCGAAACAGGTGCTGCGCGCAAGCGTGACGCTGGCCTGCTGCGTGGGCTGATCCGCGGTGGTGCCGGCGCTTGCCGCGCAGGCGCCGAGCGACAACAGGGCACCGGCGAGCAGGCAGCGCGTGAGCGCGGTGAAGGCCAGATTCATGGTGGTGGCTCCGTGGTCAGCAGGGCTTGAGCATAACGGCCGCGCGCCCGATCCACGGATGCTGCGCCTCAGTCCTCCTCCGCGTGCGGTTTCCATGCCTCGCTGAGCTGCTTCTGCACGGTTGGCGGCACCGCTTCGTAGTGGCTGAGGTCGAGGCTGTAGCGGCCGCGGCCGCCGGTCATGGATTTCAGTTCGGTGGGGTAGTCGATCAGTTCGGCCAGCGGCGCCTGCGCCTTGATCACCAGCTCGCCGCCGCGCTGGGTGTCGGTGCCAAGGATGCGCGCGCGCTTGCCGGCGAGGCCGCCGGTGACATCGCCCACGTTGTGCTCGGGGATCGCCACCTCGACGTTGACGATCGGCTCCAGCACGATCGGTCGCGCCTTGCCGATGGCGTCGATGAAGGCCTTCCGGCCGGCGCTGATGAAGGCGACCTCCTTCGAATCGACCGGGTGGTATTTGCCGTCGTAGACGGTGACGCGCAGATCCTGCAGCGGGAAGCCGGCGATCGCGCCATGCTCCATCGCCTGGCGCACGCCTTTCTCGATCGCCGGCAGGAACTGGCCGGGAATCACGCCACCCTTGACCGCGTCGACGAACTCGAAACCGGCGCCGCGCTCGAGCGGTTCCACGCGCAGGAACACCTCGCCGAACTGGCCGGCGCCGCCGGTCTGCTTCTTGTGCTTGTGGTGGCCCTCGGCGTGGCCTGCGATGGTTTCGCGATAGGCGATGCGCGGCGGATGCGTTACCACCTCGACGCCGTAGCGTTCGCGCATGCGCTCCAGCATGATCTTCAGGTGCAGGT
>JBEPVP010000229.1:0-5537 GCA_041690935.1 Rhodanobacter sp.
GTGTAGGTCCAGGGGGGCAGTTCTCGACATCCCCGTCGACGCTTTGCAGGTCCGGCTGGGCGTTCGCCACCTCAACGTCGCGGTTCGTCGGGTTTCGTTCGCGGTTCCGGACGCCCTCGCCGGGCTACGCCACGTCGCGGTCGAGGTTCCACACGTTGCCGTCGACCTGCGCGACCGCCTCGCCGCGGTGGCGCAGTTCCCTGTCGGGCTGGCGAACCTCGCTGTCGACCTTTGGAACCTCCTTGTCGGGGTTCGACACGTCCCGGCCGGCCTTCGGAACCCGCGGCATCCGTTGTCCGCTTCGCGCATCGTGAACGCGCGGCATGTTTCACTGCGCGCTGAATCAGCAGGAGGAAACCCGCATGAAAGTCGGATTCATCGGTCTCGGCGCGATGGGCAGTGCGATGGCCAGCAACCTGATTGCAGCAGGTCATGCGGTGACCGTGTGGAATCGCTCTGAAGCGGCGACCGAACCGCTGGCTTCACTGGGCGCGAAGGTGGCGCGCACGGCCGACCGGGCTGCGCAGGGCGACGTGCTGTGCAGCATGCTGGCGAACGATCAGGCCGTGCGCGAGGTGATTCTCGACAGTGGATTGCTGGACGCGATGGACCGCGGCACGGTGCATGTGAACCACGCCACGATTTCGGTGGCGCTGGCAAAGGAGCTGGCCGAGGAACATGCGAAGCGCGGGCTGGCCTATGTCGCCGCGCCGGTGTTTGGACGGCCGGACATCGCGGCCGCGGGGAAGTTGAATATCCTCGCTGCCGGCAGACCGGCGGCGATCGAGAAGGTGCGGCCGTTGCTCGAGGCGATGGGCAGCAAGGTGTGGCCCTTGGGCGACGCGCCGGAACGCGCGAACGTGGCGAAGATCGCCGGCAATTTCATGCTGGCCAGTGCGATCGAAAGCATGGCGGAGGCCACCGCGCTGACCCGCGCGCACGGCGTCAGCGCCGCGGATTTCCTTGAGGTGATGACCAACACCCTGTTTGCCGCACCGGCGTATCAGGGCTACGGCAAGCTGATCGCCGAGCAGCGTTTCAAGCCGGCCGGATTTGCGCTGCCGCTGGGCTTGAAGGATGTCGAACTGGCGCTGACCGCGGGCAGCGCGGTGCGGGTGCCGCTGCCGTTTGCCGGCGTGCTGCGTGACAGCCTGCTGGAGGCGCTGGCCGGCGGTGATGAAGAGCTGGACTGGTCGGCGCTGGCGCTGGTCTCTGCGCGTCGCGCACATCTGGACGAACGCGGCTAGCGTTCGCTGCGAGCCTTGGCGACAACTTGACTGGTGGCGGGCACTGCCCGTCGGCTCTTGTCGATGCAACAGCGGCGGGCAGTGCCCGCCCTACCAAGGCGTTGCGGCCGACCGTCTAGCCGTGCGGTTTCCAGTCCAGCGTGCCGTCGATCACCGTGTGGCTGCGTCCGCCAACCCAGATGGCGGCGCGCTCGATATGCACGACCAGCCGCGCGTCATGCCCGATCTCGCGGCCCTGGCTGACCAGGTAACCGCCAGCCAGTTCGCCGTGCGGCTCGGCATGCGCGATATACGCGGCAATCAGTCCGTTGGCGGCGCCGGAGGCGGGATCCTCGACGATGCCGACGCCGGCCGGGAACGCACGCACCACCAGTTGGCGGGCGCTGCCGGCATCGCCCGCACTGCGCGCGAACACGCATAACCCCATGCTGTCGCTGGCCTGCGCCAGCGCGCCGATCGCCGCATGGTTGGGCTGCCACGCGCGCAAGCTGGCCTCGTCCGCAGCTTCGGCCAGCCACCAGCGGCGACCGCCATCCACCAGCGCCGGCGGCAGCGTGCCGGTTTCGATGCCGGTCAACGTTGCCGGCAGCAGCGGATGCGCGCCGAGGCCGGTATCCAGCACGCGCTCGCCGGGTGACTGCAGCAGCAGTTCGCGGCTGGCGCCGCTGCCTTGCACGCGGATGGGCAGCACGCCAGCGTCGCACTGCTGCCACAGCAAGCCGTCGCGCGGCTCGGCCAGGCCGCATTCCAGCACCGCATGCGCGCTGCCGATGCTGGGGTGGCCGGCGAACGGGATCTCCTTGTGCGGGGTGAAGATGCGCACGCGATAGCTCGCCTTCGGAGCCGTCGGCGGCAGCAGGAAGGTGGTCTCCACCAGCGCGGTCCAGCGTGCGAAGCGCTGCATCGCCGCGGCGCTCCAGTCATCCGCGCCGATCACCACGCCAAGATGATTGCCACCGCCGGGCGTGGCGGCAAAAACGTCCAGATGCAGGTAGCGAAGCGAGGCCATGAGGTCCGTCAGGCGGCGAGTGGCCGCGCAAAGTGCGGGATCATAGCGGTGCGGCGGTGTTCTGGGCAGTGATCCCGGCGATATCGGAGCGCAAACACGGCGTCGGGCGGCCCGCGCTGCCCGCGGAAAGAGCACATTCCAAAAGTGAAATGAGCCTGAGCGATGGTTAATTTCAGGGTCAGGCGGCTTTTTTGCTCTTGATGCGTTGGAATAGCTTTTCGCGTTCGGCGTTGAGTTGATCAGCGCACTGGTTGTCGGTGATGGTGTGAGCGAGCGTATCGAGCTGGGCGAAGGTGCATCCAGGCTTGAGAAAGGTGATGGCGTCGGCCACCCGCTTGAGCCGCTCGTAGGGCGTGTTCATGTGTTCGTAGCGGTAGCGCCGTCGCTGGCGGCCCTTGTCGTCGTCCAAAGTGGTCTCGGGGAAGAAACACGTCCGGTGATAGTTGAGATAGGGCGTGAGGTGGTCGCGCAGGAACGCGTTGACGGTCTGCGCATGGTGACTGGGGATATGGCTGTAGCCCAGGTGCTTGCGCACGACGGAGGCGTTCTTGCTCTCGACCAGCGCGTTGTCGTTGGTGCGCCGCGCGCGCGACTTGGTGAACTCGGTGTGCAGTTTCTCCAGCATGGCGGCGAGCTGTTGGTTGATGTACTCCGAACCGTTGTCGGAGTGGAAGCCGCGTACGTGAAAGGGAAATGCGGCCGGCGCCTGTTGCAGGGCCGGAATGAGGAAGTGTTCGCTGATGCGCTCGACCGCGACGACGACCTCGAACTGGGTGACCGCGTCGACCAGGTTGATGACGTACAAGCCCTTGATGCCGTCCCAATCACCCTGGCGCACCGAATCCACGCACAGATGGCCCGGCGCACCGTTGGGCTGCGGCCGCCGCTCGCCGATCGTCACGCTGCGTACGCCGGTCGGCTCGCAATGCCCACGCTGACGTTGGTAAGCCCCACTGGCGCGCCGGTTGTACAGGTGCGCCACCGAGATCGTCGCCAACCGCGCGTACGCCGTCTCGCCGAACACGGTGACGGCACGCTCGGCCAACTTCTTGGTGGCTGATCCGGGAGCTGGCTATGCCGACGATCGAGCGCCACCAGCAAGCGGACGTCGGCAGTTCTATAGCGCCGGACAAACGGCTGCGCCGGTGGCCCGCGCCGCCCGCGCTGCCATTGCCCGCTCAGCCGCGTTAGCTGCGCGCGCGAATACCCGGTGACCTTGCGCATGAACGTCTGCAGCACGCCCTTGTCGGCGCGCTTGAGCGTGTCGTAGTGAAACTGGCGCAACGTGGCCTCCAGCCAGCGATAGCGGTCAGCCTCCGCGGGTGGCGAGAAGTGCACGGCAGCGTTGCCATCGAGAAAGGCGCGGACATCGTCCTGCGAGCGAAGCGAATGGGTATCCAGCGTCACGATCATCCTGCAAACGTGACCGCTCGGGCTCATGTGTCGCTGGAATCACGGCACCTCGTCCAGGCTCATGTGTCATTGGAAGAGGCTGAAAGTCGACAAGCGCGGGCTCGGCCGCCAAGATGCCGAGCTTTGCCCTTCCTGCCGCGGAACCGTTCATGCCGATCACGCTCGTCATCATCGCCATCACCTGCATCGTCTCGTTCATGGCATTCAAGAACAGCCGACTGATGAACGACCTGATCCTGTGGCCGCCGGCGATCACCGGGCAGCGCGAATACCATCGGCTGGTGACCTACGGACTGGTGCACGCGGATTTCAGCCACCTGCTGTTCAACATGTTCACCCTGTATTTTTTCGGGCGGGCGATGGAGCCGTTCTTCAGCAACTCGCTGGGCATGTTCGGCTTCGCGTTGTTCTATATCGGCGGGCTGGTGATCTCGATCCTGCCGACCTACCTGAAGAATCGCGCCAACCCGAACTACCGCAGCCTCGGCGCCTCGGGCGCGGTGTCGGCGGTGCTGTTCGCGTTCATCCTGCTGGCGCCATGGCAGCAGATTGTCGTGCTGGTGATACCGATGCCGGCGATCGTCTATGCGGTGCTGTACACCGGCTACTCGATCTACATGGACCGGCGCGGGCACGGCAACGTCAATCACAGCGCGCACCTGTGGGGCGCCGCCTACGGTGTGATCTTCACCGTGCTGGTAAACCATCGCGTGCTTCCGCATTTTCTCGACGAGCTGATGCATCCCAGCTTCCGCTGAGCATCGTGCTGGTTGTCGGCGCCATCGCTTCGACACGTGCGGGATGAATGGTTGCTGCAAGGGTTGATGCCAGCTGCGGCGCAGGCGTGCATACTGGACTTGTCCCAACGCCCACCGCAGGAGAACGAACGCATGGCTATGACCCGCAAGTCGGCTGCGAAGAAGTCCGCGGCAAAGAAAGCACCCGCCAGGAAAGCGCCCGCGAAAAAAGCAGCGGCGGGTGGCGCCACCAAGGCCGCGCCACGCAAGGCGGCCGTCAAGAGCGTCGCCACCCGCAAATCTGCGGCGAAGAAACCGGTAGCACGAAAAACCGCACTGAAGAAGTCCGCGGCAAAGCCGCTGGCGGCGAAGAAGAAAGTGGCAGCGAAGAAAACCGCCACCCGGAAACCGGCGGCGAAGAAGGCCGCGCCCAGGAAGGCCGCGACCAAGAAGGTGGTCGCAAAGAAAGTCGCGACGAAGAAAGTGGCTCCGAAGAAATCGGTCGCGAAGAAAGCCGTCGCGAAGAAGGTTGTTGCGAAGAAGGCGGCGACACGCAAGCCGGAGGCCGGCAAAACAGCCGTCCGCAAGCTTGCCAGCAAGCCCACTGCCTCGGCGGCCCCGAAGAAGCCGTTGCCGACATTCGCCGCGAATGGCAGCGCGGGCTCCGGCACCAGGAAAGAAACCGCCGCACGCAAGCGCGCGCCCCGGGAAGTGCCGGTCCAGCACATCAGTCAGGAAGACGCGGTGGCGAAGATCCAGGCGCTGCTGGAGGTCAAGCAGGAGCGGGTACGGCAGGGCCCCAGCTGGCCGGACGCCAATCCGACCCACCCGAGTTCAAATGGTACCGAGCTGCATCCGCCGGTGACCACCGAAGGCGGCAGCGAAGGTGCCGATGGGCGCGTGCTGGCATCCCAACGCGGCGACCAGGCCAAACGCTAGGGGCTGACTGGCGTTTTCCGCCGCGCCAGCTCGCGGCAACCGCCCATGGCTGGCTGGCAGGTAAACGCCCGCCAGCCAGCTGCGTGAAACTCATCACGCGTTCAAACATCAAGCCTTAGCGTGGTGTCGTCACTCTGTGGAGACGGATCATGAAGCGCCTGTTGGCCAGTCTTGCCCTGATCGCTGCTGCTT